>CAYSDO010000186.1:0-8249 GCA_964429665.1 uncultured Bifidobacterium sp.
AAAAATGCGACTCGAACAGAGTCGATTCTGCCTACTGCAGGTCTGCTGGTTTTACGCCGACCTTGAACTTGCCAAAACCAAATCCGGTCGGCTTGTAGTCGCCCACATAATCCACGTTGGCGCGATCAGGAATTCTTTCGCCAAGGCCAGCCGCCCAGAAACAGCCATTGACGATCAATCGTCGCAGCCCTTCGCTTTCCAGATCGGTTGCTGCACCCATCGTGGTGGTGAGGGTTTTGTTGATCTGACCCTTCTCACCGGTGTAATCACGCATCCACACCAACGGCATCATTGGCTGATTCTTCGGACCATCGAGGGCTGGATCACCGGGTTTCATGCCGGTAAGAACCTGCCCATGAACCAATACCTGGGCATTGGCCGGGAGTTTGGTGATGCCGTAAACATCTGTTGGCCCCCAAATATCGGTAACCCCGCGAAGGATGGGGTGCGACTTTAATTCCTCATTGATAATCCCGCGTGTGCTTTGCTTGCCATGATCGCCGTGGTGGTTGACCCAGGTTTCCCCGAGCACGTGCCTGCCGAACCCGCCGGGCCATTCCTTGCTCTGCCAGTCGAATTTTGCATAGGGACTTTGCTTGTTCCGTCCGTAGGCGAATGCATGCGTACTGGTGCGTAGCGCAATGATCGGCTTGCCGCGATCCATGTAGTCCACGAAGTGTTTCATCTCCGCATCAGGCAGTTCACGGAAGCGGAACAACATTACGCAAACATCAGCAGTGTCCAACGCCGACATACCGAGAACGTTGGTCTGGTTGTTGGGATCAATGGAGCCGTCCTTGGGACTGATGGGAAACAGGACAGTGCACTTAAACCCGTGGCGCGTGGCCAGAATGTTCGCCAGCATCGGCAAGCCTTCCTCCGAACGATATTCCTCGTCACCACTCAGGAAGACAATGTGTTTACCCTGTCCTGCGCCGCTCTTGCCTTCATAGACAACGCAGTCCTTGGCATAAGCGGCGAAGCCGAGCGTCAGACACGCCACCCCGGCGATGGCGAAGAATTTCATATTCATAAGTGTTGAATGCTGTCGCGTGATTTTCTCGATGTTGTTGAAGATCGAATGAGCACGAATGCCCACTCCCCTTCTTACTTCGTATATTTGTCCAACTGCCTCATGGTTTCATCGAGGCAGTACTTGATGTAGTAATCTGGTTTGTTTGGATTGGCTTCCTTGTCCAAGGCGGCCAGGGCAATCTCCGCCGCCTTAGCAGTCGTGAAGAAGCTGCATGCACGCACGGCTTCGAGCCGGACGCGGGGGTTCTCGTCCTTGACCTGCACTTCCAGCATGGCGAGTGGGTCCTTCACGCGATCACGCCAGTAGCAAAGAACACGGGTTGCAGCAGCGCGGGCATGGTAATCGGGCGAGCGAAGCATGCGTTTAAGCAGTTCCTCATCTACCACGTTGTGCCACTGATGAACCCAAAGCGCCTCTGTCATCTGATGTTCGTAGTCCTTGTCTTTCGGATCAAGGTTTGCAGCCCATTTTTTCGTTGCAGCGATGACCTTTGCGCTGTCGTGCTTGCCAAGTTCCGTCTTGGCGCGGGTGCGAACGTCATTTTCTGGCTCTTTGAGAAGATCAAGCAGTTTCTCAATTGGCTGGCCAAACACTTTCGCTGGCTGAAGCAATGGACGGCCATCGTAGGTGATGCGGTAGATGCGACCATGGGATTTATCGCGATGCGGATCTCGGATGTGATGCTGCATGTGACCGATCAACTCCTTTGCCCAGTCACAGAAATAAATCGATCCGTCCGGCGCCACGCTGACGGCGGAGGGACGGAAGTTGGGGATCTTGTCGTTGTCGCCCTTCACGAGGTCTTCGATGGTTTCCCCCTTCAAGCCCGAGCCTTCCTCGCTAACTTTGACGCGGAAAATGCCCTGAAAA
This sequence comes from uncultured Bifidobacterium sp., assembly GCA_964429665.1. Lineage (GTDB taxonomy): Bacteria > Verrucomicrobiota > Verrucomicrobiia > Limisphaerales > JADLHS01 > JADLHS01. The sequence continues at coordinate 1,907 of CAYSDO010000186.1, forward strand.
CCAATGACATTGCAGTTGAGAAAATCCCCTTGGAATTCCTCCGGAAAATGGCGGCTTGTGATCATGCCCGTGCCCGCACAGGGTCGCGATGGGCGTTTCCAGAATTGCTGCATGCCTTTGTGCTTGGCCGGGTAGTCAAGGTGACCGCTATAGGCCGGGGCGAAGAAACTTTCGTTGCCGGTCGCATCGGTGATGATGTCGTTGCCCCAGTAATCAAAGACACGACCGTGCGGGTTTGCAAAGCCATAAGGCACATAACGCTCAAACTTTCCTGTGCGCGGCTCAAACCGATAAATGCAACCGTCCTCGTTGCGAACCGGACCGATCGCGGTTTCGACCTGGGTGCGGTGAAAAACGCCGTCGCTCAAATACGTTGCGCCGCCGGGATCAAGCACCATGGAGTTTGCGGTGTGATGCGAATCGGCCGAGTCCATCCCCATCAATACGCGCTCCTTCCAATCAGCCTTGCCGTCGCCATTCGTGTCCCGAACGAACCACAGATCGGGAGCCTGCATGACAAGTACGCCATCTTTGTAGAACTGAAAACCTGTCGGGCAGTTCAAGCCGTCAAGGAATGTCGTGACCTTGTCGGCCTTGCCATCTCCATTCTTGTCTTCAAAGACGAGAAGCTTGTCGAAAACCTTGTCGGTCGGCCTTACCTCCGGGTAGCTCGGCCAGGCGGCAACCCAAAGGCGGCCCTTTGTATCGAATGCCATCTGCACCGGGCTGACGAGTTCGGGGAATTGTTCCTCGCTTGCGAACAGATTAACTTTACAGCCCTTCGCCACAGTCATGTATTTGATCGACTCCTCACCGCTCAAAAACGGTTTGATGTCAGGTTTGTTTGATTGAAGGGTTTTCACTGGAGGCAGATTTGAATCGTCAATCTTGCCTTTTTCCCCCCTGGCCACCGCCCAGACGACCCGGTCACGATTGGCCGTCTTCACATCACGCTGCGACATTTCATCCTGCATCACGTCGAAGTTGGTGATCTTGGGTGAATCTTTGCCGGCAGTTGGGAATTCCAGCTTTGAGCGCCCGCCATAAACATTGTAGCCATCCACCGTACGATAACGAGCGTGCCACTCCGCGTTTTTGACATTCACCGCTGCACGGAGTTTATCAAGCTTGCCGACTGGAAGCTGTGCACCAAACAAAGCCTGGAAGACTTCAGGCGCGAGTGCTTTGTCGCCCGCTTCGGTAAGGAGAAATGTATTGAACGTGAGCGCTTGTCCCTTCGCCGCTGCCTCAGTGTAAAGCCGCTTGGAGATGGCGAAAATATCCACGAGAGGAACATCGTTGGCCTTGGCCACCTCGGCCATGGCGGCAGTGTATTTCTGGATGTTGGCGTTGTTGGCAGCCGGGTCGGGCATGTTTGGGTCGCTGAGTTTCTCATTGGCAATCGGCGAGAACAGGACGAGTCGTGGCGCGCCCTTGCCGCTGTAATTCGCAGCCTTGGTGTCCTTCACAAACTTGTCGAGGTCCTGCTTGAACTTGTCGAGGCCGGCATCGCCCTTGAACGATTCGTTAAAACCGTAGAATGCAAAGATCACGTCGGCTTTGGTCTTCTTCAGCCAGTCATTGCGCGAGCCAAAGTTTTCCGAGCGTTGCCACGTATTAACCTCATCTCCTGAAGCGGCAAGATTGCGGAAGACGAGTTCGTGCTGGGGATATTTGGCATGGATGAGGGTTTCCAGCCAGCCGTGATGCTGCATGCGATCCGGCAGCGCATTGCCGATGATCGAGATGTGATCGCCTTGTTTGAGTTCGAGTGCGGCGTCTGCCCGGATTGCCATTGCCCCCATGAGGCACAACACAAGCGTTGCCAATGACCAGTTATGTTTCATGGGTCTAAGGCTCGGCAAGCAGCGGACAATTCGCAAGCCTGAATAAACCGGACGACCAGAATTCAGGCGTGTGCTCGATGCTCTCAACGTCCATGAATCGAATCTTTGACCACCAGCCAGCCTCGGGGCAGGAGGAAAAAAAGCTTTTGCAGCTTTGCCTGATTGCCTACCTTCCTGAAAATTAATTTACCATGAAATTTGGCATCAATACATTCCTGTTCACCTCCCCCTTCAACAACGCCAGCACCAAACTTTTTCCAAAGTTCAAGAAGTGGGGCTTCGAATCGATTGAGATTCCGATTGAGGATCCTTCACACATTGACCCCGCGCATGTGAAACGTGAACTGGATCGCCATGGTTTGGTGTGCGGTTCTGTCTGCGCCTGCATGGGGCCGGATCGCGATTTGCGCGGCGACGCCAAGGCTCAAAAAACCGGGCTCACCTACATGACCACCGTTCTTGATCAAATGGTGGTGCTGGATTGTCCCTCCTTGATCGGGCCGGTTTATTCCGCCGTGGGTCGCGCTGACGCCGTTCCGCCGGATGAATACAAGAAACAGTGGGCGCTCGTTGTGAAGCATCTGAAGACGCTTTCCAAATACGCAGAGAAGCGGGGCCGGCAGGTTTGCCTCGAGCCCCTCAACCGTTTTGAAACGGACTTCATCAACACTTGTGATCAGGGCCTCAAGATGATCAAGGACGTGGGCAGCCCTGCGCTGAAGCTGCACCTCGACACCTTTCACATGAACATCGAGGAAAAAAACCAAGCCAACGCGATTCGCAAGGCAGGCAAACACCTGGCGCACTTTCACGCTTGCGGCAGCGACCGCGGCACACCCGGCAACGACCACATTGATTGGAAACCGATTGTCAAAGCGCTCAAGGATATTCGTTACAACGGCGACGTGGTCATCGAATCATTCACCACCGACGTGAAAGTCATTGCCCGCGCTGCTGCCATCTGGCGGCGCATCGAGCCGACCCAGACGGAAATCGCCGTGAAGGGTTTGCGCAACCTGAATCGTTTCTTCGGCAAGTAATCAACCGGCAATTAAACCAGCACATTGGTCACTGACCTCGCACAAATCTGAATCGTCCCCGTTGTTTCCAACAAAACCTCATCCATGAAAAGAATACTATCCGTCATTGTTTCACTTCTCTGCGCTTTCACCATGTCGTCACTCGCAGACGTCAAGCTGCCTGCCGTCATTGGCAGTCACATGGTGCTCCAGCGCGCCCAACCCTGCCCAATATGGGGCTGGGCCGATCCCGGTGAGCAGGTCACGGTTGAATTCGGCAGCCAAAAAATCTCCGTCCAGGCCGGCGCGGACGGTTCATGGCGCGTTAATCTTCGCGCGATGAAGGCCAATTCAAAGCCGCAAACCATGACCGTCACCGGCAAGAACAAGATCGTCGTCGAGGACGTGCTCGTCGGCGAAGTCTGGCTTTGCTCCGGACAGTCGAACATGGAATGGACCGTTGGCTCATCGGACAACGCGAAGGAGGAAATCGCCTCCGCAAATCATCCCCGCATCCGTCACATCAAGATTCCGCATCGGCCCTCTGACAAGCCGGAGAGCGATGTTACCTCGGATGGCTGGAAACTTTGCAGCCCGGAGACGGTGAAAGATTTCACCGCCGTCGGTTATTTTTACGGTCGCACGCTCATGACCGAACTCGATGTCCCGATCGGTTTGCTCGGCTGCAACTGGGGCGGCACACGCATCGAACCTTGGACACCGCCGGTGGGATTTCAGGCCGTGCCTGCGTTGAAGCAGGACTTTGCCGACAAGCTAAGTTCGTTTCCCGAGGTGACATTCAAGAAGGACAAGGAAGGAAAAGAGGAGGTTGGAGCCGACGGCAAACCCATCAAACAGATCAACCACCAATCCGCGCTCGCCCTCTACAACGGCATGGTGCATCCGCTCGTGCCGTTCGCAATCCGCGGTGCTCTCTGGTACCAGGGTGAATCCAACAACGGCGAAGGTATGTTGTACTTCGAAAAGATGAAGGCGCTCATCGCGGGCTGGCGCAGTGTCTGGAACAATCCGAAGATGCCTTTCTATTTTGTGCAACTCGCGCCGTTCACCTATGGCGGGGATGACTCGAAGCTCGCAGGAATCTGGGAGGCGCAGACCGCCACCTTGTCCGTGCCTAACACCGGCATGGCCGTGACCACGGACATCAGCAACCTCAAGGACATTCATCCAAAGAACAAACAGGATGTGGGACGTCGCCTCGCTCTCTGGGCTCTCGCCAAGACCTACGGCAAGCGCGGCATTGTCTATTCCGGCCCGCTTTACAAGGGAATGAAAGTGGACGGAAACAAGATCGAGCTCAGCTTCAACCACGTCGGTGGTGGCCTTGTATCGCGAGACGGCAGACCTCTCTCAAACTTCACCATCGCGGGTGAGGACCAGAATTTCGTGGATGCGCGCGCTGAGATCATCGGCAAGAAGATTGTTGTTTCCAGTGACGCCGTGGCGAATCCCGTGGCGGTTCGTTTTGCAATGCATCAACTCGCCGAACCGAACTTTTCAAACAAGGATGGCCTGCCCGCTTCGCCCTTCCGTACGGACACCTGGCCGCTGGTGGGTTTCAAATCCATATTTAACGGTAAGAATCTCGATGGCTGGGAGGGGAATACCAAACTTTGGTCGGTTGTGGACGGTGTCATCACCGGCAAAACCTCCGATGAGGGCGACACCAAGATCAAACACAACACCTTTCTGGTCTGGAAGGCGGGTGAGGTGGGTGACTTTGAACTGCGCCTGCAATACAAGATCGTTGGTGGCAACTCCGGCATCCAATACCGCAGCAAGGTGCTTGAGCAGGGTGAATTCGGACCCATCGTGGGTGGATACCAAGCGGACTTTGAAGCCGGGAAAACTTACAGCGGCATTCTCTACGAAGAACGCGGACGCGGCATTCTGGCAAAGCGCGGCGAGAAGACCGTCCTGAAATCGGATGCGGCGGGCAAGTTGAAGATTGAAGTCACTGGATCAGTCGGCAACTCAGACACGATTCAATCCAAGATCAACAACGAGGACTGGAATGATTACGTGGTCATCGCCAAGGGCAACCACCTGCAACATTTCATCAATGGCCTTCAGACCGTGGATGTCACCGACGAAGACTCCGCCAAAGCCGCGAAGTCCGGCGTCCTGGCCTTGCAGATTCATGCTGGGCCGGCCATGACCGTCCAGTTCCGCAACATCCGGATCAAGTAAGGCGACGTTTCCAATCTCCTCCGAGATTATCTGCTGGGTTGGCCGCGAATCTTGCCGTTTGGCTTTGCAGCCGTGGAGAAGATGATGAGGGTGCTATCGTTGATGACGTTCAAGGCTGAACTGTCATGGAGTGTGACATACCCGCACAGCGCACCCCAGTCGAGAAAGCATTCTCGACTTCTCCAGACCACGACCGTCATATATTGGGCATGTCCCAACCGTCCTGGAACGCGATATTCGCAACGACGCACTGGAGCACAGTCCTTCAGGCGGGCGACGGCGATTCACCGGCGGCGAGCGCCGCGTTGGAACGGCTTTGCGCCGCCTACTGGTTTCCGCTCTACGCACACGTTCGACGGCGCGGCCATGGGCCGGGTGATGCGCCCGATCTCACGCAGGAATTTTTCGCCGTGTTGCTGCGGCGCAATTCGCTCGCTCGCGTCGGACCGGACAAAGGACGTTTCCGTACTTTTTTGCTCGCGGCACTCGATCACTTTCTTTGCGACCAGGCAGATCGTCGACACGCGGCAAAGCGCGGCGGTGGCGTGGCGTTGATCGAGTTGGACGCGCTGGCCGCCGAGCAACGCTTCGCGCTCGAACCGGCTACGGACGAAACGCCCGACAAGGCGTTTGACCGGCACTGGGCGGCGGCCTTGCTGGAGCAGGCGTTTGCGCGCCTGGCCCGCGAACAAACGTTGGCGGGAAAGGACGGGTTGTTCAAGCGCTTGAAGCCGTTGCTCGCGCGCGAAGTCGAACCGGGCGAATACGACGCACTGGCCGCCGAGCTGGGCCTGCAAGCCAACACCCTCGCCAAGAACGTGCAACGCCTGCGGCTGCGGACGCGCGAGTTGTTGATCGAGGAGGCGGCGCAAACCGTCGCGGCTGCGGCGGACGCGGAGCGCGAGTTGCGCGAGTTGTTCGGCTGAAGTTGTTGGTCATTCGCAGACGCGATTGCCGCTAAGAATCGGTGAGTGATGACACCATCCCTTTGCCCTCGCTGTCGCGGACCGTTATCCGGCCCGCCGATGGAAACGTTTTGCCCGCGTTGCGCCGGGCAACTGCTGCTGGCGGCCGGGCCGGGGGAGAGTGCTGGGCAGACCGGCGCGCGCGATGCGACTTTGCGCTTAGGTGATTTTGAACTGGGCGTGGAACTAGGACGCGGCGCGATGGGGGTGGTTTACCGAGCACGGCAGCCCCGGTTGCGCCGCGAGGTCGCCGTGAAGGTGATTCTCGCCAGCCGCTTTGCCGGTGAAACCGCACGCAAAC
>CAYSDO010000187.1:0-8241 GCA_964429665.1 uncultured Bifidobacterium sp.
TGGCGAGGACGAAGTCGAAGCGGCCGGTGGCGTCGTGCGGGTCGTCGTAGTAGCTGTTGACCTGGCCGCCGTGGCGGATGTCGCCTTCGAGGCCATGCACGGCGAGGTTCAGGCGGCAGAGGCGGCCGGTTTCGTCGGTCTTCTCGACGCCGTGGACGGAGAGTTCCGCGCTGGGATTCTTTTTGTGTTCCGCGACGAAGCGGGCGGAGGAGACGAACATGCCGCCTGAGCCGCACGCGGGGTCGAGGATGCGCCCGTGGTAGGGCTCGATGATTTCGGTGAGGAGGCGGACGATGCAGGACGGGGTGTAGAACTCGCCGCCTTTCTGGCCCTCGGTGCGGGCGAACTCGCCGAGGAAGTATTCGTAGATGCGCCCGAAGGCGTCGTAGTCCACGGTGGCGGGAATCTCAGAGACTTTCTTCAGCAGTTCCTTGAGGAGGGTGCTGGTGAAGAGGTTGTAGGTCTTGGGCAGGACGCCGGCGAGTTGCGGGTTGTGCTTCTCGATGTCGCGCATGGCGTCGTTGACCTTCGCGCCGATGTTCTGCGCCTCGGGCAGATTCAGCAGGAAGTCGAAGCGGGCATTGGATGCGAGGTAGAGGATGCCTTCGGCGTGGTAGGCGGCGGGTTCATCCACACGGCTGCCACGCCTGGATGACGCGGAGGCTTTCTCCAGCTTGGCGCGTTGCAGGGCGAAGCGGACTTCGGCGAAGCGGAGAAAGATGATGCCGAGAATCGGGCCGGAGTATTCCTGGGCCTTCAGGCCGGAGTTGGCGCGGAACTGGTCGGCAGAATCCCAGAGTTTCCGTTCGAGTGAACCGTTGGCGACGTCTTTTTCGGATGGAGCGATCCAGATCATAATCCATGTTGCCGGGTGAACCTTTGTCGCAAGAGTATTTCAAACTGTTGCGGAGGCAACACTTGAAACGTTAGAAATTCTGCAGAATGGGTTTGTCCATTCGTTCTGGCACCATAGGAAGAATGGATGGACGGACGGACAAACACCAAACGCCAGTGACGCCGGCCATCAGGACGAGGCAAGTGTGAGAGCGGGCGGAAGGTTGGATGGATGCTTCGCAAGCTTTGGCAAATTCATTCCTTGAGGAGAAACGAGCCGCAGCACAGAACTGATTCGGGGAAAACTTGCCCCTCATTAAAAAGAAGGCACGGATGCGAAGGAGATCAGTCAGGCCAAATAGCAGCACTGAGATGATGAGTCGAGATCGGTGAGTTGGTTAAACCGGGGAAACTGGAGCCAGACAAGAAAGGCTGCTCGTCTTGGTGAATCAGCCGCGAAGCATTGAACCACCACCGGAGTAGTTGGACGAGCAAAGCAACGAGGCAAGCTGTCAGCCGGTCAAGTTTCGGGGCGTGGGTTTCGGATGGGTTGAGCCGGAGAAATTATTTTTCCAAAGGGGGCGAAACCTGACGTTATTGGCGTTTCTATTCCGAGTGTCATTCTGAATGGGAGGACAACGGTGATCTTTATTGATGCACAATAAGCTTGTTGTGTGATGTTTGCGTGATGTTGGCGACCCTACCGGGAATCGAACCCGGGCTACCTCCGTGAAAGGGAGGTGTCCTAACCGCTAGACCATAGGGTCGTCGAAGGCCGCGAAGTATAGAAATCACACGCCGATTGTCACGCGAAATTCTTTGGGGAAAAGGGTTGAGTTCCGGTGTGTAGAATAACTTTGCAGACCGGCCCGCCGTTTGATCTGAAGGTCGTAAAGTTTTGGGAGGGTGCCTTTCCTCAGAATTATCTGGTAATTGCCGAACTCCGACCCTTTGGAATTTTTCCAAGATGGAAGATCATGAAGCCGTGGAGGAATTGTTGCACAGCTCGGGCCTGGGCGGCGGTGGCACGGAGCGTGTGGAGTTCTTCCCAGGTTGTTTCCAAAAGTCCGACGACGAGTTGCTGCGTGTCGGCGGGGAGCTTCGTTTCCGCGATGTCTGGTTCGAGGCCGAGGGCGTGGAGAAGCTTCAACTCGAATGCGAAAATGTTTCGTGGTCGCGGTGTTTGTTGTGGGAGCCAGTTCAGGAATCCGGCAAGAAGTGCGTGAATTTCTGGCAACGAGTTTTCTGTTTCAGTGGTCTGCTCAATCAGTGCAGAGGCGTGGCAGGCTTGTTGCAACCGACCAATATCCTCGCGCAGGGCAGGGTGGGTTTGGCGCACCACGACTTCGCGCAGCGTGTGCAGTTCCGAACGGCGACTGCGCTGAAAGTTGAAGTCAGCCTCGTAGAATAGATCCAGCTTTCCGGCGAACGGTGATTTTGGCCGGCGCGCACCTTTCGCAACAGTGGAGATGCGGCCCTGATCCGCTGTGAGCCAGTTCACGATGAGACTGGTTTCCGTGAGGGGTCGCGTGCGGAGAATAATGCCGCTCGCGCGTTGAGGGGATGTTGATGGAGGATGGAGAATGGAGGATGGCATTGGTGGTGACGCCTTTTATTGTCCATTCTCCATCATCTATCCGCGTTTGGCCGAACCGGGCGGCGCGAACGGTGGCGCTACGGCACCAAGACTGATGATGTATTTGATGCCGTCGGCTACCGACATTTCCAGTTTCGTGACCTTGTCCTCTGGAACGAGCACCATGAATCCGGAGGTGGGATTGGGTGTCGTCGGAACGAAGACGCAGAGCAGTTTTTGATTGAGCCGCATTTGTGCTTCGCCTTGCTCTTCACTGGTGAGAAAACCGATGGAAAACATTCCTTGGTGCGGGAATTCAATTGCAACAACGGTCTTGAACGATTCCTTCCTGCCCGAGGTAAGAGCTTCGTTGACCTGCTTGGTTGCGCCATAAATCCGGTTCAAGAACGGCACTTGGAGCAGCAACGCGTCCACCCACTCGATCATCTTCCTGCCAAAATAATTTCTCGCCCCAAGGCCTACCAAAGAAACCAGAGCGACCGCGAGCAGGAAGGCAATCAGACTCCAATACCAGAGTATCGGGCCGGACTGACCGTTTGCGTAGATGGCTTTTTGGGGCAGGAAAAACTCCAGGAAGAACAGCAGCTTGTCCGTGATGCTGGTGAGCGAACCGAAAAACCACACGAGCGCGCCAATGGAAACGAGCGCAGGCAGCACAATGACCAGACCGGTGAGAAAGCTCGCGCGCCATCGTGCGAACAGGGATTTGTTCATGGTGTGAGTCTGCCAGACACGAGATGCTTCGCAAGCCGGCGGTATGCGCCATGAACATCCTTTGCAAATAATCTTTTCCACCCGTATTCACTGCCTTAAGCTCGTGGCCGTTCAGTGCCAGCCCCTTTGAAAACATTTTTCTCAAGTATCAGACTGCGTCTGGTGGGAACGGTCTTCATTGCCGTTGTGCCAGCCCTGGCGGTGATCCATTTCATGGGCTGGCGCGATTGGGCGGGCTTTCTTGTCGGCCTTGTGGCGCTTGGCGCTGCGTGGTTTGGAGGAGAGCGGTTCATCCTGCGTCAGGTCACAATTCTTCTTGATGCGACGAAACGTCTTGCCTTGGGTGATCTCAATGTCCGTACCAAGATGGGCAAAGTGCCGGGTGAACTCGGTCAGCTTGCACGCACTTTCGATACTCTCGCAGAGTCATTGCAAAAGCGCGCCACAGAACATGAGGCTGCCGAACGGCAACTGGTCAATCGCGCCGCGCAGCAGACGGTTGTGGCCGCGCTCGGCCAATACGCGCTGGTGGGCAGCGATCTCCATGCGTTGTTGAATCAGGCTGCCATGCTCGTAGGGCAAACCCTCGATGCAGAGTTCTGTCACATCAACGAAATCCTGCCTGATGGGGATCGCACTTTGATGCGCGCGGGGGTTGGATGGAAACGTGGCACGGTGGGAAACGCCATCGAGTACAACACCAACGACACGCAATCTGGTCTCACTCTCACAACCGGCGAGCCCCTGATGGTAAAGGATTATCGGGAGGAGCGGCGTTTCAAGATTTCGCCTTTGCTCCTGGAGCACGGCATCCTCAGCGGTGTGACCGTGCCGATTGCTCCGCGGCAACGGTCGTTTGGAGTGTTGGGTGTTTACTCAGGCAAACCTCGCGTCTTCACAAACGAGGAGGTTCACTTTTTGATTTCCGCCGCTACGGCTCTCGCGCTGGCAGTCGAGCGAAATCGTGCGGAATCCGAACTGCAACGTCTTGCCGTGTTCGCGCAGCTCAATCCAAACCCCGCACTCGAACTCACGGCGGACGGAGCGATCACTTATTTCAACGACGCCGCTCTCAAACTCGCCCTCTCGGTACAGAAGGCCCACCCGCGCGATGTTTTGCCACTAAAGTATCAGGATATACTCGACGTATGCCTGCGCACCGGTTACAGCAAGTCGCAGATGCAGACCCGTGTCGAGGGGCGGACGTTTTCGTGGTCGTTCCATCCTGTCTCGGCAAATCGCGTGGTCCATTGTTATGTGGAGGATGTCACGGACCGTCTGAATCTTGAAGGTCAGTTGCTGCAGTCGCAAAAGATGGAATCCGTGGGACAACTCGCAGCGGGAGTGGCGCACGATTTCAACAACATGCTTACGATCATCCAGGGTCACGCGGGCATGTTGATGGCAAGACCGAACCTGCCTCCTGAGATGTTTGATTCGGCTCAGACGGTTTACTACGCCAGCGAACGGGCGGCGAGCCTCACGCGACAATTGCTCATGTTCAGTCGCAAGAATGTGATGCAGACCAAGCCGCTCGATCTGCGGGAGATCGTGAGCAACTTGAGCAAGATGCTCAGGCGAATCCTTGGTGAGACGGTCACGTTGGATTTTAAACCGCCTGAAGAATTGCCGGTCGTGGTCGGCGACGACGGCATGATGGAACAGGTGATCATGAACCTCTCTGTCAATGCTCGTGACGCCATGCCCCGGGGTGGGTTGCTCACAATCAGTCTCGATCACATGGTGGTTGAGGAAAATGATGTTCGGACAAACCCGGAGGCGCGGGCGGGTGAGTTCGTCGTGTTGCGCGTCACCGATACCGGCACAGGAATGGATCGCACCACCATGTGCCGGATCTTTGAACCTTTCTTCACCACGAAGGAAGTTGGCAAGGGCACCGGTCTTGGGCTGGCCACGGTTTACGGCATTGTGAAACAACACGACGGCTGGGTGGAGGTCGCGAGCGAGGTCGGGCAGGGGACGACGTTTACCATCTTTCTTCCGGCATCCCATGAAACGGCGAAGGCTGGCAAAACCGGCGATGACCCCATCGCACCAGTCACCGGGGGGACCGAAACCATTCTTGTGGTTGAGGACGAGGTGATCATTCGCGAGATGGCCCAGACGCTTCTGGAGGAACTTGGCTACAAGATATTGCTGGCGGAGAATGGTCGCGAGGCAATGGAGGTCTGGGAGCGAAACCACGAGAGCATAGATTTGCTTCTTACGGACATGGTCATGCCTGAAGGCGTCTCGGGAATGGAGCTTGCCGAGCAGTTGCTCGCGCAGAAGCCCGGATTGAAAGTCGTTTTCGCAAGCGGCTACACGGTGGATGAAGTGAGCGAGGAGTTCCTTGCGCGCAACAACGCGCGCTTCCTCCAGAAACCCTACAACCGTGCGTCCCTTTCCCGCGCCGTGCGTCAGGCGTTTGATGAAGCGACGGCGACCCGCGCGGCGGATTGAAGGACAAGAGTGTAGTTCCTGCTATTGACACAAATTCTCGTCGAGAGTAGAACCGTCACGTGCCCCGTGCGTCGCGACTCGATCATCCCGTCGCGATTCATCATTTCACAAAGCTCCGGATCAGGACATCGGTTACGCTTAAGTGGATTGCCAGGGAGTTTGACCATGGCACACACGCAGCGAATTGATCGTAAAAATGTGAAGGCCAAAAATGAAGCGAACAACCAACGTGAACTCAACGTTTTGTAATTACTCCGGACTGGTCCCTGTTGGCGGCTACCCCCTCGTCGCCCGGTTCGATGGGGCACACTGTTTGATGGGTTTGGTTCAAGCGACGAGGGCGTTGCTATCACCGCATGGCGACGGGGCTTCGCCGCTACTTGATCGCCGATTCAACGGCATCGTTCCGGTTAAGGGTTTCTCACACGGTCAGAAAACGAATCGCTGCCGCACCCTAACTCTTGGACCCGTGGTAACATTACTTTTATTGTGGGTTGCCGTGCCCGTTCGTGCCGAAACAGCCGTCGAAGCCTGGGTGCAACGGTGCGTCGGAGGACCTCCCGCGTTTGCGTCCGTTGACGGCTGCGATAATGTCATAGTTGCAGGTTCTTTCGGATACAACGATGGAGGCTTCCTGACAATCAAATATACCAGCACGGGTTTGCCACTTTGGACCAATCGCTACGACGTACAATCAAGCAGTACCACCTCCGCTTCGGGCATGGCGGTGGATACCAGCAACAATATCATTGTGGTCGGGCGATCAAGAATATTCGGCGGAGGTTACACATTTGATTATGCGACCGTGAAGTATTCGAGCGCGGGCGTGCCACTTTGGACCAACCGCTACAGTGGGAATAACGGATCCACCAGCGAAGATGACGCCACCGGCGTCGCTGTGGACGGTGGCAATAATGTCATTGTGACTGGGTATTCGCAGAATCCGGCTCTAAATTACGATTTCGTAACCATTAAGTATTCGAGCTCAGGCCTGCCGCTCTGGACCAACCGCTACAATGGACCGCAAAACAATGAGGACAAGGCAATAGCTGTGGCTGTGGATAGCAGCGACAACATCATCATTACTGGCCATTCGGCAGGCGGCCCCGATATTTTAACTTATGATTTCACGACCATCAAATACTCGAGTGCAGGGGAGCCGCTCTGGACGAACCACTATAATGGGCCTGCAGACAGCTACGACGCCGCCTCTGTCATTGCTGTTGACCGCAGCAATAACGTCATCGTCGCTGGACAATCCTTCGCCAACCAGACTTACCCATATAATCCCGATTGGGGGATTATTATGTACTCGAGCATAGGTACGCCGCTCTGGACAAATCGATATGCACAGGCTAGTGATGACAACGTCTGGGGCACGGTGGTGGATGGTGATAACAACGTAATTGTAGCCGGGTCTTGTGGCTCCACCTACGTGACAATCAAGTACTCAAACGTCGGCATGCCGCTCTGGACCAATCGCTACGATTATGGTCCTTACTTCGTGTCGGATAGCAGTTCTCCGCAGCAAGCTATTACCGCGGACCGCAGCAATAACATCATCGTGTCGGCCTTCTCAAAGACCAGCGCGGGATACTTTGCAACTATTAAGTATTCCAGCGCAGGTGTGCCCCTTTGGACGAACCGCCATGACGGCGTGGGAAATTACCAAAACGCGGTCCGAGCTGTAGTATGTGATAAGAATAACGACATCATCGTAATGAGACATTCAAGCGACTATTCCTCTGGGCCTTTTAACACTGTTACCAACAATCTTGTTACGATCAAGTACGCGTACGTCGGTCGCCCACCAGAACTTAGCAACGTCATACTGACGAACGGTGTTTTCCAAATGTGTGTGAAAGGTTACTCGTTGCCCGGCAAGTTGGTGATTGAAGCTTCCACTAACTTGCTTGAGTGGTTGCCGGTCTTCACCAATTCCACAACAACGAATCTGATGTTCTTTACGGACACCAGCAACGGGTCCTCGCGGTTCTATCGTGCCGTACTGTTGCCGTGAAATGAAGTGACTTGCCATCCTAATTCTCATGGCGAGCCTATCGCGGAAACGGGTCAGTCCGGAGTTTTTACACAAGCGTGTGGGTTGGACCGGTTGGCCCATGCCTCGGCACGATTTACCGTCCGCCTTCGCTGACGGCTTCAGCGCGACAGGTTGAGGACAGACTTGCCCTGTCACAAAAGCAGAAAAGGCGGACCGTTTCCGGCCCGCCTTTGAATTGTTTTGGGATGATTACTGCGCGGGAACGGGTTCTTCCTTGCCAGCCATTTCCTTGTCGCGATCTTCCATCGCAGCTTTGCGCGAGAGTCGGACGCGGCCTTTTTCGTCAACGCCCAGGCACTTGACCTGGATTTCGTCGCCCATCTTGACGATGTCTTCGGTCTTCTTCACGCGGAAGTTCGCCAGTTCGCTGATGTGAACGAGTCCATCCTTGCCCGGAAGGAATTCCACGAACGCGCCAAAGTCCTTGATCGTGACAACCTTGCCGCGATATATCTTGCCGATCTCGGCTTCCGCCGTCATGCCGGTGATATGATCCACGGCGATCTTCATTCCCTCCGCCGAAACGGAGAAGATGTTCACGCTGCCATCATCTTCGATGTCAATCTCGCAG
>CAYSDO010000188.1:0-8236 GCA_964429665.1 uncultured Bifidobacterium sp.
TGACATTGCGTGAGGGTGAAAGGGATTGGGCGCGAGGTCAATGTTGGGAGACCGAGGACACACGACGACGAAAAGTTTATTTGCGCACAGACTTGACGTGTTTTCCTCGAATCTTTTCCGTGTTGAACTCCCACAGGAGCCAGTCGTCATCAGGCACGAATTTGTTCAGCTTGCTGTCCCATTTCTTCGGCAGACGATGATTGAGTTTTTCCACAAACGGCAGCAGCGGTCGTTTCGGAGGATAAAGTTTCTCGTGCCGGTCAATCGGGATTTCCTCCGCCCATTTGAAGCGCTCGCGGTAATGCGCAAAACCGAAACCGTCGAAAAAGTTTTCTCCTCCAACCAGCGGAATATACCAGAGGCTCGGAGTGGCGCGCGGGTTTTCCTTGATTGGGATTTCGGATTCCAGCCGCTTGAGGAGCGCCCCGCCCCGCGCATCGTCCTTTAGATGCTCACGAAGTTCGTGCAGCGCAGGAAACACACTCGGCGGGCTGACGAACAACACGGGCTTGTGCTGCAAAGTCGCCATGATGATCTCGTGCGGCGTGCCGACACTGTAAATGTTTGTCGGGCAGTACGAGATGGCAAAGTCGCTCGTGTCCACCATGCGAAGATCAATGTGAAGCGTCTCCCAGAACTGTTTTGCACACCACGACCGCGCTTCCGCACCTTTCCTGCCTCCGGCGTAGGTCCAGCGCGTGCGGATGCGGTCGCCGCTTTTTAGGTCCTCGCGTCCGTACTCGTGCAATCCCCGGACATCCGGTTTGAACCACGGATCGAACACAGTCACACCCATCACCTGAAGGAACTCGCTGACACGATTGCGCCAGCCGAATTGCTTTTCCACATCCCGTGAAGCCACGAAATCCATCGGGCCGGAAAGATAGACTCGCGCACCTTGAAGCAAACTTTGCTTTCTTTTGGGTTGTGCCATCACCGGATGCTATGTCCCGACGAATTTGGATTCAAGCCATGAAACCCGTGAAGTCGGGGGCGCGTCGCTCCATGGCCCTGTCTGAAGACTGTTAACCTGCCGATGACTTCAACGTGTTGGCACCCAGCCTTTGCCTGGAACAAATTCCCGGCTGCCGGAATCAGATTTGCAACCCGGCACTGTGACCAACACAACCAAAACAAAAAACAGAAGCAGGATGGTTTTCATGTTGTGAGTTTAATCGAAGTTGTCGTGACGGCAAGCATGGTGCATTTTGGAATCGCGATGCGGGACAAACCACCATTTCTCAAAGGCCAGTTGCTGCTGGATGGCGGCGCGCTCCAAGGCTCTTTCTTCCATCATGCAGTCGTGCTGATATGCCAGCACGATGCCGACGGAGCATTTGGCCTGGTGCTCAACCGCGCTTCGGACAAGACGGTGGGTGATTCCCTCGTGGCCGATCTGCCGGATGCGCTGAAGCAAAGCATGCTCTTTCTCGGCGGTCCGGTTCAACCCACGGCATTGAGCTTTTTGCACGCGGATAATTTTCTGGCGGATGCGAATGTGCTGCCAAATCTTGGGATCGAACACTCGTTGGACTCGTTAATTGACCTTGGCGAATCGTTTTCCCCCGGGAAGAAAATGAAGCTCTTTGCCGGTTACGCAGGCTGGAGCGCCGGCCAGCTTGAAAGTGAGATGAAAAGCAAGGCGTGGCTCACGCACCCGGCTTCACTTGATCTCGTGTTTGATACCCCGCCGGAAAAAATCTGGCCTTCCATTCTGCGACAGAAGGGAGGCTGGCGAAACAAGCTCCTCTCACAGTCTCCTGATGATTTGTCGTGGAACTGACTCAGTGCTTTGGTGGGTTACTTTGCCCGGACAGCTTCCTCTCGCCGCCATGTTCGTTCGCGCTTCTTCGTCTCGGCCACCAACAATTCCTCAGCCGACCACTTTCGTAGGCTGGCGTATTGAGTCAGGTCGAATAGTTGCTTCGCGACCGAGGCTTTATTGCGTTTCGGTCCGGCGGATTCTTTGACGAGCAGTTGTGCCTTGCGCGCCTTCTTCAAGAGTTTTTCCGCCCGCAACAACGCAGGCAGGTATTTTGGAATTCCATCAAGCGCGGAGGGCCGTTCGTGGCGCGTTCCTTTCTTTTCGGCGTGCTTGATCTTTTCCCAGTTCGCCCAGACTTCATCCACGTCCTTCACCTTAACCTTCCCGAAGACGTGAGGGTGGCGGCGTATCAGCTTGTCCACGAGATGCCGCGTTACCTTCTCGAAATCGAACGCTCCGCGCTCCTTCGCCAACTGGCAGTGGAAAACTACCTGGAGCAACAGGTCTCCAAGCTCCTCGGCCATCTCGTGATCATCGCCCGACTCAATGGCATCAATCAATTCATAGACCTCTTCAATCGTGTGGCGGCGCAATGTCATGTGGCTTTGCTCACGATCCCACGGGCAGCCTTTGGGTGAGCGCAGCTTGGCCATGACGCTCAACAAATCTTCGATGGCAGATTGTGTTTTCACAGAACAACCAAATCATCCCGGTGCACGAGTTCCACGCGGGCCAGCGTGCGGCTGCGGATTTCTTCTGCGTTGAACTTCGCAATGCCGCGCGCGAACTCCGTCCCGTCCAGGTCGCAGATCCGCACCACGTCGCCTGCGGCAAAATTGCCTTCACATCGTGAGACACCGGGCGGTAACAGACTCTTGCCCCCGTCTCGCAAAGCCTTCTTCGCGCCATCATCCACGAACAAGGCGCCTTTTGGATGATGGAAAAAGGCGATCCATCGTTTTCGCCCTGTGAGCTTCGTGGCTTGTGGAATAAATAACGTTCCTTCGTCCTCACCAGCCAGGATGGACGCGAGTGTTGTTTTCTTTCGTCCTGAAGCGATCACCAACGGGATGCCGGAGCGAACCACAATCTTTGCGGCCTCGATCTTGGATTTCATTCCGCCGACAGCCGTAGCGCTGTCCGTTCCGCCTGCCATGCCTTCGATCGCACCGTCAATGGCCTCGATCACGGAAATGGTGCGGGCGTCGGTTTTGCCAAAGTTTTCAATCACGCCGTCCACCGTTGTGAGGATGACGAGCAAATCCGCGGGCAAAAGCGTTGCAACAAGCGCGGAAAGTTTGTCGTTGTCGCCGAATTTGATTTCAGTGAACGAAATGGCGTCGTTTTCGTTGATGATGGGCACAACACCCCTGCCAAGCAACGTAACGAGCGTGTTGCGGGCATTCAGGTGGCGCTCGTGATGTTCCAAGTCTTCGTGCGTGAGCAACACCTGGGCGACTCCGAGTTGATGACGTCCGAAGAGATCAGCATAAATGGCCATCAACAGTGGTTGCCCGACTGCAGCACACGCTTGAAGCTCGGCGAGCTGCGAGGGGCGGCGTTCATATCCCAGCGCTCCCATGCCGGCACCCACCGCACCGCTGGTGACGAGCACAACCTCTCGTCCGGCTTTGCGCTGCCCGGCAAGCTGCGCGACGAGCTGCTCCAATTGTGCCGGATCAGGCTGCTTGCGGCTGTCCGTGAGGACACCCGTGCCAACCTTGACCACGATGCGGGAAATGTTTTTCAGCAACTCGGAACGCACACGCAGTTTCGTAACAGGAAGAGCCAGAAGTGTCGAGGCGGTTGTCTTACTCAAGGATGCTCTGAAACTCTGTTGAAAACCATCAGCCCAGACTCTTGCGAAGCAATTCAGCGATCTTCAAGAACGCCTGACCCGCCGGTTTATCTGGTCCTGAAACCACCACGGGCACGCCCCGGTCGCCGCCTTCGCGGATTTCGGTGAAGATGGGGACTTCGCCAAGGAACGGGATTTTCAATCGCTCCGCTTCCTTGTGCCCACCGCCGTGGCCGAAGATTTCAATCCGGTCGCCGTTCGGGGCGATGAAGTAACTCATGTTCTCCACGATGCCCAGGATCGGCACGTTAACCTTCTCGAACATCCCGATGCCTTTGCGCACGACGCCGAGCGACGCCTCCTGCGGCGTGGTGACGATGACGCCACCGTCCAGCGGCACGGTCTGGCAAAGCGTGAGTTGCGCGTCGCCGGTGCCGGGCGGCAAGTCCACTAGCAGATAGTCCAGTTCACCCCAGTCCACGACCGTGATGAACTGCTGGATCGTGCGTTGGATCATCGGCCCGCGCCAGATGACGGGTTGGTCGTCGTTCAAAAGGAAGCCCATGCTCATCAATTTCACACCGTGGCTGCTGGGCGGAACCATTTTTTCATCCTCGTTCAAGCCGGGGCGCTGGTTGATTCCCATCATCAGCGGAATGCTCGGGCCGTAGATGTCGCAGTCGAGCAGGCCAACGCGCGCGCCGAGATGGCGCAGGCCGCACGCGAGATTCACCGAGGTGGTGGATTTGCCGACGCCACCCTTGCCGCTGGCCACCGCCACGATGCGCTTGATGCCCGCCACGCGATTTTGATTCGCAAAAGGGTTCGGTCCTCCCGTGGTCGGTGTCGCGCCGCCTGCGGGCTGCCGGACGTCCACATGAACCAGCTTTACGCCGGGCAATGCCTTGATCACGCGCTCGCTCTCCGCCTTGATCTGCGAGGCGGCGTCAGCGTTTGCCGACGTGAGCTGCAGGGTGACACTTACCGCGCCTTCGTTGGCGGTAACATCCTTGATGAGACCGAACGAAACGATGTCGCGCGAATAGCCGGGATACTTCACGGCTTTGAGCGCTTCTTTGATTTGATCAATGGTCAGCATGATTCAGGGTCGGGAAATTAGTTTCACGGCGCGGTCGTGGCAAGCGCAGGGTTTGTCGCGCATTTCGTTAAAAAACATTCTGATTGTGTCTTCCGCCATTTCATCGTTCTTTTTGCCGGATGAAAATGAAGATTTGGCGGGAAACTCTGAATCTCGCCAACACTTGGACCATAGCCCGCGGCAGCACAAAGGAACTCCAGGTGTCTCTGGTGGAACTCTCCCATCCCGATGGAACTTCAGGGCTTGGCGAAGCCGCACCAAATTCACGCTACAATGAAACTCTCGATACCGTGGAAGCCTTTTACGCCAAAGTGGACGCCGCCAAGCTTTCGTTCGATGACGTGCCGGCCAGCATGGCTTACCTGGAGACTATGGCTTCCGACAACATGGCAGCCAAATGCGCCATCAACATCGCCTTGATGGATGGCGCGGCCAAACGCGCCAGAAAGCCTGTCCATGATTTTCTCGGCCTCGGTTTCAGGGAGAATCACCACGTCACTTCGTTCAGCATTGGGATTGATACTCCGGAAATGATCTACAAGAAGGTCGTGGCGGCTGCGGATTATCCAGTTTTGAAACTCAAGGTGGGCGTGCCCGATGATGTGGCCATTCTGCGGGCTTTGCGGGACGCAGCCCCGGAGAAACCTGTGCGCGTGGATGCCAATGAGGGATGGACTTCCAAGGAACTTGCGTTGGAACGCATTCAAAGGCTGGCGCAGGACGGCAATATCCAATTCATCGAGCAACCCATGCCGTCTAAGACTCCCGTCGGCGATTTGGTCTGGTTGAAGGAACGCTCGCCCCTGCCGATTTTTGCCGATGAATCCTATCACAATGTGGCCGATGTAAAACACTGCGCTGAATGTTTTCACGGGGTGAATGTAAAACTCGTGAAGACGGGCGGCATCAGCGGTGGTTTTGCTGCACTAAAAGCTGCACGGGCTTCGGGATTGAAAACCATGATTGGCTGCATGATCGAGACAAGTGTGCTGATCAGTGCCGCCGCGCATCTGGCGGAGTTATGCGATTACCTCGACGTGGATGGAAACATACTGACGACCAACGATCCGTTCGAGGGAGTGACGGCGAGGAAAGGGATTCTTTCGTTTGCTTCCGCGAGAGAGCGCGTCGGCCTGCGCGTCAAAAAGCGGTGAGGAATCCGCACCAAGTTATTTCAACGTCCAAGCTCAACGACCGCCGCCGGAAACGCCCGGTCGGCTGCAACAATCGCTGACAAATCATCTAAACCGTCCGCCTGCCCAGCGGGGCGGCGGTTAGATGCAGCGCTCAGGTTAGCGCTTGACTGCTTTTTGAGACTCACTCCACTCCTTCCATTGGCGACCATCCAAAGTGTCCGCATCCCACTGTGACTCTACCTCCCTAACAGAGTGTTCGAATAAGAGACCGATGGCATAGGACTGATGGATCGCCAGTGCTTGCCAGAAGCTGTAATCCTGGATTCCGATGCGCCTGTCGAAAATCGCTCGTGAGAGATCAAGGAAAGTGCGACTCCAGAACTTTCGCTCTTCAACCTCCTTGAAGTCCTCACCGATGTCCAGGCCGCGGCCTGGCCAGAAACACTCGGCATTCATCCGCTTCATGCGTTCCACGAACTCACGCTCCTCTGGAAGAGCGGTCTGCTCGGCAAACTCAACGCCGAAATCAATCATGCGATAGAACTGCCTATTGTTAAGCGGCACGGACCTTTCTTTGAATCGAATTTCACAAGCCATACGCGCAAGCGCTAACTGTGATTCAACGACGGATAATCATTGAACGCGATAAACGAACGGGACAAAAATTTGAAATGAACTACGCCAGGCCACTGAGCGCGCCCGTGCGGTCTTTCGTCGTCAGCACAAAACCATTGCCACGGAACGGATCTATTTGCATTCGTTGCGTCATTACTTGGCCGCTCTCGGAGGAATGGCGAAAAACTCACCGGCATTAACTCCCCACTAACTCAACCTCATCGGCATCACCACGTAGAGGAACGGCCCATTGATCTTGAGCACGCCGGGACTGAGTTCGTCAATCAACTCGATGAACACCTCGTCGTTCGGCAGCGCGTTCAGCGGGTCAATCATGTATTTTGGATTGAACGCAATGGACATTTCCTTGCCTTTGTAATTGACCGCCATGCTTTCCCGGGCTTCGCCGACTTCCGGTGAATTGGCAGTAATGGCCAGATTGTTCTTTCCGAAAGTGAGTTTGACGGAGTTTGCCTTTTCACTGGTCATGATCTCAGCCCGGCGCAGTGCATGAAGCAGCTCTTCACGAGGGATGGCAATCCTCTCCTTGGTCTCTCCAGGAATAACCTGACGGTAGTTGGGATAATTGCCTTCAATAAGCTTGGTCACGATGTTGATCAAGAATCCTTTTTCATCCTTGAGCGAAAACTCTGCCTGATTCTCTGCATACCGGATTGAAACCTCGCCCTTTTCCTGGAGCAGACGGCCCAATTCTCCCACAGCCTTCGCCGGAATGATGAACTCTCCCTGGTCGCTGTCAGCAATGTCCACTTCCTCATCCACCAACGCGAGCCGCCGACCGTCGGTGGCTACGATGGTCATCTTATGATCCTTCAGACTGATAAAAATGCCGTTGAGGACGTAGCGCGCTTCATCGCTTGAGATGGCGAAGGATGTTTTTTTCAGCATGGAACGGAACGTTTCCTGTGAAACAACGACCTTTTTGTCCTCCTTAAACTTTGGAATCGGTGGAAATTCCTCTGCTGCCAGTCCGTGGATTCGATAAAACGAAGCTCCAGACCGGACGCTGCATACGTTCTTGTCGTCCACTTCGAGTTCGATTTCCCCGAGCGAAAGCTCCTTCGCAATGCTGAACAGCTTTTTGACCGGGATGGTTGTTGATCCTGGAGATTTCACCTTTGCTTCAACGGAACAGGAAATCGTCACATCAAGATCTGTTGCGGTAAACTCCACCCTGTCGCCCTTGGCGTGGATCAGGACGTTTGAAAGAATTGGCAGAGTGGTTCTCGTGCTGACGACGTTCTGAACGGCCTGGAGACCTGCGATGATCTGCTCTTTCGCTATGGTGAGATTCATGTGTGCTTAATAAATGATTCTTTTTTAGATAAAAACTATCAGTATTAAGATGTGTGAACAACACCCACAACTTAATGCTTCAATGTCCGCCAATCACTTGCAGTAAAAGCAAACCGGAAACACTTCCGGGATGCCAGCCAAAAAGAGAAAACTTGTCAATGTTGTTCACAAAGCCAACAGTCGGCTCACATCAATTCGTTGCTCTATTCGCGACGTTGTGAACGAAGGATCACTTCAGGAATCATACTTCCAACATTTTCAACTTCTTCAAGGGTTGTTTCCCTGCCGATCGAGAATCGAACAAAGGAGTTTGCCATTTTCCTGTTCACGCCGAGTGCTGAAACAACATGAGATGGCTCCAGCGAACCGGCAGAGCACGCAGAACCACTGCTGGCGCAGATTCCTTCAAGGTCAAAGTTTGCAAGAAGTGAGATGCTGTCAGCTCTTTCCACAAGGAATGACACGGTATTGCAGAGCGATAAATCGCGCGGGCTGATCAGCAGCGC
>CAYSDO010000189.1:0-8208 GCA_964429665.1 uncultured Bifidobacterium sp.
CGGCAAGGCCTGTGACGGCAAGAAAGCGGCGACGGGAAAGTTGCGATGTAGAGCGGGTGTTTTTCATGTTGTGGGTAATGACGACAGAATCGGATAAAAGATTCGAGTAAAAAATAAGACCAACCAATCATCGCCGCATTTCCCGATTTCCCATCGTATCGCTGGCTTGACCGGATGGCTTGGGGCGGTTATACCCATGATGCGTCATGAACGTGGCGCTTTGCCGTTCTCATTTCGGATGCCAATGTAGCTCAGTGGTAGAGCAACGGTTTCGTAAACCGTAGGTCGTGAGTTCAATCCTCACCATTGGCTCCATTTTTCGTGGCCTCGCTGTATGAGCGAAAATTTTGGCACTTACTTTCGCGTGAAGTCCGCCTCGATCCTGCTCGCGGCCGTTGCCAGTGTGCGTGGCGATTCATTGAGCGAGCCGAACGCAGCTTCACTTGCTCTCGCATCGAAAGCCCCGGTGGTGCTTCGATCTTCCGAGTTAGTGAAGTCCTGAACATTCAGAGATGGAGAAGTCCCTATCTTCACGAACACCATCCTTCTCGTGAAGTCGTACGACGTTAGATTTGCATTTTCATCAGCGAAGAGTAATGACACTCCTCTATTGCCGGTATAATGCTTTTGTTTGATCAATTTGCCTGAAATCCGACTGTTGTAGACTGGCTTGTGCAGAGACGTGGATGTTTTCAAGATCTTGCCAGACTGGTGACTCATTGCACCACAGGGAAAACTCCTGGCTGCATTTCGAACATGGAACATCCAGATTCCGAACACGGAATACACTTTAGTGGAACGAGATGATCAGGAATCCAGAGAATTCGTTCAAATTGTGTGGTGGCATCCATGCTGCTTTTGCGAACACGTCTTCGCATCAAGGAGAGACGGTGCGACAGCTACCGAATGTCTTGGTGTTGTCATTTACGTGCCGTCCATGTCCGTCCGCGTCGTGCTCCTCAAGCCACGCGTACACTTGCGTTGTCACTTGCGTTTGCACTGCAGTTGATGCAGTTGCAGAAGTCCCGGGGTGAGAATCACGTTGATTACCGCTACGAGGATTATGCCGAGGAGAATGGGCGCATGCACATTCAGACTCACGCGGTGGATTTTGGTTACCAGGTTCATCCTTCAATCGATGTCAATGGCGAGGTGGTTTATGATGCCGTTTCCGGTGCGACTCCTTCCGGAGGCCTGCCGACGTCAGACAGCCGAGGTTGGTTGACTGAGATTCATCCCGATGTTCGCAAGGCGGGAAACATTTCTGCAGGCATTCGATGGGGTGTGAACACCACCACACCTCAGTTTGCCTACAGTTTGGAGAACGATTACGAATCCTTCGGCCTGTCTCTCAACCACTCGATTGATTTCAACGAAAAGAATACAACGCTCACGGTGGGTTTGGCCGGGACACACGACAACATTTTTGCCGGCACGCTCAGCAGTACGGAGCACAAGGACAGTGTCGATGTGTTGATTGGGGTGACCCAATTGCTTGGGCCGAAGACTTTCTTGACAGCAAACTTTTCATACGGAGTTGCGAATGGTTACTTGAATGATCCCTACAAGGGCGTTCATATCCCGTTTTATCCCGATCCGTTGGCTCCAGATCCCTTCGTTACCACGTTTGCCGAATCACGTCCGGATCACCGCGAAAAACAGATCGGCTATCTGTCTCTGACCCACTTTGTCACGCCATTGAACGGCAGCGCTGAAGTCAGCTACCGCCTGTACCATGATTCTTACGGCATCCTGAGCCATACGCTCACCTTGAACTGGTTTCAAAAGATTGGAAAAAACATCGTGGTTTCTCCCATGTTTCGTTTTACAGACCAGAGCGAGGCGGATTTTTACATGATCCAGCTTCCGGGTGATCCCGCCGGCGATCCGCCGTACTACGCTCCCCTGCCCAAATATTATTCCTCGGACTATCGCCTCGCCTCAATGCAGTCCTTCACCTACGGCCTGAGCATGACATGGAAGATCAAGGACCGTGTTTCGATTGATCTTGCTTACAAGCGCTATGAGATGTTCGGCACGGACGGGGAAACCTCGTCGCTCCTTTTCCCCAAGGCGAATGTCTTTTCGATTGGAGCTCGTATATGGTTTTGACATCCAACAATGTCTTTGAGCGCGTTAACGCGTCCGTGCAGGAACAGCCTGTGGCTGCGGGACGCAAGATTACGTTCCGGGCGATGGGAACGCTTTGCCAGATCACCTTTGTTCCCGGAACGCGCATTGCCGCCGAGCAATTCAAAATCGCTGTTGTAAAATGGGTTTCCGATTTCGAAGCCAGGTATTCCCGATTCCTCCAAGACAGTCTGGTCAGCCGGATCAATGCATCCGCAGGGCGGGACTGGGTGGAGGTGGACGAGGAGACAGACGGATTGTTCGCAATGTGCGGAGAGCTGTTCTTTCTGACGCGTGGCGCGTTTGATCCAACGGCACTCCCGTTGATCGAACTGTGGAATTGGAAGGCAAATCCGCCAGTCATTCCCACGGACGCAGCAATTGAAACGGCGCGTGCGTGTGTGGGGTGGCAGCGGGTTCAGCGCCGCAAAGGTGCGATCCGCCTCCCAATTCGTGGCATGAAGCTGGATCTTGGCGGTATCGGCAAGGAATATGCCGTGGATCGGGTGGTTCAGATTGCCGCCCAGCACGGAATTGAGAATGTCCTCGTGGATTTCGGACAGGATGTGCGTGCGCAAGGCAAACCGCCCGGCAAACCTGCATGGCATATCGGTCTGGAAGATCCGTCCAGTCCTGGTCGTTGCTGGACTGGCGTTGCCGCATTGAACTGGGCGATCGCTACATCGGGTGATTACCTGCGAAACTTCCAAATAAACGGCCGTCGTTACGGTCACATTATTGATCCACGCTCCGGTCATCCGGTGAACAACGGTTGTCGTGCGGTTACCGTGATGGCATCCACCTGCACAATCGCTGGAATACTTTCCACCACCGCATTCATTTTGGGCCCGCAGGAGGGTCTGAAGCTCATCGGCACCCAGTACGGAGCCGAAGGGTGCATCATCACAGAAAACTCACGTCATCAAACAAGGAAATTCCATGAATATATCACTCGTTAAAAAATCCATCTTCACCGTTGCTCTTGCAATCGGGCTCGGCATGACCGCCGCGTTCGCTGGTGGCAAGGCCATCAAGGCGGGTGACACATTCCCTGAACTCGCCGGTTTCAAACTGGAAGGCAATCTGCCCGATCTCAAGGACAAGGTGGTGATTGTTGACTTCTGGGCCTCGTGGTGTGGGCCATGTAAGGAATCGTTTCCTGCACTCGAAGCTCTTCATAAGAAATATGGAGAAAAGGGTCTTGTGATAGTCGCGGTCAATGTGGACGAAAAGGAAGATTCCATGAAGGATTTCCTCAAGAACAACCCTGTCACATTTGCGGTTGTTCGTGACGCCACCAAGAAGCTCGTCGGAACAGCCAACATCGCCTCCATGCCCAGCTCTTTTGTGATCGGACTGGATGGAAAAGTGGCCTCTGTTCACAAAGGATTTCATGGTGCTGAAACCGCGAAACAATACGCCCAGGAAGTCGAGGGTTTGCTCAGCCGTAACGTCGCCAGCAAGTAAATATGAAAAAGGTCGTCCTATCCATTTCCGCCCTTTGCCTTCTGCTCTGCGGTGGTTGCGCAACGGTGAAGCCTTGGGAGCGGAACACGCTTGCTGATTATACCATGCGCGCTGATCGCGACCCTCTGGCAGGCTCCTTGTCAGAGCACATGTGGTTCTCCCGCGAAGCAGCATCCGGCGGTCGCGGTGTGGGCGGCGGTGGTTGTGGTTGTAATTGATGCACATCTTTTGAAAATGAAAAAATTGCTGTTTGTTCTGGGTGTTTGGGTTGGTTTGTCGTCCGTTGCGCTGCACGCTGAAAGCCCGTTCGTGGTCACACCGCGAGTGGAACGCGCCGGAGATGTCGCTACCGTTGTGGTGGCCTTCACCGTTCCCACCAATCATTTGCTGTACTCAGACAAATTGCATCTCGACGTTGCAGGATCCGAAGCTGGCAGGGTGTTTGTTCTCCCTGAACCGAGCGTAATACAAGACAAATTCAGCGGCGCAGAAAAGAAGGTCTTTGCCAGCTCGTTTGAGGCGAAGTATTCCCTGCCTCCGGGGGCAACCCAGGATTTGTCTCTGAAAGTACACTTCCAGGGCTGCGACGTCGCTGAGTGCTTTTTTCCAGAAGATCAGGAGTTCAAAATCTCGACCGACGGCACAGTGGCGCGAATGGTGGACGCTCAGGAGGAAGTAGCCGCCACCACCTCGTCGGGTGACTGGAAGAAACTGGCGGCCGGAGTCACCGTCGCAAACCGCGGCAGCGGTTATCTTGGCGAAAAGGACTTTCTTTCTTTTCTCGACAAATCTGAATCGGGCGCTAGTGACGGCGTCACCGTCGTTCGTAGCGGATTCTTTGGATTGCTGTTCACTATGGTCTTGATTGTTCTCGGCGGTGCAGCGTTGAACTTGACCCCGTGCATCCTGCCGATGATTCCAATAAACCTGGCCATTATTGGCGCAGGTGCGCAGGCGGGTTCCAAAAAGAAGGGTTTTGCGCTCGGTGCCACATACGCAGCAGGTATGGCAATCGCCTATGGAGTGTTGGGATTGGTCGTGGTGCTGACAGGTGCCAAATTTGGTACGTTGAATTCATCGCCGTGGTTCAACCTCGGGATAGCGGCAGTATTCCTCGTCCTCGCTCTTGGCATGTTCGACATCGTTTCGATTGACCTTTCACGGTTTCAGAGTGGATCTGCCGCAGGCAGCGTCGCTTCAAAGAGCAAATTTATCGTCGCCTACACGATGGGCACTGTGGCCGCTTTGCTCGCGGGTGCCTGTGTGGCTCCCGTGGTTATTTCGGTCCTTCTCCAGGCAACTGCCCTTCATGCCAAGGGAATGATGATTGGCTTGTTGTTGCCATTTTTGCTTGGACTCGGAATGGGGCTGCCATGGCCGTTTGCGGGGGCAGGGCTTTCCTTCCTGCCAAAGCCCGGCAAGTGGATGGTTCGCGTCAAATACGGATTCGGTGTCATGATCGTTTTGTTCGCCGCCTACTATGGTCATCTGGCGGTTGGATTGTTCCGAAATGAAACAACGATGCTCGCCCGTGCCACGGGTTCCAATGGCGCGAAGGTTTCAGCCAAATCACTCACGGAAGAACTTACCCGGGCGATTGAGGCGTCTTCAAAGGATGGACGCCCGGTATTTGTGGATTTTGCTGCCAGCTGGTGCAAGAACTGTTCGGCCATGGAGCACACCACATTTGCGTCACAAACGGTCAAGCAACGACTTGCCGCCTTCCACGAGGTGCGTATCCAGGCTGAAAAGCCGAATGAATCTCCCGCCCGAGAAGTGTTGGATCACTTTGGAGTCATGGGACTCCCATCGTATGTTGTCTTGAAGCCGTCCGCGGTACAGAAGTGATTGATGTTCGATTCGTTTTGAGTGGTGGGTGTGCAGTGTCGTAAACAAGGAGAGTTGTAATCAAGGAGTCGTTATGAATTCGTCTAAATTGTTGTCCGTTGCGTTGGCTGGCGTCTTGCAGTTTGTTCCGCTCGCTCGTGTGCTGGTGGCCGTCGCACCGGGTGTCGGCGTGAATTATGCGATTGTTTCCACATGGATCGCGGGTGCTCTGGCATTGCTCGGCAGCTATGATTCGGTTTCCGGCGCATCCACTGTCATTAACAGTCCCCTCACAGCGAGGGGCACAAACGGTGTGGCTTTCTCGTATCGCATCACTACAGGGCCGCAGGCCGCGAATACTTTTGCCGCCACTCCTTTGCCCGCAGGTCTGACTGTAAGCACCACGTCAGGGCGAATAACGGGGACGCCAACTGTGTCTGGGGTGACCACGGTGCATTTGACTGCCTCGGATAACGGCCAGGCCAGCCGAACCGTTACCGCAAACTTGATTTTGACAATTGTTGATCCAGCGGTGGCTGTCGTACCCCCCTCTATTACCACTCAGCCCGTGGGCCAGACCGTGAATACGGGGGCGAACGTGAACTTCACGGTGGCGGCAACCGGTGGCGCGCCGCTCGCCTACCAATGGAGACGCAACGGTGCAAATGTCAGCGGTGGCACGAATGCAACTCTGAGTCTTGCCTCGGTCACGACCAACTCTGCGGGCAGCTATACCGCCGTCGTCTCAAATTCTGGCGGGGCTGTTACAAGCAGCGTTGCCGTGCTCACAGTCAATGCTCCCGTCATTGCGCCCGCTATTACCACGCCACCAGCGAGCCAGACAGTTGTAACTGGAAACAATGCAGGTTTCAGTGTTGTGGCATCCGGCACGGCCCCGCTGTCCTACCAATGGAGATTGAACGGCGCAAACCTCGCAGGGGCCACAGCATCCACTCTGACCCTCACCGGTGTTACGACAAACCAGGCTGGTGGTTATGCCGTGGTGGTGAGCAATAGCGCAGGCTCTGTCACGAGCATCGTCGCGACGCTTACCGTTACAGTTCCTCCAGCCATCGCCACTCCGCCATCAAGTCAGACTGTCAACTCAGGCGCGAATGTAGTCTTTACCGTGGTCGCATCCGGGACTGCTCCCCTGAGCTACCAGTGGAAACTAAATGGCGCCAACATTGTCGGAGCAACTTCGGCAACACTGTCTCTGACCGGGGTGACATCCAATCAGGCGGGCAGTTACACCGTGGTGGTTACCAATAGCGCCGGTTCGGCTACCAGCAGCCCGGCTGTTTTGGACGTCAGGGTTGCACCAGCAATAGTTACCCCGCCGTCGAATCAATCGGCAACTACGGGCGGTACTGCAACCTTCAGTGTGGTGGCATCCGGAACAGGACCGTTGAGCTATCAATGGAAACTGAATAATACAGATATTATTGGTGAAACGGCTGCGACCCTGACGTTGAATGGGGTTACTACCAATCAAACAGGCAGCTATTCCGTAGTGGTAAGCAATGTGGTAGGATCAATTACCAGCAGCCCGGCCACGCTTACGGTGACTGCATTGGCAGTCGCGCCAACAATTCAAACGCCACCTGCCAGCCAGTCGGTGGTTGCAGGAACCAATGTCACTTTCAGTGTCGCAGCATCGGGTACCGGGCCTTTGAATTATCAATGGAAATTGAACGGTTCGAGTTTGGCCGGGAAAACGTCGTCGTCTTTGACACTGACCGGCGTGACAACAAATCAGGCCGGCAGCTATTTGGTGGTGATAACAAACATTGCTGGATCCGTTACCAGTGCCGTGGCAACCCTCACCGTAACAATTCCCCTCCTTCCACCATCAATCACAACTCCGCCAGCCAGCCAATCGGCTACGGTAGGTGGGAGTGCCAGTTTCAGCGTGGTGGCGAGCGGCAACGGGCCATTGACTTACCAATGGAAGTACAACAATGCAGTGATTCAGGGTGCTGCATCGTCAAGTTTGAATCTGACTTCATTGACCACCAACCAGACTGGCAGCTATTCGGTTGTAGTTAGCAATGTGGCAGGTGCAGTGGAAAGCAGCGCTGCTACTTTGACCGTTACACCGGTGATTGTAATCAATACGCCTCCGATGATCGGTACCATTCCAAACCAAAATCTCGTTGAAGGAACCGCAACTGCCGCGATTCCGTTTGTCATCGGCGATGCGGAATCTTCGGCTGGGTCTTTGGTTCTCTCAAGATCCTCAACAAACACGGTGCTCTTACCGCTTGGTGGCGTCGTGTTTGGTGGCAGTGGCAGCAATCGCACGGTGACTCTGACGCCACAACCGGGCCAGACAGGAACTTCGCTTGTTACCGTCACCGTTGGCGACGGCTCAACAACCGCCAGTTCCTCGTTTGTTTTGACTGTGCAGCCGGCAAATACAAATCCTCCAACACTGTTGACGGTTGGCATGCACGGCAGCGGTACGATCACTCCCAATTTGGGTGCGCAACAGCTGACCCTTGGCAAGAAGTACACGCTCCGCGCAACGCCAGCCAAAGGTTTTGAATTCGGTGGCTGGAGCGGAAGTCTTAATTCGATGTCACCGACGCTCACGTTCACGATGACTTCAAACCTCACCTTCGTGGCGGACTTTGTGGAAAGTCCGTACATTCCTGCGGCGGGACCTTACAATGGTTTGTTCTACGAGAACGACGAGGTACGTCTGTCGAGCTCGGGTTGTTTCAAACTGCTCGTTACAGCGCGCGGTCAGTACTCCGGAACAATCCAGTTCGCGCGTAGTCG
>CAYSDO010000190.1:0-6180 GCA_964429665.1 uncultured Bifidobacterium sp.
TGTCCCAGAAGAACAACAGTTGCGGCGCGAAACCCGCGAACCCCACAGCACGCCCTGTGTAAAACGACTGCCGCGTCGTCCGCAGCCGAGCGAGCTGAACCAGACACGCCACGTAACCGACGATGCCAAACGCCAGAAACCCTGATTTCGCCGGCGTGTATGCTGCGTGAAAACACGCCACCGCAACCAGCGCGAGCACCACCGCCTTGCGCCAGCGGATTGGTTCTGGTTGCGATTGAGTCATGTTGCTTTGAGCACAAGTTTGGTCCGTCAACTTAGTCGTCGCCAGCTTCTATTTTTCATCCTCCATCGTCTTCGACCGCGGCTTCGCATCCGTGGAACGGGCCAGATATTCATTACGCAATATCTCAAGTTCTCGTCGAACACTGAGTTGACTGTGTCGTAACTTCCTAAGTTGGGTTGGTTGGAAAATCATTTTTGCTTCGTGCCACAAGGCACGACCTGCGACGCGCATTCGCCACGCATAATGCAGCGCGGCAACGCCCGCAAACGGCATGAGCCCCGTCCACAACCACGCAATCCACTGCTCGGTGTATCTCCCCAGCAGCCACCACACAAACGCATACCACAGCCCATATACCGGCAGCCCAAACATCAGGCGATTGAGCGCCATCGTCGCGCGGCCCGGATGTTTTACGAGTTGCACAATCCCGCGCGTGATCACGAACGGCACAAGATGATGCAACGTCCCGGCCAGTGCGGGCCCAAGTCCCACCAGCATCCGCAGCGTGTCCACAAGCAATCGCCCCGTAAGCCGGGCCATTCCAAGGCGCAACACCGGCGATGCCACTGTCAATCCCGTTGCCCTCACTTGAGCGCGATGCTCTTCCAACGAACGGCCCACAACCTCCGCCCGCGCAGTATCCGTGCGAAAGAAATGATTGATGGCATCGGCAAGGACTTTGCGCTGGCGCAAGGCGGCAATGGAATCCAGAGCATCTACATCAGAAGGCGGGAGCAGCACCTCAAGTTCATCAAGGAACGGCTGCCAGCGCTCCTCGTCCACATGCACGACGACCCGCTTCAGGCGCGCATCAATTTCCTCGGTGAGATGGCGCATCGCCTTGCGATCTTCGTCGCCGTGCTCGCGTAATATTCTTTCGGCATCAATCGGTTCACCCACGCGCACCCAGATGGAACTGCGAAATCGTTCCTTGCGTTCGTAATTCAACCCCAGCGGAACGATCCGCAACGCCACCCCGCCCTGCACTGCGGACGCTGCTATTCGTGCTGCACCGGTGCGCACCTGCTCGACACCTTCGCGGTCGTGTGTTTTGCCCTCGGGGAAAATGCCCACGGCCTCGCCGCCCAACAGATACTGCGCACCGACATCCAGCGTCTCCAGATTCTTGCGCACCGAGGATTTGTCATCCGCGCCGCGGTAAGCCGGCACCATTCCCAACGCTTGCATGAGCGCGCCGAACACGGGGACGTTGAAGAGAGTCGCCTTGGCAAAGAAATGCACTGGTCGCTCTACAGCAAAACCAATGACCGCCGGGTCCATCAGCGAGTTGGGATGATTGGCCACGAACAACACCGCGCCGCGGGCAGGCAACCGCTCACGACCTTCCACCTCGATGCGCGGGTAGTAAAACCGCAGCGCCTTGCGCACGAACCAACGCGCGGAGCTGCCAACCGTGGCGAGGAATCCCGCGTCTGGCTTTGCCGTGCTCACATCTGGCCACCTGCGGTTGAATTGGATTGCCCCGCCACTTCCTTGACCTTCCTCAAATCCAGCTTGCCTGTACCCAGCATCGGAAACATTTCAACTTTCACAAACGCGTCCACCTTTGGTTTCCACAAGTTTGGCAGGTCGCTGGCGGTGAGTTTTTCAAAACAACTTTTCAGTTTCTCGTCGGAAAGTTTGTGGAGCACCACCAGGCGTTCCCCCTTCTTTTCATCCGCGAGACTGGTGACGACAAACGTTTGTTCCGTCACATCTGCGAGTTCGTGCAACTTTTCTTCGACCTTGATGTGCGGTACCATTTCACCGCCGATCTTGCTAAAGCGACTCAAGCGATCCGTGATCTGGATGAACCCATCTTCGTCCATCGCTGCAATATCTCCCGTGATGTACCAGCCATCGTGAATGACCTCCGCCGTTTTTTCTGGCTTGCCAAGATATCCAACCATGACGTTCGGGCCGCGCACGAGCAGCAGCCCGCTTTGATCCATGGGCAATGCAACGAGAGCACGAGGATCTGCCGGATCCACAATCCTTACGCACACGCCCGGCAACGGGTGGCCGATCTTCCCGCGCTTGCCTCCGACCTGCCGGAATCCCGGCGCGCGGAAGTCGTGAGTGTTCACCGTCACTCCCGGAGCACACTCGGTGCAGCCGTAAGCCTCAAACGGGCGGATGCCAAATTGTTCCTCGAACGCCGTCGCCAACCGGTCGGGCAGCTTCTCCGCCCCCACGGCAACGAGCCGCACGCTGCCAAACTGTTCAGGCGTGCAACCGCGCATGTAGAGTTGCAGGAACGTCGGTGTGGCCAGCAGAAACGTGACTTTGTGTTCGCCCACCAGCGCTCCAATGGTCCGGGGGTCGAGTGGGTTCGCATGAAACACCACGCCCAGGCCGAGCACGGACGGCAACACGAGCGTGCCGGTGAACCCGAATGAATGAAAGAACGGCAACACGCCAAGAATCTTGTCCGTCTTGCCAAACGCGAAAGATTGCCCGAGCTGCTGGATGTTCGACCCGACATTGTAGTGGGAGAGCATCACTCCCTTCGGTTCACCGGTGCTGCCGCTGGAGAAAATGATGGTAGCCAGGGAATCCAACGAACGCGAGCTGCCCGACGCATTGTTTCCGGCAGAATCGAACGAACGCTCAAGCCATCTGACAGGCATGAATCGCCCGTAAAGGAAAGCGATGACTTTCTCAGCAAGAGACGGTTTACCCACGACGTCCTCCAGAAAAATGGCCTCGCCCGGCGGCTTCATTTTCAGTTTCTCCAAAAACACCCGCGACGTGATCACCGTCTTGATGTCGCACTGCTGGACGCACGACTCGATTGATTCCTCGGACAGGGTGTAATTCAGGTTCACGGGTACTTTGCCACACAGCATGGCGGCCCAGTTCACGACTGCACCGGCAACACTCGGCGGTAGAAGCAACCCAACCTTTTCCTGCCCGGCCCAGATTTTCTTGAGCCGACGTGCAAGCAACACTGACCGGGTCAATGCGCCACCGAACGAAACTGGTTTCGTTTGTGCGTCCGCCATGGCGAAACGAAACGGACGCCGTCGCGCCATGCTCACAAAAGCACGATGCAACGGCTTCATGTGATGCCGCCTGAGTGGCCAGGCGTCGGCCAGCAATTCCTGAACTGATTGGCGCACTTCATACGGGCTCGCAGTTGCGGGCAATGGCGAACCGAAGCTGACCGTGATTGGATACGGATACCGCCGCGGCAACTTCCAAAGGAACCGCCCACGCTCAAAACTGAAGACACTCCCCCACACCCCGTCAATCGCCACTGGAATGATCGGCGCATCCAGATCCTTCATGATGCGCTCGAACCCGCGTCTGAACGGAAGCAACTGGCCGGTACGAGTGATCTGGCCTTCAGCAAAGATGCAGACGAATTCACCAGCGCGGATCGCCTCGGCCGCAGACTGAAGGGACTTGATCATTTCCCGCGGCGATTGCTCGTTGGAAATCGGGATGACACCAAGAGCCCGGGCGAACGGCTTCATCCAAGGCAGATCGTAGGTTGCCTGGAACATCATGAAACGCACATGACGATTCGTTGCAACACCTACGAACAATGGATCCACAAAGGAACCATGATTGCAGACAAACAGCGCCCCGCCCTTGGTGGGAACCCGATCATCTCCGATCACGCGCACCCGATAGAGCAGCCGCGTGAAAACCCAGAGCACACCTCGCAGCAGCGAGCATACGAATGAGTTTTGCTTCGTCACCTCTGACAATTCCGTGTCTTGGTTCATAGTTGATTTGCTGCGCGCCGGGTTTTCAACGCGAGCGCCAGCCATAGTCCAGCACTGACCAGCAGGGCCACTGGTAAAATTAGAACCGCCTTGCGCAGATTTCCACCGCTTGCATCCGAGATGCGACCGACAATTTCCGGCGACCACATGTCGCCAAAGAGATGAATCATGAAAATCGAAAGCGCCATCGCGCTCGCACGGAGATTTATCGGAACGGTTTCGAGGATGAGCGTGTTGACCGGGCCGGTGGACAGGAACAAGCAGAACATCGCCGAAGCCAGGAACGTCATCGCCCAGAATGTATTGGTGACGATGAACGCCGCGTATGCCAGCGGCACAGCCACGAGCACGGACAACCCCAATGTCCACGCATAGCCTGCGGGATTTCGCTTGTGCCACGCAGTTGCCGCAAATCCACCGATGAGCGTTCCAAGCAATCCAGCCACCACCAGCACCGCGCCAAAAAACGCCCCGGCATCCTTCACTGCGACATCATGAACACGATTCAGGAATGTCGGCCCCCAGTGTCCGAACGCTCCAAGCGCAAACGTGTATGCGGTGTAGCCCAGAACCACGAGCAGATAATCAGGAATCAGAAACAACTTTGCGATGTCGCGAACGGCCGGTCGTTGCGCCGCATCTTTCGTCCTGCCTTCGGCCTCACCACGTTTCGGTTCGGCGAACGGCAGCAGGATGAGTGCAAGCAACAATCCTGGCGCACCAGCCCAGATGAATGCATGTCGCCAGCCCCAATTTGCTGCAACAAGACCGCCGATGATGGTTCCCAAGGCGGCGCCGACCGGGATGGCCACATAAAAAATGGTAAGGGCATTGTTGCGCTTTGCAGGCCCAAAGCTATCAGAGATGAGACTCGGGCTGATCGTTGCATAACTCGCTTCACCCAGACCGACAAGAACCCTGAAGGCAACCATGACTGTGAAGGTCGCAGCGAACCCAGTGAGGACTGTCCCAAGACTCCAAACAAAGATTCCCGCTGCGATGAGCCACTTTCGGGAGAACCTGTCGCCGAGCCAACCGAACACCGGCGAGGTGAGGAAATACCCGATCATGAATGCCGTTACCAGCCGACCAGCCTGACCGTCGTTGATGCCCAGATCCTTTTGCAGTGGCGCGAGCACGGCGGACAACACAAAACGATCGAGATAGTTGAACAGGTTCAGGCCGGTGAGAATGCAAAGCATCCAAGTTGGCGAAAGTTGTTTGCCGGCTGTCATCGGGGGCAAAGCTACTCAACCTGGGGCACAAGTGGGAATTGAAAAACTCGTGGCAGCCATCAGTTGTTTTGATGCGGCCACCAGACATTCTCGTACTGAGCCAAACGCCCCTGCAATCATTTGATGGATTGTTTAGCCAGCGGGTGCGGAGCGACGCAACCCGCAATCCAGTTCTGTCCCCAATCACAATCCATCCACGAACTTCTGCATCGCTTTCTCCTGTTGCTCGATGGATTGCACCAGCTTGAACTGCGTGCGGCAGCGATCAAGATTGTGATCCGGGCGATGGATGCGGAAGTAGGTATCGCCACTAAGAAAATCGGTCAGGAAGCGTATGCCAATCTCGAATGTGATGAGCTTCCCGGAAAAAGCCATCAGCGACTTTTCAGCCGGCTTCAGGAATGAACCCGCTGCGGAAATGTAGCCCTTCGCCAGTTGTTTGAAGATCGGCATGTGCATCTTCACCTTCGTCAGATCGCGTTCGTCTTCCAGCGTGGGACTCGTGGTGGTGCGCACCATGTCGCCGAAATCATACAGCACGCAGCCGGGCATCACCGTGTCGAGGTCCACCACACAACGCGCCTCGCCTGTGACCGTGTCAAGCATCACATTGTTGAATTTGGTGTCGTTGTGCGTGATGCGCTCGGGGATTTTTCCCTTCGCCATTGCGTCGAGAATCACTCCTGTGATCGAGGCGCGTTCGAGCGCGAACTCAATTTCCCGGCGGGCGTCCTTGGCGCGGTTGTAATGATCCTTGTGGATGGCGTGCTGCAATGCGGCGAATCGCCTGCGTGTGTCGTGAAAGGCCGGGATCGTCTCGTGCAACCGCCCGCCCGGCAGGTCCACCAGAAAGTTTTGGAATTCGCCAAACGCCCTCCCCGCCTGATACGCCTGAAGCGGCGATTGAACGGCTTCAAACGTCTGAACGCCCTCCACAAAAACCAGTGTCCGCCAGAATTCACCATCA
>CAYSDO010000190.1:6190-8200 GCA_964429665.1 uncultured Bifidobacterium sp.
CTGACCGTCGCGCGTAGGGATGACGATGAGCGAGCGGCGTGTGATATCGCGGGCGTTCTGCTCCTCCAGCTTCCGGCGGATATGCGAAGTGACGCGCGTGACATTCTTCATCACAGCCACGGGATTCTTGAAAACCCCCTTGTTGATCTTCTGGTGGATGTAGCGAACCCGCATGCCGCCTTGATCGTAGGTGGCGGAATAGGTTTCGTTGATGTGCCCGATCTTGAGCGTCTCAGCGTGAAGAATCTCGCCGTAGATCTGAAACTGACGGGAGATTTCCTGAAGTTGTTTTTCTTGGTATGCCATGGGATTTCCTGACGAAGATTGTGAACGTGATCTTTGCTTAAAGCAAGAACACGACATTCCCAGCACAACGTTTGCCGCACCCGCTTCCTCCAAACCTTGGGGGAGGCCCGGCGACCAGCCCAATCTAAACCTGTGTCAAAAGTAAGGAGCGACCCTTTACCGATATTGACGATATGCAAAAAGGTTGTAAAACCAACGGTCGGTGTTGATATCAAACCCATTCATCTCTGCGTAGATTGCCTCAACTTCATGCTCTTGCCTCGTCTCCTCAATGAATTTGCCAAGATAAGCCGCCACTTCCTGAGGGGGCGTGGTCGCCGAAAGACCCAAAACAAGGTGAAATGGAGAGACCGGAATATTCGTGAGTGCGCTTGAAACCAACTCCATGGAGGAGTCGAGCTCGCAACGACGAACCCGAGGCCGCAATACCCTCAGTAATTCAATAATCAACGTGTTCATGTTTCAGTTTGGAATGGGAGAGTCTAGCTGGAGACATCCACAAATCTTGCGCCTGAAATACCTTGATTCATCAAGGCAATTCTCATTGCGTCCGAGATTATCATCTTGAAACCATCCTCATCCAATCGGAAGACATGGTCCCCTTCACCTATCTTGGTCACGTCAATCTTGAGATGTCTAATATAACTAATTGTCCCAATTTTCTTAATTTCGTCCGCATTGGGTGAAACATCAAAATCCTCCTTGGAGTAATACTCCACTTCAGATCGTTTCAAGTCGAGGCAGGCCATTTTTTTTCCACCACGAGAACGAAGTAGTCGAGGTTTTTTTCATCTATCAGACAAGGCAGAAGCCTCACGGCATTCCCTCCTAGTGCTGCAAAAATATCTGCAACAGATTTATGCACGACGGGCACGTTACCACCCGCGATGTTAAAACTCGTACGGGGACCGTCATGTTGAATCGGGAAATTGATATTCTTAAATCCATCGGTATCAATTGGCTGACTTTCCAATAATGGCCAAGAATTGATGACCTCTCCAGTTAATGCTGAAACAGGCCATTCCAAGTGCCACTGTTCCTCAACGAACAGGTTTCCATCCATTTCAATTTCAAAGTAAATCATGCGGCTATTCCAGTTCTTGTTTTATCTCTTGCGGAAGATTTTCTTGATTATCATCTGATTGAGCGGGTCACCCCAAGTAACACACTTTTTTGCATAAAGGGGTCGCTCCTTACTTTTGACACAAATCCGGCGCGGCGGTAAAGAAGACCCATCCGCGCGTTGCGCATCGAATATCCCGGCGCGATTTGCCGCGTCATCAATCGTGGTGACCACCGCGAGCCAATCTTCCGCTGCGACACCGATCACAAACGATTTCTCATCATCTTCAGCAGTGCAGCCACGCGTTTTGAATCCACGGGGTTGGAAATTTTGCCATCGCGCTTGAGCGAACTACCCACAATCACTCCGTCAGCGTGCCGCAGGTAATCCCGCACATTTTGAAGCGTTACACCGCTTCCCAGGAGCAGCTTTGTTTCAGGACAAGCGCGACGAACCTTTTCCACGTCCGCGATGTCAGCGGGCTGGCCGGTGCCGACGCCGGAAACGATCAACGCGTCAGCGAGACCGCGTTGCACCGTGTCGTGCGCAGCATCCTCCAATGACCAGTCTCCCAGCGGCACAGCGTGCTTGACGTGGACATCCGCAAATATGTCCGCTCCGGGCGCAATGGCTTTGCGATA
>CAYSDO010000191.1:0-8100 GCA_964429665.1 uncultured Bifidobacterium sp.
CGCGGCCGCCAGCAACGCCACCAATGTTCAGTGTCAACTCGACCAAAACAACAATGCGGAGGTGCATCTCACCATTCCTGCAAAGGAATTCTCCAAGCTGGTATTGAGATCGAAAATGATCGCGCTGCTTCCCTTCGGCCACCGGCAATATTTCATGCTCCAGAATTCCTCCGGCGTTATGCTGACCGAGGCTTTGCTTAGTGCCGAAACTGATACCGTCACTTTGCAGGTAGCTGCCCGGAATGCCATCCCTTCCTCCGAGGCTGAGACGAACACGCCCAAAGGTTCTTCGAGTCAGGCCGCAGCTTCGCCATTGCCACCCACCGAGAACTCTGGGATGTCTTTCGGGAAATTTGTCGCGCTAGGCGTCGAACACATCTGGACTGGTTACGACCATCTGTTGTTTCTGTTCGCGCTCCTCGTGGTGACGCGCAGCTTTCGATCGGCGCTCGTTGTCATCACTGCCTTCACGCTGGCGCACTCGATTACTCTTGCGGTTGCCACGTTCAATCTGGCCCAGCTCCAGGCCAAGTACACCGAACCACTCATTGCCGCCTCGATCATCTACGTGGGCGTTGAGAATCTTGTGAAGCGCGGTGATCCGCACGGGCGTTGGATGCTCACATTTGCGTTCGGTCTGATCCATGGCTTCGGTTTCGCGTCGGTGTTGCGTGATCTCGGCGTGGGTGAACGGGCTGGCGGTGTAGCGATGCCGCTGTTTTCCTTCAACTTGGGGGTTGAAGCCGGGCAGATTGCCGTGGCGGCCGTGGTGTTGCCCCTGATCTGGTGGTTGAGGAAGAAAGAATACTTCGTTCAACGCGGCATTCCGGCATGCTCGGTGATCGTGGCTCTGGCAGGCACGTTCTGGTTTGTGCAACGCGTGTGGCCAGGTTGACGCGCGTTGAAACAGCCGCGGCTTTTGAAACTTCTTCACCGGCGAACTTTGTTCAACATGCACAGAGGTCAACAGTCATTCTCTTCGATCCGCAACGAGGTGGTTTTTGCAAATGTTCATTTTGCGCGGATTCGACCGTGAATCCCGCAACAACCACAGCCCGTTCGGAACCGGCACCGCGTTAGCTATGTGGTTGAACGCGTCAGCTAATTTGAACACGTAACATCCATGATAACGCCAGCAGCAGGTCAATCTATTGATTACCCAGGCACGGCCACTGCAACGTCAGGGAATCCTTCGTCACCCATCAACCTCTGGCTGGTGGACGATAATCATCGAATACGCAGGACGATTGCGGAGATTCTCAGCAACTGCGATGGCATCAATTGCACCGCCTCCTTTTCCTCTCCAAACGAAGTGCTAAGCAAGCTTGCCAGCAAGGTTGGTCCGGACGTGATCCTGTTGGACATTCACATGGGTGACCACAACGGCCTGGATACGATACGCCCGATCAAATCCCTTTCGCGTTCAACCCGCGTTCTGATGTTCACAACGTTTTTCGATTCCGAGTCTGAATCCAGAGCCAAGGCTGACGGGGCTTCCGGCTTTCTGCTCAAAACCTTTCCGCTCCAGAAAATCCTGACAGCCATCCGGCACGCATACGATCAGCCCTCGCCGCATCCAAAAAGGATCAGTTCGCAGCGTGCGACAATTCACCCAACACAGACGAATACACTGCATCTGCAAAAACGAGGCGTAACTTTGCCGTCTCCAGACAATCAACTGACGTCAAAAACCGCAAAACGTTCGCTCTGGATGGAGCAATGCATTGAACTGTTTCGTGGCATTCGCAAGTGATCAGCGGTAGTAACCCGGACACACAATGGCCTCTCACCTCGCCTGGCGCACGCGGATTGTGTACCGCTTCCCAAGGGTGTTTGCCGCGGTAAACTTTACCTGCTCCGTTGAGTTCTCGGTAAGAATCACGGTCTGAAACGGTGTCTCGTCGCCGGTCGTCACGCCCAAGGCATCTTTGAACACGCAGTTTGCCTGTATCTCGATGCGACGATTCTCCCGATTGCGAATCTGTGCCACGACTTCGAGTCGGCCATCCTCCAGGGTTCGTTCGTTGATGCCTGAGCAGGTAATCGTGTGTTGCACGCCCGGATCAAGCAGCACGAAGCGCTCGGAGTTTTCATAGGCCGGAGTCTTGGATTGCTGGGGCAGATATGGCCCTTTGTCATAGGTGTTCTTGCAACCTGCAACGATCAGGACTGCGGCAATGGAGATGATGGCGAGGAGTTTTGTTTTCATTGTGTTTGTGGAGTTGTGGAACTGTCGCTCACGAATACGACCTTGTCACGGTCGGTGCTCGGGATGTTTACAGTGATTTGTTTGGTCAGCTTGGCGACGACCTTGTCGCCTGGTTCGAGAAATTCCACGGTCACGGCGTGCTGTCCAGGAGGAAGTGACATGGTGGCAAAACTGACAAACTGCGGGAGGTTGTCCCACGTGCGCGTGTCAGATTCCGGCGTGGTAGCGGCAGAGAAAATCTTGCTGACGATACCGGCCAGCATCAGCCCGGCCCCAACTTCATCCGTGGCAT
Source organism: uncultured Bifidobacterium sp. (assembly GCA_964429665.1). Taxonomy (GTDB): domain Bacteria; phylum Verrucomicrobiota; class Verrucomicrobiia; order Limisphaerales; family JADLHS01; genus JADLHS01. Next base: position 2,502 of record CAYSDO010000191.1, read on the forward strand.
CATGGCGACCACGACGCGGGCCGCTTGCAAGGATCGCGCCGCTGATGATGGCAGCATTGCCGAACGCATCCGTGCCGGATTTGAACACGGCCTTGTTACCTAGCACGTGATCCATCACGCGACCGCCACGAGTGGTAGCCTGAAAATTCACATCATCCGTTGGAGCTATGGGGAAATTTGCGCTGCCGGTCTTGATCCGCGCCGCCACGATGGATGAAGAGCGTGTGCGGATGCGCAATTGTTCACCGAATTGCCCGCCCGCGTATTTCAACGGACCCGGGCCGAACTCGAGAAAAAACAAAACGTTCGCCTTGGGGTTGTAGTCCGGAAGGTTGATGTTCTTGGAATTTGTCCGCGCGCGCTTGAGTGCGTCCGAACCATCGCCCGCGAGTTTGGTGGTGGCGAGGCCGTCGAGGTAATCGGGCAGCACCCAGTCGCCGGCATATTTCTTGTCCTCAGCGTCGCTGTCCTCGAACTCGGCGCTGCGGAAGCAGGCACGGGCATTGTCCGGTTCGCCCTCCAACCAATAGATGATGCCGCGATAAAAATACGCCATCGCGCGCTCGTATGGTTCACCGATGAACGTCTTCTTCGCCTCCGCGTGAAAATAGCCGCGCGCCTTCCGCGCATCGGCGTCCTTGCCGTAGATGCCGCCGAGTGTGAGCAACGCATCATCCAGCAGTGGCTTGGCGACATCGAATTTGCCCTGGCGCATGGCGGCGGCCGCGGTGCGGTATTGCCAGAGAACTTTGTCGCGCGGCGGGCCGTTGGCGATCATGTTCGGTCCGTCAACCAGGATATCGCCGGTCAACGTGACGTGATGCGTCGGTGTGGTGGCACAGCCAAAAAAAATCAAAACGGCTACGGCAAACACTCCAATGCCAACCATTAGGCGCGTTGAGCTGCGGTATCCCCGCTCTGGAATTTCGGTATTCAAAACCGCTTCAATCCTGAGGTTTGCAAGTCCATTCGACAGCCATGTCAATCAACTCCCTTTCCGATAAACGCGGCTGCGGATCCAGAGGAAATATTCCGCTGATACATTCAGGGTGACCAATGGCCACATCTGAAATGTCGTAACGCATCGGGAATACTGCTTCGACAGGCAAGTCCAGAAATTTACCTAACGCCGAAGGACCATTGCTCATGTAATCCACGTCATGGTACCGGGCTAAATGAAACAACTGTTCTGAAGTGTTGAAAATGCTGACACCTAAGAAATGCAAATTGCTCTTCAGGTTGAACAAATCCAAGTTCCCGAGCATCCCGAATACTCTTTGCCCATTAGCTAGAGTCAGCCAAGAGGACACCACACGGTTATCCAGCGAATTGATAGGCAATTTTTCTACTGGCCTTACGTATGTTTCGTCCGGCATGTCGTCCTCCGTCTCCACAACAAACTCCCAAACGCGGTGTGCTTTAAGATCAGCGGGAGTAAGTTGATCAACTGGCTTCATGACCATTAACCGCGCAAAATGCGTTTCTGCCCAAGACCTCCACCTCACCGATACGCCGCGTCTTCCAAACCCTGCTTTTTGATTTCAGCGTTGTCGCCCCAGACGATGGTGCTGGTGCGCGCGTCAATGAGTTGAAACTCGTAGAGGATGTAATCGCTCGTTCCAGCCTTCGTGCGCGTGGAAATTCCGCCGAGCGTGCCGGTGAGGAAATAATCCGTGCCCTTGAACTCCTGAAGTTTTGGATCGCTATTGGCCGTGACCGCGCCTTCGCGCTTGAGGTTGCGCTCCTTTTCCAAAGCAGCCATGCGTTCGCGCGCCAGAAACTGCACTTTGCCACCGGATTTCTTGATGAGTTCGGAACGGAGGCGCGTGTTGAACAGGTCCTTGTTGATCGGGAAGCGCGTGTGGTTGTCCACGGAATCGAGCACGATGATCGGCGGCGTGGCGGCCTGAGCAATTTGCGGGATGGCCAGGATGCTGCGCACCATCTTGTCGGTGACGGCCACGAGGTCCTGCGATTCGACACCCGTACCGGCGACGAAGCCCTGTTCATCGGCGTTCATGCGCGTAACACCGACGCCTGAGGGATTCTTGACGCCACTGGATGCGCAACCTGCAACAGCCACGGCAACGGTGATTGGAAGGATGAGTTTGATAATGGTCGTTTTCATATTTTCAAAAAAGTATTTAACCACGAAATACACTAAACACACGAAAAGGAAACACCGAAGTCGGTTGTAGCTGTTGCATGATGAAGAGGTGCGAGGAAGTTTTGCGAATCCTGGCGTGCAGTTCGTGTGTTCCGTGGTTCATCAAAATGTCGGCGCATCGGGCACTCGAGGGGCGTCGGCAATTTGCGGACGCGGCGTCCAGTAATAGGTCGAGGTCGGGCCGGACTGGGAAGTCACGGAAGAGTCCGGAGTCCGGAGTCTGCTGTCCTGAGTCACTGGGGCAGGAGCGGGTTGCTGCGGCTGGCTGGCTGTTGTCGAAACAGCCACGACGCGTTGCTCCTGTTTCCGCGCGGTATGTTCGGCGACACCGCCAAGAACCAATCCCGCTGCTGCACCGATGGCTGCGCCGCCGCCTGGATTTCCCTTTGCGCCCTGTCCGATCAATGCGCCGGAAGCCGCGCCGAGCACTGTACCGCTTATGGCGTAGTTGGGACGCGCCGTGGAACGGTAGTAGTAGCCCGGCGCGCAATACGAATTCGGCGCGTAGTACACATAAGCCGAATTGCCGTAGTGTCCGTAGCCGTAGCCAATGCTGACGGCTGGGGCGGTGGAATAAACGTATCCGGGAGCGTCGTAGTAATAATTCCTGCGCGATTCACCAGCAATTGCGCCTGCGAGCAAACCCACGCCTGCGCCAATCGCAGCGCCGTCACCGGAGAACCCGTGGTGGCAATCACCGCCGACAACTCCTCCGATCAGACTGCCAAAAAGTGCGCCGTGGAACGCTTCCGGGGAGAACAGTTGCGCCTGTGCAGTCAGCAGGCTTGCGCTCAAGGACATGGTTGCTATGACTCTTTTCATAACTCGCGATGGTTTCGACGCACCGGACTTCGGTTTATTCGTCGTTGAAGCCTAGCATGAAAGAAGGCCGCCGTAAATGGACTGCCACAAAACTGCGACGTGCAGGTCAAGCCCTTCAAAATCCACGAATCAAAAGCAAATTCCCGTTCACCGGTTTTCCAGGACTTCCCGTGGGATGTGGCTCATTTGCATTCCAAAAACCAGCAGGGCTATGAGTCCAAAATACATTATGCCCATGGCCCAGCGTTGGCCTGGCGTGACTTCGAAGTAGCGTCGTTCTTCATCGCTCTTGCGGCGGAACAGGGAGAAGAGTCGCGGTGCGGACATGATCAGAATAAGGATGAGCATGAAGTTTGGCCGCATGATCGTCAGCCCGACCATGATCGCAAAGCCAGCGATCCACAACCAAGGCGAGAGAGCGGTGACAATGCGACCGCCGTCGAGAAAACCCACCGGCGCGAGATTAAACAGGTTGAGGAAAAAACCGGTATAAGCCAGCGCCCGAAACATCGGGTTGCCTGTGGCGAGGTAAATCAACTCGCATACGGCCGCGCCGAGTGTTCCAAGCAACGGCCCGCCGATGCCAACCTGCGCCTCTATCCATGCATTGCGCGGCGCATCCTTGAGGGCGATGAATGCGCCCATGAACGGAATGAACACAGGCGCGCCAACCTTGAGCCCGCATCTTCTGGCAGCGACCAGATGGCCGCATTCATGCACAAAGATGAGCAGGACAAAGCCGACGGCAAACCACACGCCCCACATCATGGCATAGGCACCGATGGAGAGAATCATCGTGCCGCCGGTCTTGAGAATCACCGGGAATACCTTCACAAGCGGTATGACGATAAACTTCAATTTTGCGCCAAACTTCAGAAGCAATACGCCTACGACACCGAGCGGTGCCAGGAATTTCTTGGCCTTGTCCCAGCCGGAAGGCGAAGGCGGCGGGCCGAAATTGCCGGGCAATGGCGGCGGGCTTATTGGCGGAGGCGGCGGTGACATGATTGGTGGTTGCTCCATCAAAGCAATCATTTCGACTCGCACATGCCCGGGTCAAACTCAAATGCGCTCGCAGACCTCGGACGTCTTGAGCGAATTGTTGACAGCACAAACCAATAATCTATGGTGTTTGAATCACGGCTATTCGACCGAAACAAACGGCGAAATGTTGAAGCATTCCGCCGGACAATGAGAAAAGCACAAAACCAGAATTCATTTCTATGAAGAAAATCCAACTGTTGTCAGTCGCACTCGGACTGGCTTTTGCCCACCAGACCTTCGCCGCCGAAAATCTTGAACCAGGGCTTTCGGGTGAATACTTCGACATGGGCAGTTCCTTGGAGGACTTCCCGACAATCCCTGCGGACAAGAAGCCCGTGGTCAAACGGGTGGACAAGACCATCAACTTTGAAAGCACTCAGGAAGGATTCCACGGAACACAACTGGTGGATTTCTTTTTCATCCGCTGGACCGGGAAGATTCGCATCCCCAAGGACGGCAATTACACCTTCATCCTGGAGTCCGATGACGGCTCGCGGCTGTTCATTGACGGGAAACAGATCATAGACCACAACGGACTGCACGCCATGGAGGAAAAATCAGGCGATGCTGAACTCAAGGCTGGCGACCATGACATCAAGATCGAGTTCTTTGAAAACGATGTGGACGCAGGGTGCAAATTCTTATGGCAACCGCCTGGCGCGACAAAGGAAATCGTCCCCGCCGGCGCGCTTCTTCATCCATCCGCCCCGTCTGCAGCACAGACCGGCCTGCAAGGTGAATATTATGACATCGGTCAGGAGTTGGATGATTTTCCGACCATCCCGGCCGATAAGAAGCCTGTCGTAAAACGCGTGGACAAGAACATCAATTTCGAAAGCACTCAGGAGGCATTTCCCGGCACACAGTTGGTGGATTACTTTTACGTGCGCTGGACCGGCAATCTCCGTGTTCCCAAGGACGGCAAATACACATTCTTTCTCGAATCCGACGACGGCTCACGGCTGTTCATTGACGGCAAGCAGGTCATTGCCAACGGGGGCAGGCATCATATGACCGAAAAGTCCGGAGAGGTTGAACTGACCGCAGGTCAACATTCCATCAAGGTGGAGTATTTTGAAAACGAAGTGGACGCAGGCTGCATCTTCTCGTGGCAGCCACCGTCGGGCAGCAAAGTAGTTGTTCCGTCTGATGTCCTTTCACCCTAGACTTTGGTGGTCATCAGATGCTCCTCGTCATAGACAACTACGATTCGTTCACCTACAACATCGTGCAATATCTCGGCGAGATGCACGTTGAGATGCAGGTAGTGCGCAACGATCAAATCACCGTGGAACAGGTGCGGGCGCTAAAACCCGAGCGTTTGCTCATATCCCCCGGGCCATGTTCTCCACGCCAGGCCGGCACTTCCAACGATGTCATCCGTGAATTTGGTCCGAAGATCCCCACGCTCGGTGTGTGTCTGGGCCATCAGTGCATCGGCCACGTCTTCGGTGCCAACGTAGAGGTCAACTACCGTATGATGCACGGCAAGGTTTCGCCGATTAAGCACAACGGGAAGGATTTGTTCGAGGGAATGCCGAATCCGTTCCCAGCCACGCGCTATCA
>CAYSDO010000192.1:0-8099 GCA_964429665.1 uncultured Bifidobacterium sp.
CGGACGTGTTCAATACGAAGCCGCTGTCGCAAGTCGTGAAGGAACTGGAGAAGCTGACGCAGTTCTGACTGCACACGTTCCTTTCTAAAGATCCAGCATCGTTCGGTACGCAGCGCAGGCAATTATCACGATTCAAACCTTAACGAGGCAGCAGTTTGGTGTAAATACTCCGGACTGAACCTTTCATGACCCCTCCTATGAGGGTTTATTTGGCAAAGTGGCCTTGCCTCGATTTGGTGGACAAGCGTTGAGTGATTGTGTGAGCTAAACACAGACACCATGAACGACGAAAACCAAAACCGACGCAAACACAAACGATACGGCGAAGCCTTCAAACGCCAGGCGGTGGAGCTGTGGATCTCGGGAAACCCCGGCAGCAGATCGCCACGGGCAGCGCGGCCACAACGACGTTGGCGCAACAATTCGCGGAGGCGGATACGATCCTGAACAAGCGTCTGGACAAGCTGGTGATCCAATTCAAGGAAATCGCACCGGACTTTTTCAACGAGTATCAGACGGCACGTTCCATCGTGGACATCCGTGGCGGGCGCAAGCCGAATGTGACGCCCACACCCGCGCCGCAACCGGCGTGATCCACCTCATCCGGCCTCCGGCCACCTTCTCCCCAGAGCGGAGAAGGCGTGGATTCGACGCCTCACCCGGCCCTCTCCCCGATCCAGGCGGAGAGGGTTTTTGTTCTCCGCTCTTGTTGTTGCCGGGTCAAGATCGCGACAAAAAGGTAAAAAAAGCGCCCGTAAGTTCACGGGCGCATTGCAAAATTTCAGAATGATTACTTCGGCGCGTCAGGCGTGGCCGGAGCCGGGGCAGCAAGGTTAGTGCTGGTAAGGGTGATGCCCTTGGGCGGTTCAGCAGCGGGCGCAGCAACCGGTGTTGTTGCTCCGGCATTTGCTGGTGAAGCGGATTGCGGGGCACTTTCCGGACGGGCTATGGCTTCATCAACACCCTTCTTGAACGAATCTGTGGATCCACCGTGATACTTGCTCTGCGCCGTGGCGAGTCCGACGACCAGGACAAAGAATGCCACCGTCGCAAACTTGGTGATCTTGGTTAGAACATTGCCGCTGCCCGCGCCAAACAGCGCGTCCGTGGCACCGCCGCCGAACGCCAGCCCTGCACCCGCCTCCTTCTTCGGAAGCTGAATCAACACCAGCAGGATCAGCAACAGCGAGTCAACCACCAGCAACACGGTCAAAATACCTATTAGAAATATCATGGTTTGGATTCTATATGGAGTTCTTCACAATGTCAGCAAAACTTCTCGCCTCAAGCGATGCCCCACCCACCAGCGCGCCGTCCACGTCCGGCTGGCTCATCAATTCACGGGCGTTGGCAGGCTTGACGCTGCCGCCGTATTGGATGCGAACCTTTCGCGCGACTGTGTCGTCGAACATCTTCACAAGCAATCCCCGGATAAACGCGTGCGCGTCCTGCGCCTGCTGCGTGGTCGCAGTCTTGCCGGTGCCGATGGCCCAGACGGGTTCGTAGGCGATGACGGTTTCTAGCATCTGTTCGGTGGTCAATCCCGCGAGACTTCCACGCACCTGCGTATCAAGAACTTTTTCGGTCAAGTTCGCCTCACGTTCGGCGAGCGTTTCGCCCACGCAAACTATGGGCTTGAGGTTCGCTGCGTGAACCGCCGCCGCCTTCTTCGCGATGAGCGCGTCCGATTCCTTCTGGAACTGGCGGCGCTCGCTATGACCGAGGATGACGTATCGTGTGGAAAATTCCTTCAACATGCCGGCGGCAATCTCGCCTGTGAATGCGCCAAGGTTGTTCTCGCTCATGTTTTGCGCCCCGAGCTTGATGTTGGAATCCAGGATGGACTTGGACACGGATTCGAGCGCGGTATAGGGCGGACAGACCACGATGTCCACTTCCTTAACGTTGGCGAGATCGCGCTTGAGATCGTCCACCAGCGCAAGCGCCTCGGCGACGGTCTTGTTCATCTTCCAGTTGCCGGCAATGATCAGTTTTCGTTCTTTATTCATGATTCAAAAATACTCAAATACCCAAACACCCAAATCCCAAACCATCAGAGCCACCAGTTGGGTAATGGTTCTTAACGGTTTTACTTCTCACTCAACGCTGCCACTCCAGGCAGCACCGCACCTTCAAGAAATTCGAGGCTTGCGCCGCCACCAGTGCTCATGAACGTCACCTTGTCGCCTAGTTTCGCCTTGTTGAGCGCCTTCACGCTGTCGCCGCCGCCAATGATGCTCTTTGCGCCGTTCTTTTGCGTGGCGTCCACAACAGCCTGAGCCACGACGTTGGTCCCAGCAGCGAAACGCTTGTCTTCAAAAATTCCCATCGGGCCGTTCCACAAAATGGTCTTGGCACCTGCAATCGTCTGGCCGAACAACGCAGCAGATGCAGGCCCGATGTCCACACCTTCCTCCGAGTCGGAAATGTTCGGCTCGCTGTTCGTGCGCGGGTTGTTCAGGTCAATGATCGGCTTGCCCTTCTTGTTCAGCTTGTCGGTGACAACCGGTGTGGCGACGACGTTGTCCGTCGGCAAAAGGAATTTCACGCCGCGCTTCTTCGCCTTCTCCAACGCTGCCAGAGCCACGTCCGTCTTGTCCTTCTCCACGAGCGACTGACCAATCTTGAAACCCTGAGCCAGCTTGAAAGTGTAGGCCATTGCGCCTCCGATGAGAATCGCGTCCGCCTTTTCCAGCAGACGATCAATCACCTTGATCTTGTCGGAAACTTTTGCGCCGCCAAGAATGACGACGAAGGGCCGCGCGGGATTATCCAGTTCGTCTCCGAGAAATTTGAGTTCGCGCTCCATCAACAGACCCGCCGCGCACTGACCGCCGCGCTTTGCCACAACACGCGCGATGCCTTCGGTGGAGGCATGGGCACGATGTGCCGCGCCGAACGCGTCGTTCACGTAAATGTCCGCAAGGCGTGCTAACTTTTCCGCAAATGCAGGATCATTGGCTTCCTCCTCGTTGTGATAGCGGACATTTTCCAGCAGCAACACACCACCGGGCGGAAGCGCGTTGGCAAGCGCTTCAACTTTTTCACCGATGCAGTCGTCCGCAAAATTCACATTGCAGCCAAGCAGTTCAGACAACCGCGCCGCCACCGGGCGCAGAGACACTGTCGCTTCGCGCTTTCCCTTGGGGCGGCCCATGTGAGCAGCGAGCACCAGACGCGCTCCCTTTTCGATCAGGAAACGAAGCGTGGGCAGGGTTTCCCGTATGCGGGTTTCGTCGGTGATCGCCATCACGCCGTCTTTTTCTTCGAGTGGCACATTATAGTCCACGCGCATGAAAACGCGTTTGCCATGAACGTTGAGATCGCGGACTGTCAGTTTTGCCATAAAAATCCTGAAGGGAGCGGTTTTGACTCCAACCTTCCAGAGAAGCGCAGGATAACGACCCGGTGCGTCGAGTCAATGTTTTGCTACCCAGGCTCTGAGGACTTTAACGCCTTTGCACAGTCTAATTTGCTGAAATCTCGAGCATCCGCTCGATGGGCAGCCGCGCGCGTTTGAGGATGTGCTCCGGCAACTCGACGCGAGGTGCGAGACTCTTCATGCACGCGAGCACCTTCTCAAGCGTATTCAGTTTCATGTATTTGCACTCGCTGCATCGGCAGTTGTCGCCGGGCATCTTCATCACGTCGAACGTCGGCGCACAGATGAATTCCTTCCCAGGACATTCCTTCTCCATCCGGTGAATGATTCCTGATTCGGTCACAATCACGAACTGCTTCGCCGGATTGTCACGGCAGTAGGTGATCATTTTTTCGGTTGAACAGACCGCGTCAGCCAGCGCACGCACTTCCCGCAGGGCCTCGGGGTGGACAACAACCTTCGCCGCCGGAAACTGAGCCTTGATCCTTAGCAACGCGGTGCTCTGAAACTCCACGTGCGCATAACAGTTCCCCTTCCACAACGTCATGGGTCTCCCGGTTTGTTCCATCACCCACTGACCGAGATTTTCATCAGGCACGAACAACAGGTCCTTGTCCTTGGGCGCGGCGCGGACAATTTTTTCCGCGTTCCCGCTGGTGACGATGACATCACAAAGCGCCTTCACCGCCGCGCTGCAATTGATGTAGGCAATCGTCCAAAAGTTCGGATTCGTTTTCTGCAAGGCTTCCAGTTTGTCCGCCGGGCAGCTTTCCTCGAGCGAACAGCCTGCGTCCTTGTCCGGCAGCACAACGATCTTGCCGGGATTCAGAATTTTGGCGGTCTCAGCCATGAAGTGAACGCCGCAGAACACGATCACGTCCGCGTTTGTTTTCGCCGCATGTTGCGCGAGGCCGAGCGAGTCGCCCACGTAATCCGCCACGTCCTGAATTTCGCCGACCTGATAGTTGTGCGCGAGAATGACGGCATTCAATTGCTTCTTGAGCCCGTAAATTTCCCTGGCCAGTGGATCGAAGCGTTCCGCGAGCATTGGCGGACGGACGACTGCATGATCCGCGCGCGGCAGCATGATCGTATTGTCATCACTCATGATCGAAGGCTAATGCCAGGTGTCATAGGCGTCAATGCACGGTGACAGGTCACTTTGATCAGATGCAGCGTTGCTTTTTCCTCCGCTTCCGCACACTTTTTCCACGATGACGACCATCCAGCTCTCCGACGAAACAACCATTTGCAGACTCGACGACGACCGAAAGGCAGTCGAACCCTGCTCCATTGTCATCTTCGGAGCCAGCGGCGATCTCACTGCACGCAAGCTCATCCCTGCGCTCTATCACCTGCACAAAGACAAGCAACTGCCGCCGTCATATCGCGTCATCGGTTTTGCACGACGCGAAAAGACCAGCGAATCCTGGCGCGCTGAACTCCGCGATGCGTTGAACCAGTTTTCCAGGACCAAGCCCGTTGATGAAACCGTCTGGACAGAGTTTGCAGCTAACGTCCATTACTGCATGGGCGATCTCACTGATCCGGCCGCCTACGCAAAGCTCGAAGCATTGCTCACCAGCTTCAACAGTCCGCTGCTTCGAAAAAATCTCTTGTTCTATCTTGCCACCTCGCCAAGCCAGTTCGGCCAGGTGGTCGAGCACCTGCACAACGCGAACCTTCTGCACAGGCACAATCACCTTGCCGACGGCTGGCAGCGCATCGTCGTCGAGAAACCGTTCGGCCACGACCTTACCTCGGCACATCTGCTGAACAACGAACTCACGCGTTTCGCCAGCGAGCAGCAGGTTTTCCGCATTGACCACTATCTCGGCAAGGAAACGGTGCAGAACATTTTGATGTTCCGTTTCTCAAACTCGATTTTCGAGCGTCTCTGGAATCGCGACATGGTGGATCACATCCAAATCACCGTCAGCGAGAAGCACAGCGTCGGAGGACGAGGCGGCTACTACGAGGAAGCCGGCGCGTTGCGCGACATGGTTCAAAATCACATGCTTCAGGTGCTCGCGCTCGTCGGCATGGAGCCGCCTGTGTCACTTGAGGCTGAGGCCATCCGCAACGAAAAGGTCAAACTGCTTCAATCCATCCGTCCACTCTCGCCCGCAGACGTGGCAAAGCAGGTCGTGCGCGGCCAGTATTTTGCAGGAGTGATTGACGGCAAACCCCAGACCGGTTATCGCCAGGAAACAAAGGTGAAGCCGGAATCAAACGTGGAAACCTACGCCGCACTGAAATTGTTCGTGGACAACTGGCGCTGGTCCGGCGTGCCGTTTTACTTGCGCACGGGAAAATGTCTTCCGCTCGGCGCAAGCGAAGTGCGCGTTCAATTCCGTCCAACACCGCGCGTGCTTTTCGCCGCTGCTTGTGCCGGCAAACTCGATCCCAACGCCCTCACGCTTCGCCTCCAGCCGAACGAAGGCATCTCGATTCGTTTCAACGGAAAAGTCCCAGGCACGCAGGTCGGCGTACGCCCCGTAAGGATGCACTTCAGCTACGACACAGAGTTTGGCGCCTACACGCCGGAAGCCTACGAGCGGCTTCTGCTCGAAGCCGTGGCAGGCGACGCCACGCTGTTCATCCGCCGCGACGAAGTGGAAACCGCATGGCAGATCGTGGACTCCATTCGCAACGGTTGGGAAGGAAGGCCGCTGACAAACCGGGAGTTTTATGCTGCGGGCACATGGGGGCCAATCGCAGCCGAGGAGTTGCTGGCGCAATCCGGCCACGTCTGGCGCGACCCGCAGCCGGTGAAATAATTTCGTAAGGATTCACTGGACAACGTACTCCGTTTTGGGCCATAACTGCAAGCACCGCAGTTCACTGAGGAACAGCCTATGGCCCGATTGCTGAAAAAGAATCCAACCGGCGACCCGGAAGTTCTTGAATTAAACATGGGCGTCAACCGCTTCGGGCGCGACAAGGAAAACCATTTTCAGATCAACCACGCCACGGTTTCTTCACATCACTGCGACATTACCCTGACGGCGGAAGGTGTCCTTTTACACGACCGCGGCTCCACAAACGGCACGTTTCTCAACGGTCAGCCCGTGAAGGAAGCCGTGTTGCAGGAAGGCGAGACTGTGCGGCTTGGTGACGTGGAACTCTTCGTGGAAACCACCGAAGTTGTCATCGCCATTCCGAAAATCGAGCGTGAGATTCCAGCTCCGCCTGTCGTGTTGTCAGATGGCGGGCTGCTGTGTCCGCGCCACCCGGATGCGCGCATTACACACCGTTGCACCTTCTGTCACTCTGTATTGTGCGACGACTGCGTCACCAAGCTGAAACGCCGCGGTGGAAAGCTCCTTAAACTTTGCGCGCTATGCAGCCACGCAGTCGAACCCATCGGCGGCGAAAAGCCCAAGAAAAAATCCTTCCTGGCCAAGCTCACCTCCACCGTGAAACTGCCTTTCCTCCACCGGCGAAAGTGACCAACCAGCGGTGCGCGGCCTTCCAACAACACACCCGTTCCTTGGGCATTACTTTGAAGATCAGTTGGAAATTGGAATGGATCTACAATCTTCCCGGATTTGTCATCAACTCCGCCACACGTTGCAGCAGTCGCCCTGCCGCACCACCGTCGAGCACGCGATGATCAAAACTCAACGTCAGGCTCGCCTCCATCACCGGCACGAACTGTCCCTTCGCTTCATCCCAGTGCGGCATTTTCCGGCCGGCACCCAGGCCGAGAACGAGAGTTTGCTCTGGCAACGGGATCGGTGTAGCCCATGTGAGGCCGAAGGTACCGTAGTTGGTGACGGTGGCAATGGACCCGCCCGTGGCATCGGCGGGCAGCTTTCTTTGGCGCGCGAGTTCAACGAGTTCGTTGTACCGGGCGGAAAGTTCGCCAAGCGTTTTGCGGTCGGCATTACGGATCACGGGCACAAGCACACCATCCTCAGCCTCCACGGCCACCCCAACATCAATCGCAGACGGATGAACAATCTGATTGCCAACCAGACGTCCACCCGGCGCACTGTTTTCCGAGAGGGCAATCGCCAACGCGCGCAGCGCGTACAGCGCGGGACCGGGTTTCGGGTTTTGTGACTTACGATGAGCAAGGAGCGGATCAAGAGCCACGGGCAAACCCACTGTCGCGAGTGGACGGGTCCAACTGCGGCGCATGGCATCCGCCACCGCCACGCGCATGGTCGAGGCCTGTGTGAGCCGCTGCTTCTCGATGTTGGCGATGTATTTCTCGAAGTCTTCAACCGTAACGCGACCCGCAGCACCGCTGCCGGCCACGCCGGAAAGATCCGCCGCGTGCAAACCCAGTTCGTGCATCCGTGCCTTCAATCTCGGCGAAATGTAACTCGCCCCAGCGGCATTGGCCGGCACAGGCAGGCCACGCACTGTCGCTTCAACGCGGTGCTGGTCGGCCACGGGCGAGGATTGCGACGACGTCGCAATCGTCCGGGTCGTCGCGGCTTTGTTGAGTTGAACGGTATCGAGCCCAAGCCTGGCGGCTTCCTGTTTGGTGACCTCGATCTCTCCCAGCAACGCGCCAACAATGTAGCTCTCCTGAAGCCTGGCCGTGAATTCAACAATGCGGCCGCTGGCAGGCGACGCGACATTCATGGTGGCCTTGTTGGTTTCCACCTCGATCAAATCCTGACCGGCTTTCACGGTGTCGCCAGCTTTGACCAGATAATTGACAATCACAGCCTCCGCGATGGATTCGCCAAGCTGCGGCATG
>CAYSDO010000193.1:0-8076 GCA_964429665.1 uncultured Bifidobacterium sp.
CGCGGGATCTATCCGGCGGAGCGCGTCAAGCTGCCTCAACCCGACCTGCTGCCGCGCTATTTCCAAAAGGGCACGGGCGCGAACGAGGGGTTTTATCGCGTCAAAGATTCATTGAAGCAGAACATGAAATTTCACCGGCTGAATCTGTTGCAGGCAAATTATCCGGTCGCCCCGTTTCAGCACGTCGTGTTCTGCCGGAACGTGATGATCTACTTCGACACGGCGACGCAGCAGGAGCTTGTTGCCAAGCTCATCAATCAGCTTGCGCCGGGAGGATTTTTTATCGTGGGCCATTCGGAAAGTTTGCTGGGTGTAAAACATAATTTGAAAACGCTCAAACCGGGCATCTACCAGAAGCAATAAGGGACTTGATGAGCGCCGTAATTCCATCAGCGCCGCCCAAATGGGTGATAGCGCCGCCGAAGAAGAGTCTTGTCGTGGGCATGGGAGACATGCTTTCGAGCAATGACGCTTCGGCGCAGCTCGTGACGTACTCACTCGGCTCGTGTGTCGGTGTGACCATTTACGATCCGGTGGCAAAGGTCGGCGGGATGCTCCACGCCATGTTGCCGGATTCGACGATCAATGCGGAACGCGCCACAGCACGGCCAAACATGTTCGTGGACACGGGCCTGCCAGCGATGTTTCACGCCGTGTATGCGCTGGGTGGTCTCAAGCATCGGTTGATAGTGAAGATGGCAGGGGGCGCAGAGTTTCTGGATGAGAAAAAAATTTTCAACATCGGCCAGCGCAACATCGAAGCGGTCAGGAACATGCTTGCCCGCAATGGAGTGAAACTGGAAGCGCATAACACGGGTGGACATGAAAGCCGCACGATGCGGCTTGATCTGACCACCGGGTCGGTGACGCTCGATTTGCCTGGCAGAAAGGCTGTGGCTCTATGAGGACGCAGGAAAAGGAACAAGTCGGTTCGCAAAAAACATCCCGGGCTTCGCTCCCGATCCGGGAGCTTGCGGTGGCGTCCATGATTGTTGCCAGTTGCACCTCTGGAGAACTGGTCAGTCCGGCGCTGGGTTCAGGCGTTTGCATCGCTGTTTATGACCCGGTGACGAAGATTGGCGGAATGCTTCACACCCTTCTGCCGGATTCGGCGCTCGACCGCGACCTGGCTGCACATCGTCCGCAGATGTTTGTGGATACTGGATTGCCGGCCCTGATGCAGGCTGTTGTTGCATTTGGCGGCGTAGAAAGCCGGTTGTGCGTGACCGCAGCCGGTGGCGCAGAATATTTCGGTAAGAACGCGAACTTTAACATCGGTCGAAGAAACATCGAATCCGCAACGGCCATGCTGGCTCGTAAAGGGATGAAGTTGAGGGCCAGTCGTACAGGGGGTCATGAAAGTCGTATCTTGCGGCTCGACCTAAACACGGGCGAAGTAACGCTCGAAACGCCAGGAAGAAAGGCAGTAAAACTATGACAGCGGAAGCCCTCATCGGCAGAACCCCCAATCTGCAGGCACCGTCACCGACGGTCGTGCGCCTGCTGACATTGTTAAACAACGATAACGCCGACTACGA
Source organism: uncultured Bifidobacterium sp. (assembly GCA_964429665.1). Lineage (GTDB taxonomy): Bacteria > Verrucomicrobiota > Verrucomicrobiia > Limisphaerales > JADLHS01 > JADLHS01. The sequence goes on from CAYSDO010000193.1 coordinate 1,539, forward strand.
CGAAGTCATCAGCACCGTCGGACGCGACGCCGTGTTGAGCGCAAAATTGCTGGCACTGTGCAACTCTGTCAGCTATGGCCTTGCGCAGCCAGTGGCCTCGCTGGAGCAAGGTGTCTTGTACCTTGGATTCGGTGAAATTCACCGGCTAATCATGGCATTGAGTTTTGGCAGCCAGGTCGGTGTGGAATTGCCAGGTTACGACATGGACGCCGGAACGCTTTGGCGGCATTCCCTTACCGTAGGCCTGTTGACACCGCGCGTGCTTGCGATGTCAAAACGCAACAGCGTGGATACATCCGTGGCTTACACGGCGGGATTGCTTCACGACATCGGCAAACTCGTCATTGGCCAGACACTCGAAGCGGCGCAACGCACGAAGATACATAAGCTCGTCGAGTCGCGGGAGGCGTCACTGCTGGATGCCGAAAAGACCGTCATCGGTTGCGACCACGCTGAAATCGGCGGTTGTCTTCTGCATCACTGGCGGATCCCCGATGTGATCGTGGAAGCCGTCGCAAATCATCACAAACCGCCCGCCGGAAAAAACGATCTGTTGTCCGCTGCGATCCACCTTGCTGACGCCACCGCGCATCAGACCGGTGCGTCTCCAGGTTGGGAAAGTTTCGCTGTCACCCGGCATGATTCTGCGCTGACTCTCTTGAGTCTGGCCACGGTGGACCTGGACAACCTGATATTTGGAGCGATTGATTGCCAGGAAAAGGTCGCGCAACAGGAGCGGATCACATCCAAGAGCGCTGTTCCGGCAAATCGCGACGTGTCCGGCAGCGGGTTTTGAAATCTGATGATCAACAGCAAAAAAATAAAGGTTCTCGTCGTGGATGATTCCGCCGTGGTGCGGAAGATGATCTGTGACGCTCTGGCCAAAGACCCGCAGATCGAGGTCGTCGGCACTGCGCCGGACCCGTACGTGGCGCGGGAGAAGATTCTGGAGCTGAACCCTGATGTGCTTACGCTAGACATCGAAATGCCGCGCATGGATGGCATCACGTTCCTGAAGATTCTTCAGCAGCATCGGCCCATGCCCGTGGTGGTCATCAGTTCGCTTACGCAAGCCGGTTCATCCGCTGCCTTTGCCGCGTTGGAAGCCGGCGCCGTGGATGTTCTTGCCAAACCCGGAAGCGCCTATTCGATCGGCTCTCTCGGCGAACAATTGGGCCAGCGGATCCGCGCGGCGGCCGTGGCCCGCCTCGGACGCCGTCCTGTGACACAGGGCGTGACGCCTGCCGCTGTGTCGCGACCGGGAATAAAATTTCATCCGCGACAGATCGTCTGCATCGGCTCGTCAACAGGCGGTGTGGAGGCGTTGACTGAAGTATTGACGCATCTTCCGGATTCCATGCCCGGCATCGCCATCACACAGCATATTCCGCCCTACTTTTCCCGGGTGTTCGCCGAACGGGTCAATTCTCTTTCCGCGCTCGAAGTGCGCGAAGCGGTGGACGGCGATCTGCTTGTTCCCGGTGTGGCGTTGATCGCGCCCGGAGATTTTCACATGACTCTGAGTTGGGCGGGCACGGGTTACAAAGTTTCGCTGAACCAAAAGCCGCCCGTGCATCATTGCCGTCCTGCAGTGGATGTCATGTTTCGCTCCGTTGCCGAGTGTGCTGGAGCGAAAGTCGTCGCCGCAATCCTGACAGGTATGGGCAGCGACGGTGCACTGGGCATGAAAGCCCTCAAGGCGATTGGCGCTAAAACCATCGCACAGGACGAAGATACGAGCGTCGTTTACGGAATGCCGCGTGCTGCGGCGGAGCTTGGAGTCGTTGACCGCGTTTTGCCGTTACAACATATCGCGCCCGCGCTTTTCGAGTCCGCCATTGCCATGGCAGGAACGACGCCATTGCAAACTGCCGGGGTCGGAAACTGAATCAATAATTGAATGAATTTATGAGCACCGCAATCGAGTTCAATACGCAGAGCACGATACAAAGCATCGTGCCAAACGTGTTCAACACCATGGCAGCCCTGCCTGTCACTCTAAGCAAAGCGAACGCTGTCTCTGATAACGACCGCATCAGCGGCACCATCGGGATTGCAGGAGACACCGTCGTCGGGGCCGTGTACGTGCATCTGCCAGAAGCACTCGCCCGGCAGATCGTCAATGCCATGATGGGCAATCCTGCCGGGCAGGCTGTGGCGGATGGTGACATGAACGATGTGGTCGGGGAACTGACCAACATGATCGGCGGCGGGTTCAAGTCAGCCCTGTGCGATGCAAACCGGCCCTGTGCGATGAGTACGCCCTCCATCATCCGTGGCGCCTACGCCATCGAAGTGCCCCATGATTTGCAGGCTGAAACCGCTCATTTCAAATGCCAGGAATTTTTCTTCTCAATAGAGGTTCATACCCGGTTCGATTAAGCCGATAAACAATCAAGTTATGAAGATACTCAGTGTTGATGACAGCAAAACGATCCGCATGATAGTCAAACGCACATTCGCGCCGTTCGACGTGACGGTAATTGAAGCGTGCAACGGTGAGGAGGGTCTCGCCAAGGCCACCGCCGAAAAGCCGGACCTCGTCGTACTCGACATCACCATGCCAGTGATGGACGGCGTAACGATGCTCACCAAGCTGAAGGAGAATCCGGAATTGAAAAGCATCCCCGTCATCATGCTCACCGCCGAATCAGGCCGGGAGAATGTCGCCTACATCGCCAAGCTGGGCGTGCGCGATTATCTCGTGAAACCGTTCCAGGACGCGCAATTGATTGAGAAGGTGAAGCGCGTGCTGACACTTCAGCCCAAAGCAGCGGCGGTGGCGGCCTGAACCAGACTTATTTCTCAAACTTAAGTCAATATAACTGTGTTGGACACCGTTCTACTCGAATACGAAGGCACGTTCGGCCACGGCCGAAGCCTCGACGACATCGTGAGCTGGGTGGATGCATTGCCGCCGATGCCGGATGTTTCAAGTCGCGCCCTGCGTTTGGTGGACGATCCCAACACGACTCCGGAGGATCTGGCGAAGGTTCTGATGCGGGATCCCGTGCTGACTTCCAGTCTCATGCGTGCCGCCAACTCTGCGGCTTTGGGACGGGCGAGCATCGTGGAATCGCTCGACCAAGCCATTCTCGTGCTTGGGATGAGCGCATTAAAATCCACTTTGCTGGCGTGCATTCTCAGAAAATGGAACAAGAATTTCGGTCAGGTTGAAAAGCTCGTTTGGGACAAATCGCTTGGAACTGCCGTCGCCGCCCAGGTCATCGCAGGCTACATGGGCAAGCCTCCCCCGAACGAAGCCCGTTTGGTGGGTTTATTGCATAATCTCGGACAGATTGTCATGCTCACCCATCCGGAGGCTCGGAAGGAATATCCGCGCGTGCTCCAATACATCAAGGATCACGGGGTGGATTACGCAACGGCAGAACGCGAGATCATCGGTTTTTCCTATCCTTTGGTTGGCGCCCTTGTTGCCAGGAGATGGCAGATACCAATGCTTATTTGCAACAGCATCCTTCGCCACAGCGACCCGCTTGAAGGTATCGAAAGCGAGCAAGACGAACAAATTGCCCTTACCAAGCTGGCGGTCTCCTTATCACTTCAGGCCGGAATCGGCCGGCCGGAGGGTCACCCGTTAATTGACCCGTCCGTAGAGGACGCCGCCATCGTGTTTGGGTTCGAAGAAGCGTACTTTAATACAGATTTTGGGGTCTTGAGCAGGCAAGCGCGGAAGCTTTTCAACGCCGAAGCAAATGCCTACATGTAACCAACCGTCCGTAAGAAGATGGCAACCACGTGCCTGCCGGTCTGCAAAGCGATTAACAGGTGATGAATTCTCCTTAACATTTTTATGTCAGACACACTGATTCTTGAGTTCGAAGGAAGGTTTGCCAAAGGCCACAGCCTGGATGAGATCGTAGGTTGGGTGGACACGATTCCACCACTTCCTGCCGCTGCCAGCCGTGCGTTGAAATTGGTGGATGATCCTGATTCTACTCCTCATGAAATTGCAGCAATTCTTGCCCGTGACCCTTCCTTGGTCGCAGCAGTGATGCGTGCCGCCAACTCGGCCTCGCTCGGTCGCTCGGAAGCCGTCACGGCTCTTGAGGAGGCTGTTTTGGTCGTTGGTTTTGGTGCCCTGAAATCCTTGATACTCGGTCTGACCCTGAAAAGGTGGAACACCAGCTTCGGTGAAATTGAGAGACTCGTGTGGGAAAAATCCCTTGGAACCGCCTCCTCCGCGTACGTCATCGCGACCTTTCTCGGCAAGACATACCAGGACACGGCGCGCCTTTGCGGTCTGCTTCACAATGTTGGACAGATTGTCATGCTCTCTCATCCGGAACTTAGGCGGGAATATCCGAAGGTTTTGAAATACATCCGCGAGCATCGGGTGGAATACATAGAGGCCGAACGGGAAATCATCGGTTATACGCACTCTTTGGTCGGCGCCATGGTCGCCAGGCGCTGGCAATTTCCGCTTTCCATCTGCAACACGATACTTAAACACACGGACCCGTTCGACGGGATCGACAACAAGCAGGATGAACAGGTGGCGCTCACCAGGCTTGCCGCGGCGTTGTCCATGTGCTCGGGTCTCGGTTGTCCTCCGGGTCATCCTTTAGCCTGCGGCGATGAGGTGCGGCCGACTGGCAATGCCGATTGCGATTGCGCAACACATCCGCTTGCTCTGGGCACTGCTTGCGGGTCCGGTTGCACTTCCCTAGGAGTCATCGCCGAAGCACTGGGATTCAAAGACGGGTCATTTGAGAATTACAGAAACATCCTGGCAAAACAATCCCGGGCGCTGTTCGCGACGGAAAATAACACCTTCAGCTAAACCAGTCGAACCAGGACATAATTTATGAATACTTCCACACAAGCCGAGGACGTCGCAAGGCAGTTCGGGCTGGAATCCATCCCGGAAAGCGTCAAGCGGCTGAACCAGTTGATTGCCAAACGTGAGTCAAGCGTTGAGGACGTTGCCAGGCTGATCACGCAGGACCAGGAACTCACATCGCGTCTGCTTCGCGCGGCCAACCCGAGGGCGGATTGCGAGGCGGAATACACCACCACCACCGTGGAGGCGGCATTGGCGCGCACCGGCATGAGCGCCGCCCTGTTGCTCGCAATGAGTGATCCGCTCATAAAGGCGGTCCACAAGACCTTTGGCACGATGTTAAAGATCGAGTTGAAGGCGTTGTTGCCAACTTTGCTCGATCCATTCACAAACGAGCACGTTCTCGGTGAAGTCAGCTTCACTGGCAAGGCAACCGGTCTTGTGCACCTGAGATTGCCAGGCAGTTTTGTCCCGGTGCTAGGGGAACGATTGCTTGGACTTAAATCCGAGGAAATGGAAGACCAGTCCACTGCCAATGACGTCATCGGCGAGTTGTGCAACATGATCGTCGGCAATTTCAAGTCCAACCTCTGCGATGCTGGATTGAACTGCAAGCTCAGTCCCCCGAACATCGGTCGTACAAATGCATTCAAACTCCGCGTCGTGGATGGAGGCACCTCACAGCGCTACGGATTCCGCGCCAAGGAACTCGATTTCTTCGCCGATCTTAGTGTGAATCCCTGGAGCGAATAAGTCCCGTCAGGTTACAGGTGCGTTGGCGTACCCGTGACGCCGGGAGGGAAGCATCTTCATTTGGCAGCTACACCTCCGTCCGTTGGCAGCAAACTTTTCAATTCGCCCCTACGCCACCTTGATCTTGACCTTGTGTCCCTTGATCTCTGCGCGGTTCAGTTTTGCGATGATGGCATTCGCGTTTTCTGTGTTCACGTCAACGAAAAGATGCCGCTCGCGTACATCCACCGTGCCGACGACTTTACCTGGCAGGCCGGTCTCACCCGCAATGGAGTTCACGATGTCAATCGGCTTCACGTCCATGGCTTCTCCAAGATTCATCCAGAGCCGCGTCTGATTCGGCGGCGTGGCGCGGCTGGGTTTACCTTTGGTGAAGGGTTTGGCTTCCGCGTTCTTCTTCTTCGCCCACGGCGGCGCATTCTTTGAAGAAACCGCTTCGCGCTCGGACGGCTCGTCTTGTTTCACCGAGGCCAGGATCTCATCGTCCGAATAGGTTTTCTCTGTAATCGTTTTTGGCTCCGCTTTGGAACGAGTTTCGGCCGGCAGCTTGGTGTCTGGTTGAGGCGACTCCGTCCTCGCGCCTGGCGCGGATGGAACGATCGCAACGGGTGCAACCGCAGGCTTTGCGTCTTGGACCGGTTTGGAGACTGTCGTTCCCGAGGCTGGTAATTTCACTGCGCGGGGCGTTGATGGAGCCGGCGTGGTCGCGCGTGGCGGGCGATCCTCAAAGCGTCGCGGACTCCCGACACGTTCATGCCGCTCGAATCGTGGGCCTCGGTCATCGTAGCGCGGGGTCGCCCGGCGGTCATCGCGGAAGTTGCCGCGTTGGGGGCGCTCGTCGCGTTCAGGACGTTCGTAATCTTCCGTGCGCGCCGCGGGTTTTGCCGCGCCTTCGCCGCTTTGCAATTGTGTGAGGCACGCAGAGGCAATGTCCGTGGATGAAAATCCCTCTTCAAGCAGCCACTCGATCAAATGATCCTG
>CAYSDO010000194.1:0-8071 GCA_964429665.1 uncultured Bifidobacterium sp.
GAGCTGATCCGCTTCATGCTGCGCTAAAACGAGGACTTGTTGGGCGCGCGGAGTGAAGTTGCAGAAAATCTCATCCGATGGGGTGGGGGAAAACGACCCGATGGTTTTCCGCTCCCCAACTGCGGGCGTTGTCAGTGCCTGCCAAAATTCTTTGAGCCATTTCATGGCCAATTGATGAGCTTATTGCACTATCCGATAAAACCGCCGCGCTTGATTCAACGGCTCCGTGAACGTCACGGTTTGATTCGCCGTGGGGGTGATGGTGGTGTGGTTGTTCCAAGTCGCATCGGCGAGGTTCGTTTTCCACTGCACCTGATAACTTCGGCCATACAAACCGGGCCAGGAAAAGCTGAAGTTGTTGCCGGTGCGGATCGTGGACGCCAACGTCACAGAGTTTGTGCCGAGGATGGTGTTGAGCAGGTCCGCGAGCCGCTGACCGCCAGCGGCCAGGCGCCGATCGGCAGTCGTTGCGGTCGCAGCGAGATACGGGCTGGAAGGCGTCGCATTCCGGGCGATGTTCGCGTAACAGGCCGATTGCGCAAACTCGACCCCTTCACGCGCCCAAGCCATGGGATCGGCCACCACGCCGAGATTTGTGGTATAATCGTAAGGATGACTTGCCTCAATGCCCGCGACCAGTGCGTTGAGCGTATTCTGGTCGGTGACATCCAACGGGCGGAAGAATGAATCCTGCAACCGCGCGCCGCCGCTGTCCCACAGCGAATGTAGATTGCCCCACCCACCTCCCAGCCCGAACCCGTTGCCGCCCGCGTCTCCGTTGGGCGTTGCCGCGGACATCGCCGTCGTGCAATGCAGCGGTTGATGCATGTCTCCGACAAAATGCAGCAGCATCCGCAGATGAAAAGCGCGATTGCTCTGCGTGGTGGCCGGATTCTGCAGAAAATAGATGTTGGTCCGGATGACTTTCACGACATCAATCGCTCCCGGCACGAAACCATTGGTCGGCGTGCCATCGAGGCTGAAGGGGATGTTGATGAAATGCCAGTTATTCCAGGCGTTCGTGAAACTCTTGAGATCATCCGCCCACACCGAAGCCGTTACGAAGTTGTTGTTGAGACTGGAGGCATAAACCACCGGCGTGGCGATGAGCGTATCGCATTGGGCCTTCACGCCGGGTGTGAGATGATTGTAAGCGATTTGCGCCACCACCATGTGCCCCTCCGCATTCCACGCGCGAGCAGACGACAACAGCCCCAACCCGAGACCAAGGATTAAAACGACTGATTTCATGAACAATCCAGATTGGGGCTGATTCAAGCAGTCATTTGGAGGTTGTCAACGCTGTGGGTTGCAAAACGGCGATTTGACCGTCAAAGAGTCCGCAATTGTTCCAGCTTCTGATCCAGACGCTTGGCGGAGATGGGCACGGCGGTGCCGAGTTCCTGCGCGAAGAGGGAGACTTTGAATTCTTCGACGAGCCAGCGGAATTCTTCCTGCATCGCGCGCACTTCAGGAACGCTGGAAGGTTTCGCGGTAAAGCTAGCGACGACTTGGGTGTAGGGCGCGACTTGCGCGGCGCGTTCAGCGTCCTTCTGCGGATTCACCGTGGCGCGTTCGAGACGCGTGAGCAGGGCCTTGAGATAACGCGGCAGCTCTTTGAGGCGGTCGAAGCTGATTTGCTCGAGGAAGCGCGGCGGTAACAAGCCGTGCAACTCAAGTGCGAGCGGATGCTTGCTCGCCGCGGGCTTGGCGGGAGCGCCGAGTTGACTGAGATCGTTGAACGTGCGAGGGCGCGGGGCGGGCGTGGTGGCGACGGCTTGACCCAGCTTGGTGGCGATCTGCTGTCGCAAGGGGAGGATGGCGTTAAGACGCGCTTCGAGTTGTGCCGGCAGACCGGCGAGGCGCTCGCGGGTTTCGCGGACAGCGGTCTCGAAGTTGAGTTGCGTGAGCGCGGGCAATGGCGCGGCGGGCAGCGCGTGACGGAGGAGGTTCGCGAAGGCGGTTTCCTGCAATTCATCGCTCGCACCGAGCGGCGCGTAAAGGGCATCGAAGCGACACAACGCGCGCAAATCCTTCTGCAACCACGCGAGGTCCTTTTGCAGCGCGAGTTCGATGAGTTTGTTGACGCCGTCGAAGCTCGCCTCGCGGGCGAAGGCGGCGCTGCGGTAGAGGCGGAGGCTGACATGACCGTCTTCCAGCGTAATGCCAGGCCAGGCATAGATGGCAAGGGTGGTAGGGCACGTCACTCCGTGCGCGCCGCTGCTTGGACTGTCACCGACGGCGCGCAGGGGGCTGACGCGCCCTACCTCGGAGGCGTCCGTTCTATCTCTTGCACCGGGTTCTTCGCTCACCACAATCTTCTCGGGTAAATCGCCGAAGACCCAAGTCGTCACGGCGGAACGCTCCCACTTCGCGGCGGCGCGTTGCCAATCATCGTTGCCGCGCGGGGCGACGGTTTTGGCTTCTATGAGCTGCGGCTTGAGTAGTTCGAGGTTGCGGCCAGCGGCGATGGTCTTGCGATTATGATCCACGATCTCCACGCGTGGGCGGAGATGCGCGGGGACAGCTTCCTCGCGCCACGCGTCCGCCGGCACGGTGATGCCGTAGCGCTTGAGCAGGAATCTCGCGAGGTCGGCACGGAGCGAATCGCCGGTCGGTTGCAAGTCGCGAACTATCTCAGCGACCTTTGGTTCGATAGGCTGTAATTCGCGGCGCAACGTGCGGGGCAGGGAACGCAACCATTCGCCGACCTGTTCGGCGCGCAATCCAGGCACGCTCCACTCGACGGCGGCGGGAGAAAGCGCCCGCGCGAGGTCCACGGGGAGTTGCACGGTGACGCCGTCCCATTCCTCGCCGGGCGCGTAGGCGTAATTCAGCGCGAGCGGTTGCTCGGCGATGTGGACGGCGTCAGGGAACGCGTTGGCGTCGAAGCTCAGTTGGAGATCGCCGAGGAGGTCGGCTTCGGCAGCGCAGAGAAATTTTTGGTCGCCGTTGCGCTCGCCCAGCAGGCGGTTCAACTCGTGGAAGGAGGAAACATTCTCGATGCGCGTGGCGTAGAAGTTCACGAGGGCTTGATCGAGGTCAATCATGCCGTGATGTCGGGCGCGGGTCTGGAGATTCTCGATCTTCTGCCGCACACCACGGTTGTGCGCAAGGAATGCGTATTGGGCCGGGAGTTCCGACTCCCTCTCCCCGCTGAAACGGGGAGAGGGTTGGGGTGAGGGGAATTGAGGGGAATGCAATCGTGCCTCCTCACCCCGGCCCTCTCCTCCCTTGGGGGAGGAGAGGGGGGATTGCACGCGCGCAGGTCGCTTCATCGCTTCGCGGATTTCCTCGTCGGCATCGGCGCGTTGCCGGGCGACGGGGCGGGCGGGAACTAAATCTTCCTCCACGAGCGCGGCGCGAATGAAGATGGCGGTGGCATCCTTGGGATTGATGTTGCCGTAAGCAACCTTGCGGCGGATGACTTCCAATCCGTGCAGTGTGATGACTTCCTCGACGAGCACGCGTCCGCTGCTCACGCTCCAGTGCGGGTTCTGATGCGCGACTTTACAGGAATGCGGCGCGAGTTGATAAATCCATTGAGGATCAATCCCGGCAACCGTGCGGGCGAAAAGCTGCGAGGTTTCGACAATTTCACCGGCAACAATCCACTGCGGCTGATTTGACTTGGGCTTCGGCGGTGGATTTTTCTGCGCTTTGGCGTCGCGGCCTTTGGCAGGTTTTTCGCCGCGTTCGTAGAGCGCTGAGCCGGGGAACATCGTGGCGTCGCGATTGCCCGCGGCTTTGTAGAGATTGCGTTCCTCGCGCCGCGCGACGTGGCCGATCAGGCCGGAGAGAATCGAGCGATGGATGGCGTCGTAGGCGGCGTTGCTCTCGTTGATGCGCAGCGTGCCGAGGTCGTCGAGCGCGTCGTGAAGCTGGGCGTAAAGGTCCTGCCACTCGCGCATCCGCAGATAGGACAGGAAGTGCTGACGACAGAACCGACGGCGTTGGTTTTGCGTGCGGAACTTTTCCCATTCGTCATGAACCGCGTTCCAGATGTTAAGTAGGGCAAGAAAGTCGGACTGCGGGTCGGCGAACCGTTTGTGCGCGGTAGCAGCGGCTTCCTTTTGATCGAGTGGACGTTCGCGCGGGTCTTGGATGCTGAGCCCGGCGGCGATGATGAGTAGTTCACGCGAGGCGTGCTCTTGTTGCGACTGAAGCAACATGCAGCCGAGGGTGGGATCAATCGGCAATCGCGCGAGATCGCCGCCGAGCGGCGTGAGATTGCGCTGGGCGTCGAGTGCGCCGAGTTCCTGAAGCAAGGCGTAGCCGTTGGCGATCGCGGCAGGCGTGGGCGGCTGGACAAATGGGAACGTCTCGATGTCGCCGAGACGAAAGGCTTTCATCCGTAGGATGACTTCGGCGAGATTGGCGCGCTGGATTTCCGGCTGAGTGAACGCGGGGCGCGCGTTGAAATCCTCCTCGGAATACAGCCGGATGCAGATGCCATCCTGCACGCGACCGGCTCGACCTTTGCGCTGGTTGGCGCTGCTTTGCGAGACGGGTTCGATGGGCAGGCGCTTGGTGCGCGTGCGAGGGTTGTAACGGCTGATGCGCGCGAGGCCGGCGTCAATCACGTAGCGAATGCCGGGAATGGTGAGGGAGGTTTCGGCGATGTTCGTGGCGATGACGATTTTTCGCTGCGCGGAGGGAGCGAAGACGCGTTGTTGACCACCGGAACTCAGGCGGCCAAACAAAGGAATGATTTCAGCATCACGACCAAGGCGGCCTTCGAGCAGGTCGCTCGTTTCGCGGATGTCGCGTTCGCCGGGCATGAAGATGAGCACATCGCCGGCGGTGGATTCATAAACGATGCGCTCGGTGGCTTGCACGGCCGCATCCACGTAGCTGATGTCGCCTTGCTCTTCGGAGGCGGAGTTCTGCGTTTCGTAAATCACCTCCACCGGATAGACGCGGCCGGAAACTTCGATGATCGGTGCGTCGTTGAAGTGACGCGAGAACATCTGCGTATCGATCGTGGCCGAGGTGATGATGAGCTTGAGATCGGTGCGTCGCGCGAGCAGGCCCTTGAGATGGCCGAGCAGGAAATCAATGTTCAGGCTGCGCTCGTGGGCTTCGTCGATGATGATCGCGTCGTAGTCGGACAACTGCGGATCGCCCTGCGCCTCCGCCAGCAGGATGCCGTCGGTCATCAGCTTGATATACGTGTCCGCGCTGGAGCGATCGTCGAAGCGAATTTTGCAGCCGACTTCGCGACCCCACGATACGGACAGTTCCTCGGCGATGCGGCGCGAGATGGACAACGCGGCGACGCGGCGCGGTTGCGTGCAGCCGATTTGCGCACGACGCCCTAGTCCGGCGTCGAGACACATCTTGGGCAATTGCGTGGTTTTGCCCGAGCCGGTTTCACCTGCGATGACGACAATTTGATTCGCACGGATGGCAGCAATGATTTCATCTTTCCGCGCGGTGATGGGGAGTTCCGGCGCGTAGGAAACCCTTGGCACGTTGGCTTCCCGCTGCTGGCGGCGGGCAACGGATGAGCGGGCTTGTTCTAGCAAGCGATTAAGGAGCGCGTCATGCTTGTCGGGGTGCAGACGGTCGCGGAATAGGCGGGCCGCGCGTGCGCCGAGTCGTACCCAGTCAGGCAGCAGGGCCTGCGGGAGCAGTTGGCGAAGTTCTTGGATGCGCGGGTCGTTCATGACCGGGCGCGTGTTGTAGCGGAAAATGGCGACGGCGGGAAATTCAAACTGCCCGTCCTGGTTTTAATTTTGCAGTGGGGTATTTTGTTTGTAAGCTCGCCCGCAACACTGAAACCACGACATGGTCGCGCTCATTGATTCCGCAAAACTATGGCCTTTCGGCATTCTCGCGATATGCGTCGTCACGATCATCGTGTTGATCACGAAGCTTCGGGTTCACGCATTTCTTGCGCTGATCGGAGTGGCGATTCTCGCAGGATTGCTGGCGCCGGTGGGCACGCTTCCCGACGAGCCAGCCAAGAATCATTGGATTCAAGCCGTCGAGGTGACGACGGTGGAGTTCGGCGTGGTGTGCGGGAAGATCGGGCTGGTCATCGCGTTCGCTTCGATCATCGGCGTGTGCGTGATGGAAAGCGGCGCGGCGGACAAGGTGGTGCGGCGGTTCATTGGAGTGTTTGGTGAAAGTCGCGCTGGCTTTGCGTTGCTTGCCGGAGGTTTTCTGCTGGGGTTGCCGATTTTCTTCGACACGTTCTTTATGCTGCTGATTCCACTGGCGCGAGCGTTGCGCTTGCGAACTGGCAAGGACTACACGTTGTTTGTGATGGCGATCTGTTGCGCGGGCGCGGTGACGCATACGCTCGTCGCTCCGCATCCGGGGCCGCTCGCGATGGCGGAAACGATGAAGGTGGATTTGGGCTGGTCGGTCATCGTGGGTACACTGGCATCCATGCTGCCGGTGTTGTTTGGCTGGCAGGTTGCCAAGTGGGTGAATCAGCGATGCGATGTGCCGTTGCGCGAAACAGCGGGCGTGACACTGGCTGAACTGAAGACCATCGCGAACAAACCGGAGAGCGAATTGCCGTCGTTCTTCGCCTCGATGCTGCCGGTGTTGTTGCCGATCCTGCTGATTTCAACCGCTTCCTTCACGGCGGCGTTCGGCGGGCTGGAGCGATTCGGTTCGTTCCACACGATCATTGGCTTTCTAGGCAACCGGAACATCGCTTTGCTCATCGGTGCGTTGCTCGCAATGCTGCTTGCGGTGCGGCATCGCAAACTGGCGTTGCATGGATTGGGCGAGTTGCTGGGGCCAGCATTGGAAACAGCGGGGGTGATTATTTTGATCACGAGCGCGGGCGGCGCGTTTGGCGGGATGTTGCGGCACGCAGGCGTGGGCGATGCGATCCGCGATGCGGCGGCAGGACATTCCATCAATCTGATTCTGCTCGCGTGGACGGTGGCAGTGGTGCTGAAGTTTTCGCAAGGGTCGGGAACGGTTTCGGTGCTGACCACGGCGGCGATGATGGTGGGCGTCACTCAAGGCGTGGAACTGCCGTATCACCCTATGTATTTGTTTATCGCGATCGGCTTTGGCGGGCTGGGGCTTTCGTGGATGAACGACAGCGGCTTCTGGGTGATCGGGCGGTTGAGCGGTTTCACCGAACGCGAAACCTTGCGGACGTGGACGGTGGTGGCGTTCGCCATGTCGTGCGCGGGATTACTCCAGACTCTTCTGCTGGCGAAATTGCTGCCGTTCAAATAGAGGCTGCAAAGTTCAGCGCGGGCGCACGAGCATTTCTTCGACGATGACGTGAGACGGGAGATTGATGCAGAACAACGCGCAGTCCGCCACGTCTTCGGCACGCATCATCTTCGCGCGAGCGGTGGCGTCTGGAACTTGCGGGCGCTTGTCCAACAACGGCGTGTCAATGTCACCGGGGAAAATGGCGCAGGCGCGGATTCCATTGGTGCGTTCCTCGGCGTTGATGCTCTGCGTCAACCCGGCCAGACCAAACTTGCTCATGACATAACCCGGCCCGGCTTTAGGCGACGCTTGTTTCCCTGCATCGGAAACGATGTTGATGATTGTGCCGCGTGTGCGGGCGCGCATCTGTGGCAGAAACGCTTGCACACAATAATAAGCGCCGTGGAGATTGGTGGCGATCATTGAGAGATAATCTTCCAGCGATAAAACTTCAAGCGAGCGCCGGGGCGCATTTGTGCCTGCGGCGTTCACGAGGACTTCAACTTCACCGAACTCGGCGAGGATGCGTTTGCCCGTGGCAGCGACGGCGGCGGCATCGCCGATGTCGCAGGCGTGGTGTGTGATGCGTGGTGCGTTGACTTCGGCGAGCGCGATGGTTTGCCGGAGGGCTTCGGCGCGGCGACCGATGATCGCCACGCGCCAGCCTTCTTGTGCCAGCTTCAAGGCGATGGCTTGTCCCACACCGCTGCCGCCGCCAGTAATGACTGCTGTTTTGTTCATAATTCAATCCACTGCCGCGTCTCCGCCGATTTTACCGTTGCATCCATTACCGCCAGCGCGCTTGCGCCATCGTGAAAACTTGGAACACACGGACGCTCGTTACGTATGGCATCCACGAATTCCCACGCCTGATCGTAGC
>CAYSDO010000195.1:0-8061 GCA_964429665.1 uncultured Bifidobacterium sp.
ATTCCGAAATCGCCCCATGCGCCCACCTCGTCATTGATGTCGAGGAATGGCACGGACGATTTGACACCGTTCGTCATCGTCCACACGCGCCCGCCGCGCTCCCAAACAAACATCCGTCCGTCCGCCGCGAACGTCAGCCCCACGGCTTCATTCCACCCGCTACCAACAGTCTGTTCGATAAACCCGGACGGCAGGCTGGCTGAGTACCCAGGGCGATGAACCCCCAACACCACGCAGGCGGTCATGACGACGACGAACGCCCGCAGCATTGAAGCGAGGACGCTTGGTTGCGGATGGTTTGTGTTGCGAGAGAATCCGGTTCGTAAATGACTTTGAAACATCGTGGTCCGAGTCTTGCAATCCATGGATATTGGGCCTGCTGCTGCAAAGCGCGTTCGGGATGAGTAGATCATTGGAGCGCAAGCGAATCAAACCTCTTAAAATCCGGAGATTACCTAGCAGAAAGCCGTACTCGTATCGAAGTGGTGACATTACCCGTGCCGACACACTTAACGAGCCCGGTCGGCCCAACGACTCATAATGCCATGGCACTGCTGCGCGCACAGCATTTGAAGTTTGCCAGAGTATCAGGGTTCCGCACGAAGGGCGGATGCGTGTTTGATGAGGTGGTAGATGTAGTCCTTTAGTTTGGCCCGGCGCATTTTTTTCTCTTCAATCTCCTGGTCTATGGCGAAATCTATCTCCTCCTCAATCCGATAGATTTCGTCGTCGAGCCGGTGGTACTCGTCATAGAGGTTGCGGAAGTGCGCGTCGCTGCGCTGGAGTCGCTTGATCGCGTCGCGATGTTCCGGGAACTCGCGGAGTATGGGATGGTGCAGGTCCATTGGATGTTCTCCTGGTTGACTGGTTTCATGCCTGTGTCTTCATGACTTTGGCCTGCGACTAATGAACGCCTGTTGCGGCCTCTTGCCAACACTTTTTTTGCCAGGAATTCACCCGACCTTGGAAATCGCCAAGCGGGTGTATTCGATCCCGACCACGCACACATCGTCATCAAACTGGCCTGTACCGCTGTAGGCACGGATCCCGGAAATCAGCTCGTCGAACATCTTTGCGGCGGGAAGCGCGATGTGTTTACGGGTGGCGGCAGCAAGCATTTCCTGCGTGAACAGCTCCTGATGCGCGTTGGGCACTTCATACAGGCCGTCAGTGAAGAGCATCACGAGGTCCTGAGGCACCAGCATGACTTCCGAGGTCTGGTAATTGCCCTTCTCGAACAAGGCAAGTGCGGGCTGGCTTTTGCGCGAAGCGTTATTCAGTGTCTCCACCCGGCTGTCCGCACGCCGGACGAGCAGCGGCTTGGGATGACCGGCATTGGCATACCGCATCCTTCCCGTCACGCAGTCCGCCACCAGATAGAAAGCGGTGGTCAACACCGGCGTGCCTGCGTGTTTGAGGATGGTATGGAGGTCGGCATTGAGTTTGGTCATGAACTGCCCGGGATCATGGGCGAACGGGCGCATCTCCTCGACGAGCGCGCGGATCATGGCGGTGACGAGCGCGGAACGCACGCCGTGGCCGGCGACGTCACAGATGAACACAGCCGCTTCCGTGTCTGAAATGCCGTTTACGGTGAAGAAGTCGCCGCCGACCGTCCCGCTGGGCTGGTAACGATGTGTGAATTGGAACGCATTGTCCGCAGCCGCAACACCGCGAGGAAATGCCGGTTGCTGCTGTGGCAGCATGGCCAGTTGAATCTCGCTCGCCATTTTCAGATCGTCCTCCATCTGGAGATTTTTCTGGTGCAACTTTTCCTGGCTGGCGGCAAGTTCCTCGTTCGCCCTGCGGATGCGCTGTTCCGCCAGCTTGATGTCAGTGATGTCCCAGAACATTCCCTGAAGGCCGGTCACCTCCCCTTTTGCGTCGCAGATGGGAATTTTCAGAACATGAATGAACTCGTTTTCGTGACCGCGAAAACGATTTTCCTCAACACTCTCAAAGACAGTTGCGGAAGCCATGACTTTGGCATCGTCGTCCTTTCGCACGGCGGCAAGGGTCTCCGGAAGTATGTCGAAGATTGTCTTGCCGAGCAGTTCATCCAGCGACTTGCCAACCATGCGGCAGAATTGTTTGTTCGCGAACGTGTAGCGCCCGTCCATATCCTTGCGGAAAATGCACTGGGGCATTGTATCCACGAGCGAGTGATAAAGGGCTTCGGACTTGCGAACCTGTTCCTGAGCCTCGCGCACCCGTTCCTCTGCGAGTTTTTGCGCAGTGACATCCCAGAAAATTCCCTGCAATCCGATGAGCGTCCCGTTCATGTCGTAGAGGGGCGTCTTGACCACCTGTGCCACCGTTCGCTCCTGGCCTAGCGGCTGGTGATCCTCGGCCGTTTCATACGACTTGCCCGTGGCCATGACGCGCTGATCGTCCCTCTGATATTTGTGCGCAAGTTCTCGAGGGAAGAAATCAAAGTCAGTTTTGCCCAGTATGTCTTCGAGACGGCAGTTGTAATGTTTGCAGTACTGCTGGTTGGCAAATGTGAACCTGCCATTCACGTCCTTGCGAAAGACGTTTTGAGGCATTGTATCCACAAGCGAATGATAGAGCGCTTCGGAGTCACGTAGATTCTGCTCGGCCTGCCGGCGCGCCGTTATGTCTTCCACCGTGCCTTCGTAGTAGATCAGCCGCCCGGAAACATCGCGGATGGCACGGCAGTTCTCCGAAATCCAGATGATGCTCCCGTCCTTGCGGAAAATCTGAGACTCAAATCCTGAAATGGTGTCATGATCTTCCATGGTCCGCCGGAATTCGTCCCGACGACCCGGCACAACATAGAGCCTGCGGCCAATATCAGTGACGCTAAGTTTCAATTCCTCTGGTGAACTGTATCCGTAGATGCGGGCCAACGCCGCGTTGGCCATAAGGTAATGTCCTTCCGGTGTGGTCTGGAAGATCCCTTCCATGAGGTGATCAAAGATGCCGCGGTATTTTTCCTCGGCTGCCAACAATGCCACGTCGGTTTCGTGCCGCTCGCGGGTATAACGAATCGAACGCGCCAGCATGCGCGAGCTGATCTGTCCCTTGGCAAGGTAATCCTGGGCGCCAGCGTGAACGGACTCCAACGCAATGGCCTCGTCATCCACCGTGCCGATGACGATGACCGGCACCAGCGGGGATTGTTGCTTCAGCAGTGAAATATTGAGAAGTCCCGCACCATCCGGAAGGAAGAATTCAAGAATGACGATGCCAAAGCCTTCCGCAGCCAGCCGCTGAAGGCCCTCCTCCAGCGATGACACGACTGCGACATTGCTCACAGTGTCCGAAGCCTGTTCCAACATTCCAGTGATGGCACGCGCGAAAGATTCGTCGTGCTCAATGAGCAACACGCGTTGAGCCTGTTGTGCCACCGTGAAATCAGTGTCGAGTCCAAACATTTCAAATCCCTTGTTCAGTTTCCGTTCAGAAAATGACAGGGCTGCGTGTGTGTCGCAAGATGTTTGGCAAACACAAAACCAAAACAGCCGGACGCACGAGGCATCCGGCTGGGATGATGACTTTTCCGGGTCTGCGATTACGCAGCAGCTTCTTCGACATCAAGGAAGCCTTGCAAATGCCGGACGCGAGTGGGATGCCGCAATTTGCGCAGGGCCTTCGCCTCAATCTGGCGGATGCGCTCGCGCGTGACATTGTACATTTTGCCAATCTCTTCGAGAGTGCGTTCGTAGCCATCAGTGAGGCCGAAACGCATTTCGAGAATTTTGCGCTCGCGCTCCGTCAAAGTGGTGAGCACATCGCCGAGCTTTTCCTTGAGCAGGCTGTAGCTCGTCACGTCGGACGGATTCTCTGCGCTTTTGTCCTCGATAAAATCACCCACACTCACCTCGCCATCGTCGCCAACGGGTGCGTGCAAGGAGACGGGTTGCTGCGCCATCTTGAGCAGCGAATTGATGCGGCTCACGGGCATGTGCATTTCGTCAGCGAGCTCCTCAGGTGTGGGTTCACGACCCAGCTCCTGTGTGAGCTGCTTTTGTGCGCGCCAAAGCTTGTTCATGATCTCGATCATGTGAACCGGAATGCGGATCGTGCGCGCCTGGTCTGCGATGGAACGCGTAATGGCCTGTCGAATCCACCAGATGGCGTACGTGGAAAACTTGTAGCCACGACGATACTCAAATTTCTCAACACCCTTCATCAGTCCGATATTGCCTTCCTGAATGAGATCAAGGAACGACTGGCCGCGGTTGGTGTATTTCTTCGCAACGGAAACGACAAGACGCAGGTTCGCCTCGGCCATGTGCGTCTTGGCGCGATGCCCGCGATCCGCAGCTTCCTTGAGTCTTGCGAAAGAAACGAAAAACTCCTCGCGCGACATGCGGACGAATTGTTCAAGCGTGCGGATGCGTGCCTGCTCGGCCTCAATCTGAGAGCGGCGTTCGCTCGATGTGCGAAGGCGCTCAAGTTCCTGGAGATGCCGCCAACTGGTCTGGAACTTTTCGTGGATGTTGCCAGCCACCACGATCATTTCCTCGATGACCTTTTGCTTGTAGGCAAACTTCGGGAACAATTCCCGCAGCTTAAAGCTCATCTTTTGGAATTCCTTCTGAAGTTTCTCCTTGCGCCCTTTCTGGGCAGCCTTCTGCCATGTGGCGTATTTCAAATCCACCTTGGCGTCCATGACACGGACTTTTTTGATGAATGTGCGCAGGTCTTTCAGGTGTCCTTCGCGGTTCGCGACCTTTTTGTCCACGACCACGCGATCAAAGCGTTCCTTGGGCGGTTCGGAGAGAAGCTTCTCGGCAATCGCAATGTGCTCCTTGGCTGTGAAACCCAGGCTGCACACGATGTCTTTCATCTGGATTTCCGCATCCTCGATTCGCTTGCAAATCTCAACCTCCTGTTCGCGCGTGAGCAACGGCACCTTGCCCATCTGGTTCATGTACATGCGCACCGGGTCGTCGAGAATTTCAAGCCGCGAGTCCTCTTCCGGTTCGTCCGGTTGTTCCGCAGGTTTGGCCGTGCGTTGAACTTCAGCCTGATCAACAATCTCGACGTCCAGTCCACGAAGCTTCGTGAACAATTCGTCCAGATCTTCGGGGTTCAATCCATCCGGCAGCACATCATTGATGTCGTCGTAAGTGACGTAACCGTGCTCCTGCGCGAGGTGTAGCAGCGTCTTGACTGTTTCCGTGAGGTCAACTGACGTGGCGTTCGGGTTGACCACGATGTTCCCATGTGGATTGGCCGGGGCAGCGGCAGCGGGCGGCGTTTGAACCAAAGGCTTGGCAACTATGTCCTTCGCCTTCCCGTTGGTTTTGGCCGCTGTTGTCTCTTTTTGATTTTCCTGCGCACGCCGTTTTGCGCTTGGAATGACAAAACGACGATGGGCAGCAACCGGCTTGGCCGTGTTGCTCCGTTTACTCGCTGAGTTGGAACGACTATCTTTGCGTTTGAGCATAATAAATCAGACTGCGTCCGAGGTGTTTTGGTTCACAAAATCTTTTTGGCAAATTGAGTTGTTCAAATCTGAACAAACCCCTGCCAACAGACGACAATGCGGCGTTTGTTGTTTTTTTCGGGAAACATCCATCCAACCAAGGGCCTGACGCGACGCCATGTTAACCGAATCTCTTCAGAACTCAATCAATAAATCTTCAGAGTTCGCTTTTCTGCCAGCAAATCAGCCATCCGCCTCCGAGATATAAATCGCTAACAGTTTGTACTTCAAAGGTTTGAAAATTTGATCTGGACCAGATGCCTTCTGCCCCTTAAAAACACTATTGCCTGCGGGAACCTCCCAGATGGCGCATCCCGATCGTCCGAGCCAGACTCGTCGCCAACCGCGCAAATCACTCGGCATTTCACTTCCGATAAGTAGCTTCGTGCCCTGGATATTGCTTGTTATGCTCCAACGCGTCACGCATGGCCCGATCCTTGTCCTGCCAAACCTGCCCAGTCCATGCATCCGCGTGGCTGCCCGGAACGAGCGTGTTGCAGATGGCGTAATAGCCAAAGTCCGCGCCGCGTGTCATGCGCCCGGAACTCTGCTGCATCTTGAATTTCCTGCCCTGCGATGCGGTCTTGCAACCCATCAGACAAACAATAGCCGCGAGCATCAACAAAATGATTTTGGTCTTCATAGGCTTTTGCCGGTGATTCAGCCGCATCCTTGGTCAAAAACCAAGTCAGGTCAAACAACTTTTGCTCGCCCTGCATGCAAATGAATTCGCACTCATACCTGTGACTGCGCAGCAACGCCCTCCAACGCGGCCACCCGCACCCACTCACTGGAATCTTTCATCGCAATCTGCAATGCCCGCATCACATCCTGCGATTTCACCCTCCCCAGCGATTCCGCCGCTGCCAGCCGTACAGCCTCATCCGGATCGCGTAGCAGCTTGATCAATATAGGCACATGCGGCCCGGTTGGAGTTTCTGCCACCTTGTGTGACTCCGCATGCACGTCCGCTGCCGTCTTGCCAGTGATGCGCCGCATCAACCCCGACGCCGCGAATTGCACGCTCGGACTCTGATGACGCATCGCCTGATGAATCTCCGGCACCAACTCGCGCACGCTGGGTGCCCGTTCCCAGAACGCATCCAAAATCGTCAATGATCTTGCCGCAGCCTGACGCACACCTACCTCCTCGTCCATCATCGCCAAGGCCAGATGACCCAGCGCGCTTTCGTCGCCAACGCGTCCCAGCGCTTCAGCCGCGGCCTCACGGACTTCGGTATCCTTGTCGTTCAGCAATCCGAGCAGCCCGGGCATCGCACGGCGATCCCCAAGCTTGCCCAATGCACTTGCCACCGTCTGCCTCACATCCCAGTCGCGATCACCCACCAGCCCGAGCAACGACTCCACCCGCACCGGCATCGTGCTCCGCACGCCCGACATGATCGCCAACAGCAGCACCACCGTCGTCGCCAACATGAACATGGCCTTCACGCACGGCGGCGGCGTCGAGCAGGCCACCGGCACCAAGGCCGCGGCGTACGACATCGCCTGGTACCAGTTCTCCGTCGCGGCGCCCGTCAACCCGGGTGGCTTCGGCTCGGCGACTCCCTCGACCGTCAACGTGCAGGCGACCACCAAGCTCGCCGTGCAGGTCACGCTGGCCGACGGGTCGCCGAACAACATCACGTCCGTCGTGGTCGACGCGACGGCGCTCGGCCAGAGCAACGTGTATGCGCTCAACGACAGCGGCGCCAACGGCGACGTGACCGCCAACGACGGCATCTGGAGCGCCGACGCGGTCGTCGCCCTCAATGCCCCGGCTCTGGGCGCCCAGTCTCTGCCCTTCACCGTGACCGATGCGCAGTCGCGCACCGGCAACGGCACCATCAACGTCAACATCGTCGATCTGATCACCGGCACGTGCTGCGTCGCGGGCGTGCCCCAGGTCACCACCCGCCGCACCTGCGAACTGACGCTCGGCGGCACCTATGCCGGCGACGGCACCGGCTCCTACACCGGCGGCACGGTGGTCAACAGCACCGACGTTCCCCGGACCATCACCGACAACGCCACCCAGACCAGCACGCTCACCTCCACCGACGCCGGCACCATCAGCCGCGTCCAGGTCGAGGTGCGCATGAACCACACCTGGGTCGGCGACCTCAACATGTCCATCAGCAACGGCACCCGAACCGTGACGCTCTTCAACCGGCCGGGCGTCGGCGTTGCCGCCTCCACGGTTGGCTTCAACGTCGACCTGCTCAACACCGGCTTCTATGTCTTCGGCGACGGCTTCGCCAACTTCTGGGACGCCGCCCAGGCCCGCGTGACCCCCGGCAACCTGCCCCCCGGCGAGTTCGCCCCCGTTGCCAACACCGCTGACAACACACTGAGCAGCCTGGCCGATTTCGCCGGTGATCCGATCGCCGGAACCTGGACGCTCACCGTCAGCGACGGCGCCGGCGGCGACACCGGGGCCATCGTCGAGTGGCGACTGCGGTTCAACCCCGTGACTCCCTGCACGCCCACCAACCCGGCCTGCAACCCCGCTGACGTCGCCACCGAAGGCAGCGCTCAGCCCTTCATCGACGGTCCGGACGGCTTCATCACCGGCACCGACTTCGACGTCTTCGTCCAGGCCT
>CAYSDO010000196.1:0-2286 GCA_964429665.1 uncultured Bifidobacterium sp.
CCAGCGGCACTGCCGATGCCACGACCTTTCTGCGAGGCGACAACAAATGGGTCAAGCAGACCAATCACATTTATTATTCATTCAAAGCGAATCGAGGATCCAGTTCAACCGCCCCATTTATCCGCTACTATCACCTTGAAGGGCAAAACTCATCCGCTGATTCCACTGAAGCCAACGCCCTGTATCGGATGCCGGTTTCGGGCACCTTACGCAACCTTTCGGTGACGACAGACGCCATCGGTTCCACAGCCCGCACGTACACAGTCCGCAAAGGCACATCGCTGGCCAGCATGGCTGCGACCGCAGTGAGTCTTAGCGTACCGGGTAACTTTTCTTCTGGATCTACTATCGCTTCAGTCGCAGTCAACGCCGGTGATTACATTTCTGTTGAGGACAATTATTTCAACGCAAACGTACAACCGAACGTCAATTACTATTTCAACCTGACGCTCGATTACTGATCCCGTTTCCTGATGCCACAGGTAATCGAACGTGATCCGCCCGTTGAACCACGCAAACAAACAGTAAAACAGACAGGCATGACCACGGATTGCGCGGATTACGCGAACTCGATAAGGAGAGCCGGTCTCCGAACCGGCGCGTTGGTTGGCAACAGCAGGCTCGCGCCGGGTCAGGAGACCGGCGCTCCGAGGCACGAGGAAGATTGCAGGCGCGAAGGACGAGCGCCGTTCGGCGGCGCAGTCCGTTCGGCGATTAACGCCCCTTTAGCCAAGTTGGGCAAAGCATCGTGCGGTCCACCACCATCTGGCCGACGAAATGTTCAGCTTCGGATTTGTCGGTCAGCACTTTTGCGACGAGGCGACGGTGGGATTTTTCCAGAACCTCGTAAGCCACCTGGAGCTTGGCGAGTTCGACCCGGATTTCTTCGATTGTTGAATTTGCAGTCATAACGAATTGCTCAATGTCTGTCCCATACATACGGGGACAACAACGCTTACAAAGCAGCATGTGTTCCGGCTTCATAGTGCGGATAAAGGCGCTGGAAATGACTTCTTTCAGCGACGGCATGGCAGGAATTCAATCAGACAGGTGCATTCATCAAGACAGTTTGAATTCAACTCCCACTCTGGCAGACTCCGTGGCGATGCGCGTCCTCGGTTTCCCCTTCAACATCTATCTCGCGGCGTTTGCCAGTGCACTGGTCGCGTCGTTCGCCGCGTTGCCGCTGTGGCGCGCATGGTGCATTCGCACGGGCTTGGTGGATGATCCCGGCCATCGCAAGATCCATGACACGTCCATCCCGCTCGCCGGCGGACTCGCCGTGCTCACGGGTTTGTTGCTTCCGCTGGTCATAGCCACTGTGATGCTCAAGTCTGGTCTGATTGGAGAAACGAGTTCCGCACCGCTGCTCCATGGATTGAACAAACGCGCGCTGCAACTCGCCGCCATCGCTTTCGGCGCAGTTGGGATGACAATCATCGGCCTGCTCGATGACAAACATGAACTTCGTCCCGCGCACAAGTTCATCGGACAACTGCTCATTGCTGGGATCGTTGCGGCGGCGGGAGTTCGTATCACTTTGTTTGTGCCGAGTGTTGTGTTCAGTTATGTCGTCACAATCCTGTGGCTGCTCACCGTCATCAATGCGTTCAACTTCATGGACAACATGAACGGCCTTTGTTCGGGGCTGGGTGCGATTGGCGCGGGCATGTTTGGATTCATCGCCGCGACGCGCGGGCCGGATCCGCAAGGGCAGTATCTCGTGGCTGCCACGGCGTTTCTTATCTGTGGCGCGCTCATGGGATTTCTCCCTCACAATTTTCCGAAGGCGCGAGCGTTTCTCGGAGATGCTGGAAGCCACCTGGTCGGCTATCTTCTGGCCGTGCTCGCGATCCTGCCGCATTTTTACGACAAGTCAGAGCCGCGTCCGTGGGCGGTGATTTCACCGCTGCTGGTGCTCGCCGTGCCGCTGGGTGATCTGGCGTGGGTGGTGGTTCTGCGCTGGCGGATGGGCAAACCATTTTATATGGGAGATACGAATCATCTGTCCCACCGGCTCGTGCGCACGGGACTTACAAAACCTGTCGCGGTGATTTTGATCTGGCTTCTCGCCGTGCTGATTGGTGGGATCGCGTTGCTTTGACAGCGCGACTCTGAACTTTACGCCCGGCCAACCTCTGCTAACCTCCGCCCGTGCCGAATCCGCCCAAAGCCGCGGGACAGAACGTTACCGCCAAGGCCAGCGTGCCGTTTGAGGACGCGCTCACCAAATTGGAATCCATTGTGGACGCGATGGAGTCAGGTGATTTGCCGCTCGAAAGCCTG
>CAYSDO010000196.1:2296-8046 GCA_964429665.1 uncultured Bifidobacterium sp.
TTGCCAGGAAAAGCTTGCCGAAGCGGAACTGAAGATCCAGCAATTGGAGAAGACGAGTGGCGGTGATCTGAGGCTAAAGCCGCTGTCACTTGAAGCGTCAGAAGATTGATGGAATTGGCCCAGAGGCACAGAATTTAAGAATATATGAGCAGATACCTCGACATGGTTAAGGAGCCGTTGCACGTGAAAAAACTCACGCCGGAACAGCTCGCCATTCTCGCCGACGATATACGTCACGAACTTATCACCGTGCTTGCCAGGAACGGTGGTCACCTTGGTCCCAATCTCGGTGTCGTGGAACTGACCATTGCACTCCATCGCGTCTTCAGCACGCCGCATGACAAATTTGTCTGGGACGTAAGCCATCAGATTTACGTCCACAAGCTGCTCACGGGCCGCAAGGATCGCTTCCACACCATCCGCACCACGGATGGCTTAAACGGTTTCGCGCTCCGCACGGAAAGTCCGCATGATTCCTTCGGCGCGGGCCATGCAGGAACGGCGCTTTCCGCAGCGCTCGGCATGTGTGCGGCGCGTGATCAAAAGAGGACCGACGAAAACGTGGTGTGTATTTTCGGCGACGCCGCGTTGACGAACGGCATTTCGTTCGAGGCGTTGAACAACATCGCCCACACCACGAAGAAGTTCATTGGCATCCTCAATGACAATGAGTGGAGCATTGCCAAAAACGTCGGTGCCATTTCCGGTTATCTCAACAAGCTCATCACCAACCCGCGCTACAACCAGTTGTCGCGCGATTTCGAGAGCTTCCTGAAGCGTCTGCCCAAGGGACACATCGCCGTGAAACTCGCCCACAAGGCCGAGGAAGGCGTCAAGGGCGCCATCACAGGTGTCGGCTTGCGGCAAAACCAGGCCTCACCGGAAACCGACGGTCGCGGCGGCCACGGCAACTCTGTCATCTTCGAGGAAATGGGCATCCGTTACCTCGGCCCGATTGACGGGCACGATCTCCCGCTGCTCATCAGCACACTGGAGTTTGCGAAGACGTGCGATCATCCGATTGTCATTCACGTTTTGACTCAGAAGGGCAAAGGCTACGAGGCTGCGCTCAAATATCCCGAGAAGTTTCATGGCGTAGGGCCCTATGATGTCACCACAGGCAACACCGCGCCGTCCAAACCCGGCACACCGCCCGCATATCAGGATGTTTTCGGCCAGACGATGGTCAAGCTTTGCAGGAAGGACAACAGCGTCGTTGGGATCACGGCAGCAATGCCTACAGGCACGGGCATGAAGCATCTGGAGAAGGCCATGCCCGACCGCTATTACGATGTCGGCATAGCCGAGGAGCACGGTGTCATTTTTGCAGCAGGCATGGCCACGATGGGCTTTCATCCTGTGGTCGCCATTTATTCCACCTTCCTGCAACGCGCGTATGACTGCATCCACCACGATGTTTGCCTTCAGGATTTGCCGGTGATTTTCTGCATGGACCGCGCGGGTCTTTCTGCCAATGACGGACCCACGCACCATGGTCTGTTTGACATTTCATATTTGCGCTGCCTGCCCAACGTCATTGCCATGGCACCGAAAGACGAGGATGAGTTGCAGGACATGATGTTCACCGCCACGCTGCAAAAGCATCCCACGTTCATCCGTTACCCGCGCGGCGCGGCGGAGGGCGTGCCCATCAAGGAACAGCCGGCCGTGCTGGAAATCGGCAAGGCCGAGGTCGTGCAAAACTTTTCCGGCAACGGAAAGCAGAAGATCGCCGTGTTTGGATTGGGCAACATGAACTCCATTGCCCGTAAAGCCGCCGCGCAACTCATCGCGGATGGTTACGACTGTGCCGTGGTCAACCCGCGCTTCACCAAACCGATTGACGCCGGGACGCACGAGTTTTTTGCGAACACCGCGAACCTCATCATCACGCTCGAAGATCACGCTCTCATGGGCGGGTACGGTTCGGCGGTGCTGGAATTGTACAGCGAGAAAGGCATCACCACGCCGGTTGTGCGGATTGGCTGGCCGGATCAATTCATCGAACACGCCAGTTCGCAGGACGAATTGCGCGCACGTTACGGATTGACGGTCGAGAACGTCGTGGCAAAGGCCAAGGCGCAGTTGCAATCGGGTTCGCATGCCGTCAAGCCGAACGCGATGGCGCTGGCCTGAGGCATTGATTTCTACAACACAGCCGCGCGACGCTCTGCCACGCGGCTTTTTGTTTTGGTGATTCGTGGGACAGATCAGCGCGGTGTGCTGCCGCAGGCGGTGGAAGTGTTCGCGCTGCGAAAACTACCACCAGATTGGCGTTCAACTTTGGAGTAATGCCTGCGTGCGCCCGGGCGCGCAGCATCTTGAACGAAGAACTGGACAAGGTGGGGTAGGTGTAAGCAGAGTTGCCGCAATGAACCAGAAGTATGGAATGAATTATTTATGACTCACTTACGGTTCAGGCCATAAACCACAACATGCCTATTAAGTGGAAATTCAGTGACAGGGTGATTTGGATTTTAATTGCCACACCTATCTTTGTAACAGCTACATTCTTGGGATTAGAGTTTAGGGCGGAATCGTCAGTCAAGCTGTGGCTCCAAGGTGATCCAGACATGAGGTTGATGGAGGTCAAATTCAAGGGGCAACAGCGCGAAGTTGCAAGCAGAGATCCACTCGTCCTATCCTATCTAAATTCCATCGCGAGAATTGCTCAACCCTCAGCAGGGACATCTGATATAAGTTACGAAGGTCACTTGAGAATTGGATGGTTCGTGGCTCGGAAAGTCATATTTGGGGTCTCAAAAAATCGTTCAGAAATCGTTATTGGAATTCCAAAAGACTTAACTGAATACAACTATTGGTCCATGAAGATCGGGGGCGATGCGCCCAAGGAATTAACAGACTTGTTGGATTTCTTGATCGACGAGAAATATAGAGGCCAAAAATATAAACCATAGCCTCTTCGAAATGGGGTCAAAGTAGTGTCGTTTCCTGCGCCGCGTAGAGCCACAGCACGAACTGACTGTCTTGGTTTTAACCTGCGCTCTCGTTGCTCAACCAATTCTTTGACCGTTCCAGCGCCCACGCCCAATCCATCAGAAGTTTCCGGCGCGTGGTTGGATTTATCTTCGGCACGAAGCGGCGATCCGCACGCCATTGTTCCGCAAGTTCGCCGCGATTCTTCCAAAATCCTACCGCGAGTCCCGCAAGACTTGCCGCGCCGAGCGCGGTGGATTCGATAACACGCGGACGAACCACCGGCACACCCAGCACGTCGGATTGGAATTGCATCAACAGGTTGTTCGCGCACGCGCCGCCGTCCACGCGGAGTTCCTTGAGTCGGATGCCGGAGTCGCGCTGCATCGCGGTCAAGACTTCGGCGACTTGAAACGCGAGTCCTTCCAGCGCCGCCCGCGCGATGTGCGCCCGTGTGCTGCCGCGTGTCAGCCCAATCATCAGCCCGCGCGCGTGCTGATCCCAGTGCGGCGCACCGAGTCCTGCGAGCGCAGGCACGAGATACACACCGCCGTTGTCGCTCACTTGCGATGCAAGCGCTTCTATTTCTTTGGATGATTTGATGATTCCCAACCCGTCCCTGAGCCATTGCACGATCGCTCCCGCAATGAAGATGCTTCCTTCCAACGCGTATTCAGTCTGATTGCCGATACGCCAGGCCACGGTGGTCAGGAGTTTGTTCCTGGACATGATTGGTTTCTTCCCGGTGTGCATGAGCATGAAGCAGCCCGTGCCGTAGGTGTTCTTCACCATGCCGGGCTTGGTGCAAACTTGACCGAACAGTGCGGCCTGTTGATCGCCGGCGACGCTTGCAATGGGAATCGCGTTCCCGAACAGGTATGTTTCGCCGTACACTTCACTGGAAGAACGCACCTCGGGCAACACGGCGCGCGGCACGCCGAAGAGACGCAGAATATCGTCATCCCAATCGCCAGTGTGAATGTTGAAGAGCATGGTGCGGGAGGCGTTGCTGGCATCCGTGATGTGACATCGCCCTCTTGTGAGATTCCAGACGAGCCAGGAGTCAATGGTGCCGAACGCAAGTTCACCGGCTTTCGCACGCGCCTTCGCTCCGGGAACATTGTTGAGAATCCATTGAAGTTTCGTGGCAGAGAAATAAGCATCCACCACAAGGCCGGTCTTGCGGCGGATAACTTCAGCGCAGGAATTTCCTCCGATCCGCCGCGACTTGAGACGGTCGCAGACAGCCGCAGTTCGACGATCCTGCCAGACGATGGCGTTGCAGATGGGCTTCCCCGTGGCACGATCCCAAACGACTGTCGTCTCCCGCTGATTGGTGATGCCGATGGCGGCGATGTCCTTCGCTGCCAGACTTGCCCTGCGCATGGCCAGCACGGCAACCCGTTGTTGCGTGCGCCAGATTTCATCCGCGTCGTGTTCCACCCAGCCCGGGCGGGGGAAGATCTGCCTGAATTCCTGCTGCGCAGAGGTGACAATGAGTCCAGCGTGATCAAAGACCATGGCGCGTGAGCTGGTCGTGCCCTGGTCCAAGGCGAGGATGTATTGCATTTGTGGAAATTGTTCTTTGGACTCGTAAATCGCAATTCGTAAATCGTAACTTCATTGGGTGCTTTCGTTCGAGATCGAACTCAAAAACCGTTTGACCGCCATTCGTGAGGCTGGGTTGCTTCGCGAGTTGCGCCAGGTGGATTCCCCTCAGGGAACGCGCGTTGAAATTGCCGGACGCACATTCTTGAACTTTTCCTCGAATGATTACCTTGGACTTGCGAATCATCCCGCGCTCAAAGAGGCCGCGATTCAGGCTGTTGAAAAGTTCGGCGTCGGTGCCGGTGCGTCACGGCTCATCTGTGGTTCGCTCGCGCCATTTCACGAACTTGAAGAGACCCTTGCTGACTTTAAGGGCACGGAAGCCGCTCTTTCGTTCTCCACCGGCTATGCCGCTGCCATTGGGACGATCACCGCATTGCTCGGCAAGGATGACATCATCATCGTGGACAAACTTGTTCACGCCTGTGTGGTGGATGCGGCGCGACTCTGTCGCGCAACGCTGCGAATCTTCAGTCATAACGACCTCAACGAACTTGAAGATATTTTGAAATGGGTGCAGAAGGCCCAGAGTCCAGAGCCCGGAGTCCAAAGTCAGCAGCAATCGCGGGTCTTGATTGTCACCGAGTCCGTGTTCTCAATGGATGGGGATGTGGCTCCGCTTCGGGAGATTGTAGCGCTCAAGGAGAAATACGGCGCGTGGCTCATGGTGGATGAGGCCCATGCCACCGGTCTTTATGGTGGCAACAGGCGCGGGCTTGCTGAAGAACTCGGTGTCAGCGACCGCATTGAAATCCAGATGGGCACACTCGGCAAGGCGCTTGGTGCGAGTGGTGGTTACATTTGTGGAAGCCGGGCGCTCGTCGATTTTCTCATCAACCGTGCCCGCAGTTTCATTTTCAGCACAGCGCCGGTTCCCGCGGCCGCGGCAGCCGCGACGGCTGCTGTCAAACTCGTCAAATCTCCAGAAGGCCAAAACCGCCTTGAAAAACTCAACGCCCGTGTTAGTGAACTGCACTTCACGCTCCGCATTCCGCACTCCACGTTTCATAGCGCAATCACGCCGGTCATTTTGGGCGAGGAGTCCCATGCTGTGGCTGTCGCTGCCGCGCTCCGGGAGCGAAACATTTTTGTTCCCGCCATCCGCCATCCAACAGTAGCTCGTGGTTCGGCCCGCTTGAGAATCACTCTCACCGCCTCACACTCGGCGGATGCCAGGTGGCCGACGTGGCCGAGGAGTTCGGGAC
>CAYSDO010000197.1:0-8002 GCA_964429665.1 uncultured Bifidobacterium sp.
TAAAACTATCTGATTTTCAAAAAGATAAGATGAAAAATTATCAGCGAATCGAACAGTTTAAATTTAAAAAAATACTTGCTGTTCCGCGGATAATTGATTGGTTTTGGGAAGAAAAAGACGTAACTTTAAGGTTAAATTGAATACCTAAATTTTTAAAAGAACGAATCATGATTAACAAAGTGACCCTCGTCGGCAACCTCGGCGCCGACCCGGAAGTGCGGCATTTGGAAAACGGCGTATCCGTTGCCCGTTTTTCTCTCGCCACCAATGAAAACTACAGGGATAAGGATGGTAACTGGCAAAAACTGACGGAGTGGCACAACGTGGTGGTATGGCGGGAGCTGGCCGAACGCGTGGAGAAAACACTGAAGAAAGGGATGCTGGCCTATGTGGAAGGCAAAATTTCGTACCGGAAATTTGCCGGTCAGGATGGCCAGGAACGGTATATTACCGATATCGTAGCCAATGTGGTGCGCAGCCTCGAACGGCAGGAAGGAAGTGGTTCCTTCGAAAGCCGGTTCCCGGCCGCAGAAAATGCTCCGGCAGCCCGGGGTGGCGAAGTACCTACCGTGGTAGCCGCCGAAACCGCTTCCACCGCGTGACACCAACGCCATCGCCACTGCACAGTCCCCTGCCACCGCACAAACGGGAGCGGCCCCGGCATCTGTCTCAGGAGTGCAAACTCCTTCAATCTCAGCAACGGCCACCCGCGCTCCAATCTCCACCAACACACCCGAACAGCTTCTCGTCGTGACGAACGAAAATGCCCGCTACACATTTACTTCACACGGAGGCGGACTCAAGGAGATCGCCTTGGTGCATTACCGGGAAACCATCACACGGGAGTCCAAAAAGGATCCGCTCACCAATGGTGTCGCCTCGCTAAATTCGCAGGCGCACCTGCCGGTGCTTGCGGTGGTCGGTGATGAAAACGTGCAAGGTGACGGCGTATTCACTTTGACCCAGACGGCAAATGTAATTCACGCCGAAAAGACCCTCGCCAACGGACTTCGCGTCACGAAGGAGTTTCGACTCGGAACCAATTACCTCATTCATGCTTCTGTGCGCCTGGAGAACTCATCAAGCAATGCCCTCGCACTCCCGCAGCAGGACTGGGTGGTAGGCACGGCGACTCCGATGGGTTGGGACGACGACGGCTCGCAAGTCGGCATGATGTGGTTTGACGGCGCTAAGAAACACGACACCACCGGTCCTTACTTTGACAACAAGACGCTGGGCTGTTTCCCCGGCACACCACGCACGGAGTATCGCGATGGTGCAAGCAACGTCGTCTGGACGGCCACACACAACCAGTTTTTCTTCCTTGCCGCCATGCCGGACTCTCCGGCGCAACAGGTAACCGTTCACCGTTTCGATCTTCCACGCCCCACCAAGGGCAGGTTCAAGGACGAAAAAAATCCATCGCCAAAGGCCTACGAGACCGTGTTGGTTTACCCTGGCGCAACTCTCGTTGCAGGCCAGGCCGTTGAAAGGAAATTCAATCTCTTCGCCGGCCCGAAGGACTACCGCACGCTGGATCGCATTGGTAACAGCGTGATGAGCAAAGTGGACCTCGTGATGGGATTCGACGGCTTCTTTGGCTTCTTCGCCAAAGTTCTCCTGCTCGGAATGAATGGCCTGCACGATTTTCTCCGCCTGCCCTATGGCTGGGCCATCATTGGCATTACGATCATCATCAAACTGGTTTTCTGGCCGCTCACCGCATTAAGCACCCGTTCCTCCCAAAAAATGGCCGCGCTCGCGCCCCAATTGGCCGCCATAAAGGAGAAATACAAGGATGACCAGATGAAGTTTCAGCAGAAAATGAGCGAGTTGTATCGCGAGAACGGCGTCAACCCCGTCACGGGCTGCATCCCCGTACTAATCCAGCTCCCGGTATTTTTCGGATTGTTCGCAATGTTGCGCAGTGCCATTGAACTGCGAGGTGCAAGTTTCTTTTGGGCCGTGGACCTTTCCAAGACCGACACACTGTTCATCATTCCAGGATTGGGCTTTCTCCCCTTCATCGGCACGCCAGACGGACTCCCGCTCAACCTCCTGCCCATCCTCTATATCACAACCGCCATCTGGCAGACACACACCACGCCGATGTCGCCCGGCATGGACCCGACGCAGCAAAAAATGATGCGCTGGATGCCGCTTATGTTTCTGGCCATCCTCTACAACTTCTCCTCCGGCCTCGCGCTCTACATGACCGTGAACAATCTGCTCACGATTCTTCAAACGAAGTTAATGAAAAAGGACCAGCCTTCCGCGCCCACCGCCGCGCCAGCCACAGCTTCAGTGTTGACGCCGGCGTCGAAAAAGAAAAAATGATGGCGATGAAACGATTCCTCACTCCGCATTCCGCACTCTGCATTTGACCTATGCCCACTCAACCCAAAGCCACGCTCGAAAAAGTTCTCGAACTTCTCGGCTTTCCCGCCACCGTGGAGGAACATTCGATGGACGACGGCATTCTGCTCGACGTCAAGACCGAGGACTCCGGTCGCCTGATAGGACGCCAGGGCCAGATTCTTTCCGACCTTCAATACATCACCAACCGCCTGCTTTTCCAACAGGACCGCAATGTTCCCAAAGTCATGGTGGACGTGGCCGGCTATCGCTCCCAGGCCCGCGAGGCACTTGTGAAAAAGGCGCAGGAGGCCGCTGAAAAAGTCCGCCGCTGGGGCGACGTCGTCGAACTGGAGCCACTCTCTTCATTTGATCGCCGCATCATTCATCAAACCCTCA
Source organism: uncultured Bifidobacterium sp. (assembly GCA_964429665.1). GTDB lineage: Bacteria > Verrucomicrobiota > Verrucomicrobiia > Limisphaerales > JADLHS01 > JADLHS01. The sequence goes on from CAYSDO010000197.1 coordinate 2,755, forward strand.
AGGACGATCCCGACATCGAAACCCAAAGCGTTGAGGTCGAAGGCACGGACAAGAAGGCCATTCTCCTCCGTCCAAAACACTGACCTGGGAGCGCTGGCATCTTGCCGGCGTGTTCCCGTTCGATTCCGAAAACGGCGTTCACATTCGTCCGTGCGTTACATTCGTCCTATCCCCTGCCCGCTTCCCACAACAGTTTTCCGCCCGCAAACACCAGCACGCCCGCCAGCACATTGGTGATCAACACGGCGACGCGGGCGGAAGCTGGCGCGATATTGAGCAAAGCAAGCGCGGCGAGATAACCGGTGGCTCCACCGTGGCCAACGGATGAATAAAAAAACGCCACGACGAAAACAGTCGTGAGCAACAGCGTCCAACCGATGGCGTTCAATTCCGGCATGGCCCGAGAATGTCAGCCGGCGCGTTCCAGTTGGAGAACAAAAGCGCGTCGCTGGCGTGCAGATCAACGAAAGAGGCCAGATTCTCTCGGACGCAACTTTCGGCGAATCGCCTCGCCCCTGGAGCACGGAGCATCTGGCCGGTTTGTCTCGAATCCCTCAACATTTCAGCGATCAATTGTCCCGCTGACTTTGGAAAAAATGCCGCCAGCGGTTCAATGCCACCGGCCACTCGCGGAATCGCACCAGCACCATTCACGCACCCGGAGGCGACTCTGGATAACAAATCCGCGCTCAGCTTCGGCATGTCCACGGCCAGTACGAGCAACAGCGGCAAGGACGCCGCATCCAGCGCGCGTTCAATTCCAGCCAGCGGCCCGGCGTCGTCGAAGCGATCCAGCAACACGCGACAACCGAACGCCGAATAGTTAGCATCCTCGCGACCGGAAATAAAAACCTCATCCGCCCCGACGGAACGCACGAGCCCAATCTGTCTCGCCAGCAACGATTGACCATCCAGTTGTAGCAATGCCTTGTCGCAACCCATCCGGGAGGATTTCCCGCCTGCGAGAATGACCGCGCTGAACTTCATACGTCCACGCGAAGTTTACCGTCGGTGAGTATGCGCGCCCGCAAACCGCCTCGCCCGTGCAGCGCAGCTTCTGCGCCGGACGCGATGGCCTCATTCATCCAGTGACACGGGCTGCACTCGCATACGCCCTCGAACTCCACGCCCTGCATCACAAAACGTTTTCCAATGAGTAAATCCAGATTTATGCCGCGCGTGATGACGTTGCGCCGTGTCACGCCTGGAGATTTGCCGCTCACGCCGAGTTTGTGGCAAACGTCCTGAAAAACCTCCGCCGAGAAAAACGTCACCTGCCCCTTGTAATTTTCCTTGAAGTCAAAAAAACGGTCGCCGAGCAACCCCTTCCCCGCCACGCACTCAATCTCCTGCACCGAAATCGTGGGATGCGTGCCCGCCGGCTTCTCGTAATGGCCAAAGAAATTATGCCCCGGTGAAATATAAATCCCGGTGATGCGGATACTGGTCGCATCTGTCATATCTGCTGGAAAGTTTAGCGCGCATCCTCCCTGGAACGCCAGCATCTTGCTGGCGAGTTGAAGCTCACGCATCAATGTAGCGGATGGATCAGGCTGAAGGCTGAACTGAAGTTATTCATGCGCACAAAGTCTCCTCCATCCCCCTTAATGTCGCAGAAGAGGTATCGCTAAACATCCTGGCATCGGCGAAGCAGGGTTCATGAGGTTGATTACGAAGCTACATTTATGATTTCAATGTCCTAAGCCAACAATCCGGGCAACATGGCATTTGAACTGCGTTTTGCGACAAATGCCGGGTGCGAGCAATAATCGAGAGGCAGCGATCCAACGCTAATCATTCGGTCGGAACAAATCATTCATGCAGGAAGTAAAAGGGATTCATTGATGAGCGAAATACTCGACAGCAGGCAATTGAGGATATTTGTGAGCCTCGCGCGAACAGGAAGTTTTACGACCACCGCAAAGGAAGTTTTCATCACGCAATCGGCGGTGAGCCATTCGATGAGAGCACTCGAGGATGAACTTGGATGCCGCCTTTTGAACAGGGTGGGCAAAAAAACCACCCTCACTCTCGAAGGCGAGCACTTGTTGCAACATGCAACAAAAATACTTTCCGACATGAATGCGGCTCGTGAAAAGATCGAAAAGCTGGGCCGTTGGGGCGAGACGCGGCTGCGAATCGGCGCGACCCTGTCCGCCTGCCAGCATCTCATGCCGGGCGTGTTGCGCGAATTCAAGAAGTCGCATCCCAAATGTCGTGTGACACTGGAAACAGGCGATTCGGTTGCGCTTGTAGAAGCTGTGCGCGAGCAACGGATTGATCTGGCGGTGACGCTCGCGGCGCATCACGAACCATCGCTCGAGTTTGTTCCGTTGTTTCAGGACGAGTTGATGTTCATCGTTGACCCGAAACATCCGTGGGTGGAAGCAGGTGGCGTGGCGCGACCGGAAATTCCCAGACAACATTTCATTCTTTACAGCCGGGCAAGCCAGACTTTTCGAGCTGTGGAACATTATTTTCGCGAAGAAGGCGTGGCGCTGAATTCCCCCATGGAACTTGGCAGCATCGAGACTATCAAGGAACTGGTAAAAATCGGCATGGGCATCAGCGTGCTCGCAACATGGATCGCACGCGATGAATTGAAGGACGGATCACTCGTCGCCTTACCGCTGGGTCGCCGCAAGCTGCGCCGCGAGTGGGGCGTGCTGCACTGGAGGGAACGATCCCTGTCATTGCCAGAAACTGAATTCATGAAAATCTGCCGTGATCGAACCAAGGGCATGTGAACAATTGCAGCCGGAGTTTTCGATGGACGCAAGCCGATGGAAGCAGGCTATCATGCGGGCGTGCGTTTCAGGAAGAATTCAGACATCGCAATGATGCAGGTTGCCCTGCGACTTGCACGGAGAGGTTGCGGCACGACTTCTCCAAACCCGATGGTCGGCGCTGTGGTCGTCCGAAACGGCACAATCATCGGACGCGGCTGGCATCGTCGCGCAGGTGGCCTGCACGCGGAGATTGAGGCATTCGCTGCCGCGCGTCGCCTTGGGCACACAACTCGCGGCGCCACCCTCTACGTCACGCTTGAACCCTGCTGCACTCACGGACGAACGCCGCCCTGCACCGAAGCCATCATCGCCGCAGGAATCAAGCGCGTTGTCGTTGGTACAACTGATCCGAATCCAGCGCACAGTGGGCAAGGATTTCGGATTTTGCGCCGGGCAGGAATTGAAGTCGTCCGCCTTAGTGATGATCCCTGCAACCAATTGGCTGTCGAGTGTGAACAGTTGAATGAAGTCTTCAACCACTGGATCGTCCGCCGCACGCCATTTGTAACAGTGAAGGCCGCGATGACACTCGATGGAAAAATTGCGACGGCGGGTGGTGAATCAAAATGGATCACAGTAGAGCAGGCCCGCACTCACGGCATGAAGTTGCGCCAGGCTTCCGATGGAATTCTCGTCGGCGTGAACACGGTGCTGGCTGACGATCCGAGCCTGACGGCGAGAGTGAAGATGGGCAAGCCGATTCGTCGCATCGTTCTCGATTCCATGGCGCGAACACCCACGACAGCGAAGGTTGTGCACGACGAACATGCAGCCTTGACGACCATCGTTGTGAGCCGGAGCGCTCCAAGGAAGCGTGTCGAGTTGCTGTCGAAGCGGGTAAAAGTACTCGTCGCACCGGGAGCGAGATCGAAATTGGATTTGAGGTGGCTGCTGCGAAAGCTCGGCCTTGAAAACGTTACCAGCCTGCTGGTGGAAGGCGGTGGCGAAGTAAACGCGTCGTTTTTGCTTGGCGGTTTCGCACAACGCATCGCGTTCTTCTACGCACCTAAAATCCTCGGAGGTTCTGCGTCACGCAAAGCCGTGGCCGGCGATGGAGCAACGAAGCTGGCAGACGCCATCCGGCTGCGGGACGTCACATGGAAAAAGCTCGGCCCTGACCTGCTTCTAAGTGCGCGGATCGAGATTTGAATTCACTCTCTGGCAACGCCCACCCCTCTCGTTGAAAACTTGCAACTGACAACCATTCATCGGCAACATCGGGTCATGTTTACTGGCATCATTGAAGAAACCGGGGTGGTAACGGCGATCAAGCCGACAAAGAAATCCATCGCGCTCACGATTCGCGCAGGAAAGATTGCACGGGGGATCACACTCGGTGCCAGTGTGGCTGTGAATGGCTGTTGCCTGACTGTGGTGAAAAGTTCAAGGCGCGGCATTTCAACGCTGTTGAGCTTCGACATGCTCCAGGAATCCTGGAGGCTGACAAATCTTCAGTTCGCATCAATTGGCTCGCTCGTGAACCTTGAACGCCCGCTCCGCGCAGACGGAGAACTCGGAGGGCATTTTGTGACCGGCCATGTGGATGGGCTGGGCAGGATTGTCCGCTGGGAAAAATCCGGCGCGGACCACTTGCTGGACATCAGCGCCCCGCCAGAAGTCATGCGTTATATGATCCACAAGGGTTCGATCGCTGTGGATGGAATCAGCCTGACGGTTGCGAGAGTAAAGAAGAACGAGTTCCGGATTTGGATCATTCCACACACGTTTGAAATGACGACGCTGCGTGAACGCGCCGTTGGCGATGCGGTAAATCTGGAAGCCGATCTGCTCGGCAAATACGTGCGCAAGTTTGTCAATGTCTCCGCGACTTGAACATCGCCTTTTCGTCTTCGACCATTGAGGCTGGCGCGACTTCCCTCACCCTTCCCGCCGAGACTTCGACCGGATTTCCTCTCGTATCCTTTCCTACATAATAGCCGTTCACCAATTTGGGTTTGCCGGCGGTGACAACTTGCGAGCCGTTGCTCAAAGTAATGACGTAATGGCTGGCGCAACCGGTCAGCATGAGCAGGACGGCGGCGATTGCAGAGAATGTAAGTTTCATGTTTTGTATTTGGTCTGGCATTGCGGTTATGCGGCAGACCAGGATAAGGGGCAAGGCTTATTTGTTTTGACCCAAAAAAAAGAAGGAAGGCCGGACTTTCGTCCGGCCTCCGACCGAGAACTATTGCTATAAAAATACGACTCCGACAATGATTGGTCTGACGCGGCGCCGCAGTTTAACGCCTCACAACACACACGGTTCACTGCATTTTGCGTCCACCAACACTGGCAGGTTAGCGGATGGCGTTTTACTTCACAGTCCCCATTGCGGGGGACAGCCCATCCCGAACTGCATCAAATAACGATTGGAGTCATGGCATTCCCAATGTATTCTCCGACCCGTTGCGCGAGTAGCTCAATTGGATAGAGCGTCGGCCTCCGGAGCCGAAGGTTGT
>CAYSDO010000198.1:0-7937 GCA_964429665.1 uncultured Bifidobacterium sp.
GTTCGTAGATGAACGCTGGACGATGGTGAAAGAACCGCCGCTTCAAATCCTGATAAAGCGATTCGTTGAACAGCACCCGGCGCAATTCACCCGGCATGGAATTTTCCAGGCCGAGTTGCTCGTTAAATTGTTTGAACGCATGAACTGCAGTCGTCGTGTTCGGACTCGATTGAACGTGAATCACCCGCGCGCGAACCGGCGCACGTTCGTTATCCTCAGACTTCACCAACGACTGCGCCACAAGCGTCACGCGATGTCCAGCCCGCGCAAACGCACCACACATCTCGCGGACATGCACCGCCGCGCCCTTGCGACCCAGCACGGGAATTCCGGCATCAGCACAGATGTAGAGGATGTTCATGTCGCCGCCACTTCGCGATTGTCCTCAACGCTCCGGATCAACCCTTGCGCCCGGCACATCACCGCATAGCGCCCGCGCAACCGCATTAATTCCTCATGCGTTCCGCGTTCGACAATCCTCCCGCCGTCGAGATAAAGAATAACGTCCGCGCTCCCGGCTTGATGCAGGTCGTGTGTGATGAGAAACGTCGTGCGCGCCGAATAAAGCCGCTCCAATGCCTCCATCACTTCACGCTCATTCTGCGTGTCGAGACCTGTTGTGGGCTCGTCGAGAATCAGGATCGGCGACCGCCGGATTGCGGCACGGGCAATGGCGAGACGCTGGCGCTGTCCGTGTGAAAGTGTCACACCGCGCTCGCCGAGGATCGTGTCGTAGCCTTTCGGCAGGGCGCTGATGAACTCGTGCGCGTTGGCAAGCTTGGCCGCAAGCTGGATATTTTCAAGCGAAGCCCCCGGCGACGCGCAACCGATGTTGTCCCGCACACTCGCTGCAAAGAGCACATTGTCCTGAAGCACCACGCTGATTTGTCCTCGCAGTGATTCCAGTGTGAAGTCGCGCACATCGCGGCCGTCAATTTTCACGCTGCCAGCCACCGGATCGTAAAGCCGCAAGAGCAGACTGAGCAGACTGGATTTGCCACCACCGGACGGACCGACGAGTGCGATGTGCTGACCGGGTTTGACGTCGAGCCGGATTCCTTCAAGCAAAGTCTGGCCGCGCTCGTAGGCGAAACTCACATTGTCGAAATTGACCTCACCGCGAAACGCCGGAGCGCGCACAGCGCCGGGCAAATCGCGCACGTCAGGCACGCGTTCGAGCAGATCAATCACTCGCTCGCCCGCAGCGGAAGCTTTGCCCAATCGGCCGGTGTATTTCGCGAAATCCTGAACGGGCCGGTACGCGGACTTGAGATATGTAATGAAGAGATAGAGATCGCCACCGGTGATTTCGCCCGCGAGCACCAACCGTGCGCCGAACCACAGCACCAGCGCCGTGGCGAGGGCGATGATGACGTCGAGTGAACGTTCGAGCGCGGCAGACAGGCGCTTTCCTTTCACATCCTGCTTGAGATTCTTTTCGCTGACGTCAGTGAACGCGCGTGCAAACTGGTCCTCAAGAGAGAGAGCCTGGACGGTTTTGATCGCACCAATGCTCTCGGTGAATGACGCAGCCATCGCGCCTTCCTGCCGGCGCTGCTTCTGCGCAACCTCGCGGATGCGTTTTCCGAGCGACAGGCTGCGCAGCCAGAACAATGGCAACACGGCTGCGGCGATGAGCGCGAGTTTCCAGTTCAGAAAAAACATCAGCCCGATCATTCCCCCGACGATGAGCGCCTTGGCAACGAGCGGCAGAAAGGCCGTGACCGCCACATCCTGAAGCATCGCGACGTCGCCCATCATGCGGACGACGAGGTCGCCCGTGCGCGCGCCGGTGTGGAACGAGAGTGAGAGGTATTGGACGTGGCGATAAAGCTGTGCGCGGACTTTGGCGAGCGCGCGATTGCCGACGAGCGTGAAACCTATGGTCTGCCAGTACGCTGCCACTGCTCGGATGGTGGTGAACACCACGACGGCAACTGCCGCCAGCGTAAGCAGCGTCATCGTGTCGAATGACGAAAGGAATTGCGGCAGGGGTTTCTGTTTTGACTTCCCAAGGTTGATGACGTGATCGAAGACGAACTTGATCGGCCAGGGTTCGAGCAGACGAAGCGCAACTTCCGAGAAGAGCGCGACGAGCGAACCCGCGATGAGCGCACGGTATTGCCGGGCGTGCGGCCAGAAGTATTTTAGAATTCGCCAGAGACTCGGCAGGCTTTGTTCGACTGGCTGCGGTTTGGACATGCGACGTTGTCAGGCCACGGTTTCAAGCACGTCGAGCGCTGGCAGTGAGCGATCATTCGCCAGGGCAAGCAATCGGCGTGCGGTCTGGCGGGCGCCGTCGAAGCTCAAATGCTTTTGAGCGCGGGCGAGCAATTCCTGTCTCGAATCTTTAAGGGCAGAATCAATCTCTGCATGGAGATTTTCGACGCTGAGACGGTCGGGCCGGATGGAATGAATCAGGCCGAGTTTCTTGAACGCCTCGGCGCGGATGAATTGTTCGGTGCGCGGCACAATACGCGGGACGCAGACAGTCGGCACGCCTTTGGAGACAGCTTCGCAGAGCGTGTTGTAACCGCCCATGCAGACGAGCGCGTCCACCGACCAGAACAACGCCGAGAGGTGGGGGAGAAACTTGCGGACGATGACACCATTCTCTTCGGCAAGACGCGTGATGGTGGAGGCTTCGGGTTCGGGTGTCATCGGGCCGGTAATGACGACGCCCTGCCACGGTGCGTTTGCAGCGGCGCGGATGAAAGCTTCCAGAGTTGCGAATCCATCCTCGCCGCCGCCGGTCGTGGCAAGAACGACAGGCCGCACGCGATCTTCACGCGCGGGAAAAGGAAGCTTCACGTCCGCAATGTCGGCGTCCGTCTCCTCGTTCTCAACGTAACCACAAAAGCGGGTCCGCTCCACCATGCTCGGCGGAAATTCGTAGGCAGTCGCGGCGTCAAAGATGGAGCGCTGGCCATAAACAAAAACCTCGTCGTAGTAGGACGCGATGCGATGCTGCATCCGCATGGGCCGCCATTCTTCAAGAACGTATTCAGGCTCGTCAAGAATGTCACGCAACCCGAGCGCGGCGCGGCCCCCTTGTTTGCGAAGTTCTTCGAGCCCATTGCGAAATTCTCCGCTGGCTCCAAATGGATGCTTGTCCACCAACACAACGGATGGAAAAAAGCTTTTCACAGTGGTTGTGAGCATGTCAGAGCGCAGCCCGCGTATTTCAGCAACCGGAAGATTAAGGTGGCGCGAAACGTATTCGCCATTGGCAATCTTGCGCAGGCCGGGAAGTTTAAGGATGTCCACCTGCGACGGCAGGCCAAGCCTGGCGACATAATCCGCGCCGGTGGCGATCAGCACGGAAGCTTTCGGCGCAAGCTCGACGAGTGCCGTGGCGATGGCAAGATTGCGGCGCGTATGACCGAGGCCGAGGCCATCGTGTGAATAAAATAAAAAGCGCATGGCTGTTCTTTGTTTGGAGGACTTGCAGGTCGTCTGCAAACCGTCACCTCCTTAGCGGCATGTATGCCACGCCATTTCAAGCGTGGAGCCGCACCATGCTGTTCCGCGAGCGGAACAATCGAACCGGAAACGGAAGATTATTCCTTCTCCACACGCAACTCAGGCCACTTCTCCAACCGGCGCAACAGGGCTTGCGGCGACATGCCGAGCTTCGTCGCGGCGCGGCGGATGCCACCGTGAACTTCGCGCAAGGTGTCACGAATGAGCCGATACTCTTGAGCTTCGATGGGGGTGAGTTGGCGATCTGCCGGCAGGGCATCGGATTCAACTACTGAAGAGACGAGGGTTGCTGCAGTCTTCACCGAACCACGGGCCAGCCAGTTGGCGTCAAGCGCAAGCCACTTTTCGTCGTCGGATGACTTGAGCAGTGACCGTTCGAGAACGTTGCGAAGCTCGCGAACGTTCCCGGGAAAATCATGATTGCTCAACGCCTTCAAATTCTCCGGTTTTAGGATCGGCTTTGCGCGTTCATACTTTGTAGCGAGTTGTGAAAGCAGCAATTCTGCAATGCCAGGAATGTCCCCGCGCCTCTTGCGCAATGGCGGCAACTCGACGGCAATAACGTCAAGCCGGTAAAGCAAATCCTCGCGAAATCGCCCGGCCTTCACTTCATCAGCCAGAGATTTGTTTGTGGCCGCGATGAAACGGCCCGTAAAGGGTGCGCTTTCTGTGCTGCCCAGTGAACGAAACTCGCGCGCCTCGATCAATCTTAGAAGTTTTGACTGCAAGGCCAGAGGCACCTCGGCAATCTCATCAAGAAACAGCGTCCCGCCTGCGGCCGCAGCCACAAGACCACCGCGCTTTTTGTCCGCACCAGTGTATGCGCCTCGTTCGGCGCCGAACAATTCCGACTCGAACATCTCACCCGGCAAAGCCGCGCAGTTCACTGCTATGAACGGCGCGCTCTTTTCGCCGTGCGTAAGCTTGTGCAGCACGCGCGCAGCGAGGTCCTTGCCGGACCCGGTTTCGCCGGTCAAGAGCACGGTGCTGACAGAATGTTTTGCAGCCTGGCGAAGTTCTTTCATCACCTCCTGCATGGCGGGAGATTCACCAAACCACTCCCCGCTCTCGGCAGTAACCTTTGCCCGCATGCGCAACTTTGCGCGGCCGATACACGACACCAGCGCATCCGCGCTGACGGGTTTGGTGAGGTATTCAAAAAGACCGTTACGGGTTAGTGAAACCGCTTCGCCGAGATCCGGCACGCCGGTTATCATTATGACGGGCGCATCAGGATTGCGACGGGAAATCTGATCGAAGAAATCGTAACCCTTGCCATCGGGCAGATGATTGTCGAGCAGGACGAGATCGAAGGTCCTTGCGCCAGCCAATTCCCGGGCTGCCGCTATCGTTGAAGCAATCGTCGTCTCGCCGCCTTCATCCCGGATGACTTGCGCGGTCATCGCGGAGAATCCGGCATCGTCCTCGACAATAATGCAGGAGAACTTGTCTTTCGGTCTCATCTTCACAGAAGTTTATTCAAGGCAGGCTTGAAAACCAAGCCCCAAGCCGGTCGCAATTTTGATGGATTTTGGACGCTTGGTCGCGTTTCTCAGAAAAAAACACAATGGACATTGCTCGAATGGCAGATACAATCTGCCGACCAATATGAAGAGCAATACGATTTTGACCTGGGCACTGGCTGTATTTGTCTTGTTGTCAGTGATGTTCTGCATGAAGCAGATTTTTCAAACCCGAGACCTCCGCAGCTTGAGCATGCAGGTGCAAGGCATCAACAATTACCGGGCTGGGATACAATCCCTGCTCTCAGATTGCATGGAATACAGCAAGAAGAACCCGGCAATAGATCCGTTGCTCCAGCAGATTGGATTGAAACCAGGCCCAAGCGCAAGCAGCAAACCCGCAAGCAAGTAATCCGCTCATGAACGAATCACAACAAACACCCTCCAGCCTTGATGCCGCAACCGAAAGCGACACTGATCGCCTGGCGGGCATTGAACGGCAAATGTTCACCCTTCTTCTGGCGCTGGTGATTTTGAGTGGCACACTCGCGGTTTATCTTTACCGACAGTCAAGCATAGTCAGTTCTGACCTTCAGGCAATCAAACCAGGCGCGATGCAACTGATTGATGCGATGAAACGCGAGAAGCCAGGGATGGACCAATTCGTTCTCAAACTTGTCGAGTTCGGCAAAACACATCCCGACTTCAAACCAATTGTTGACAAGTACGGGCTTAACACGCTTGCGGCTTCAGCAGGGTCAAACGCCACTTCGTCACCCGCCCCCACTCCACAGCCCCCGTCCACTCAACCTGTCAAGAAACAGTAAACCATCAGGCATTGACTGGTTGGGCTACAGTCAGCCTCACTCCGCACGAGAAACAATAATTTGACTGTGGAGGACAGGATTTACCGCAACCCGGGCAATCCGTGTGAGCTTTCTTGTGCCTGCGATGGATCATCAGGTTGCGAATGTAGGGAATCCAATTGAAGGCGTTGGCAAAAATGAACACAGAATTCTTCGCGGAAAAAATCGCGTAGCTCAACAGCAGCCATGACCCCGCCAGACTCAGCCACCAGAAAGCAGACGGCACCACGACCTGCTTCTTCTTTTCCGTGGCGTGCCATTGAACAAGGAAGCGCGCAGTAAAAGCGGCATTGCCTGCCCACCCGATCACCTTCCAGAAGTGCCATTCAATTCCGAAAAACTTGCCGTCATGCCAAAGGAGGTTTTCCATATTACCGGGAGATTAAGCAAGCCCCCTACCAAACCGGAAGCTGAAATATGGCCGCATCGTCTCCCTCTCGCGGTCCGTGCTTAAAAATCAATCGACAAGTGGCGACAGCAGGCACAAGGTGGGGCACATGAACGGAATCAGCAGCGGCGAAATGCTGTCATTTTGTAAAAGGTTTGTAGATTTAGAGCCAAACCAATCAAGCGTATGAATCGCATCGCTCAACTCGGAAACCAAATTCTGCAAATCCAATCAGACCTCCGATTGGCGAATCCAAAAAATCTGAATCCAGGGATGACGGATGAAGAGCTCGTCGCCTGCCCATTGTTTGCAGACATCCCGATTGCGTCTGAGCTGCATGATTTATTTGGATGGCGAAATGGTTGTGTTCCCAATGTGGCAATGGGCCAAGTATGGTTTATTCCAGGTCATTATTTAACCTCTGCACAGGATGCCGTTCAATCGAATCTATACATGACCACGAATATTCCCGAGTGGAAAGCAACATGGTTTCCATTAATGGAGAGCGGTTCATCTGATTTTTATTTTTTTGATAAGGCCAAGATGTCAAACTATCGCCTCCCTGTTTTTTATAGCGACCCTGAATTTTCACCAAGTTTGTGGCAAATCTATGATAACCTCGAATCTATGTTTGCAACCATTTTGGAATGCTATGCAGTGGGAGCTTACTTTGTTACAGATGATGGCCGCCTGCGCTCGGATGCGCGCCGCGAGACAAACATTTCGAAACGGCTGAATCCAAAATCAGATCATTGGCAGCGTAAGGATTTATATTGAGGTTGCCGAGTATTCATATTACTCCCACTCAATCGTCCCGGGCGGTTTGCTGGTGATGTCGAACACGCAGCGGTTCACGCCTTTCACCTCGTTGATGATGCGGCTGGCGAGTTTCTCCAGCAGGTCGTAGGGCAGCTTCACCCAGTCGGCGGTCATGCCGTCCTGCGATTCCACGGCGCGTATGGCGATGGTGTAATCGTAGGTGCGTTCGTCACCCATCACTCCCACGCTCCGCACAGGCAACAACACAGCAAAGCTCTGCCAGATTTTGTAGTACAATCCTGAGGACTTCATTTCTTCAACGACGATGGCGTCGGCATTGCGAAGAATATCACAGCGCGATGGTGTGACTTCTCCAAGGATGCGCACGGCAAGTCCGGGACCGGGAAATGGCTGCCTCCACACGATTTCCCTGGGCACGCCGAGTTCTTCGCCAAGCTGGCGGACTTCGTCCTTAAACAAACACTTCAGCGGCTCGACGAGTTGAAACTTCATATTCTTTGGCAATCCGCCCACGTTGTGATGGCTCTTGATCAGGGCGGCCGGGTTCCCGCCGATGGGAACGGATTCGATCACATCGGGATAAAGCGTGCCTTGTGCGAGAAACTTCGCCTTGCCAGCACGTTTGGTTGCAGCCTGAAACACCTCGATGAATGTCTTGCCGATGACCTTGCGCTTGCGCTCGGGGTCAGTGACCCCTTTGAGCCGGGAGAGAAACAGTTTTGACGCATCCTCATATTGGAGTTTGATCTTAAAACTCCTGCCGAACACTTTGCGAACGACATCCGCTTCGTGGGCGCGAAGCACTCCATTGTTCACGAAAATACAGGTCAATTGGTCGCCAACAGCCTTGTGGAGCAGCGCGGCGGCAACACTTGAATCGACGCCGCCGCTAAGACCAAGAATAACGCGATCATCCCCAACCTGCGCGCGAATCTCTTCAACCGCCTGATCCACGTA
>CAYSDO010000199.1:0-7908 GCA_964429665.1 uncultured Bifidobacterium sp.
GACCGGTTTTGGTTTTGGCATGTTCATGGTCGGCTTAAAACCAGCAGACCTGCAGTAGGCAGAATCGACTCTGTTCGAGTCGCATTTTTCAGAACAAACGAAAAGGCGCGTCAGATTTTGACGCGCCTGTTTTCCAAAGCCGTTCGATTACTTCACCTTTGCCACATTTTCCCACTTGTTGGTTTTGGCCGACTTCAAGACAGCATCACAAACGTTCTGCGTTTCGAGTGCATCGCGGAAAGTTGGGCCGGCCGGCTTCCTGGTTTCTAGTCCCTTGACAAAGTCAGCCACCTGATGAATGAAGCTGTGTTCGTAGCCGATCTGCAAACCAGGCACCCACCAGTTCTTCATGTAAGGATGGTCTCCATCGCTGACGTGAATACTGCGCCAGCCGCGCAATTTGCCCTGATCGCGATGATCGAAGTATTGAAGGCGATGTAAATCATGGAGATCCCAGAAGATGCTGGCGTGTTCACCATTAATCTCGAACGTGTAAAGCGCCTTGTGACCACGCGCGTAACGGGTACTTTCAAAAGTGGCAAGCGATCCGTTCTTGAATCGCGCTAAAAACGCACAAGCGTCATCAATCCCCACCTTCTGCACCTTGCCTGTGAGCGTGTGGGTGCGTTCCTTGATGAAAGTCTCGGTCATCGCGTTGACCTTGTCGAAACTGCCGTTGAGCCAGATCGCGGTGTCAATGCAATGCGCGAGTAGATCGCCCGTCACGCCGCTGCCAGCGGCCTTCGCATCCAACCGCCACAATCCTGCGCCGCCCTGCGGGAGTTCGGGACTGATGGTCCAATCTTGGAGAAACTTGGCGCGATAATGAAACACGCGGCCCAGCTTGCCTTCATCAATCAATTGCTTGGCGAGTGTTACAGCGGGGACGCGACGATAATTATACCAGACAATGTTAGGCACTTTGGCCTTCTCCACCGCCTCAACCATCTTTCGGCCTTCCGGTCCGTTCATTGAGAGTGGTTTCTCGCAGAGGATCATCTTGCCCGCTTTGGCGGCGGCGATGGCGATCTCGGCATGGCTGTTGTTTGGCGTGCAGATGTCAATGGCGTCAATGTCCTCGCGCGCGATCAGCTTGCGCCAGTCGGTTTCGATGGATTTGAATCCCCACTGCTCCGCGAAGGCTTTGACTTTGGCCTCGTCGCGCGCACAAATTGCTTGCAGCACGCATTGATGCTCGAGGTCGAAGAAGTTGTTGACCTTGCGATAAGCGTTGGAATGGGTGCGGCCCATGAAGCCGTAACCGATGAGTCCGATGCGAAGTTGTTTCTTAGGCATAATTCGAGAGAGGTATTAGGGGTTAAAAGTTAAGCGCGCCACCCGTGATTCTCACGAACCTGGATCATCGCCGCGAGAATATCATTCCACGTCTGTTGCTTCATCAGCGTTTCGTTCGGGAACATGCAACCGTCCCAGCAGATGTGCTTCAGCTTTTTGGTGACCTTGCCTTTGCCATCGCGCAGCCAGTAACCGGAATCACGGGCGATGTTCAACTTGCCCTTCGGATCGGTGGCGAGACAGTGGCGACCTGTCTTCTCGTGCGAGCCAGAACCAAAAACGCTTCCGTCATTCTGGGCAACGTGAAAGTCAATCGTCCACGGACGGAGCGCGTCGGTGAGCTTGGTCATCGCCTTGTGGAATTCGCCGGGCTCGTAGTGGTAATTCTTCGGCACGATGCGATGCGCCTCGGCGTTGAAGCCGAGCGTGTAAAGATGTGTGTGCGACATGTCCGCCTGGAAGCCGACGATCTTGGGCATGCCTGTTTCTTCCAGCAGGTTTACCATGTGTTTCCAGGAGTGCATGCCGCCCCAGCAAATTTCGCCCTCGGCAGCGAGACGCTCGCCGTTGTCTTTGGCAATCTTCCCCGCTTCTTTGAAAGTATGCGCAATGAGCCTGGTGGTGGCCTTGGGAGCTTTGTCCCATGCGGTAACACTCGTGGCGCTGTCAATGCGGACCACGCCGTAGGGACGCACACCGAGTTCACGCAATTTCTTCGCGATGCGGATGGCTTTGCGCACGTGAGTAACCCACGCCGCCCGCGCCTTTTCATCGCCGCCCGCCGAAGCATCGAACCAAACAGGCGCAACCACGGAGCCGACCACCAGCCCCCTGGCCTTGATCTTCGAGGCGAGCGCCTTGATGCCGTCGTCCGAAATATCAATGTCCGTGTGCGGGTTGTAGAGAAAGAGATCCACGCCGTCGAACTTCACGCCGCCGACATCCGCCTTGGCGGTCATGTCCAGCATGGTATCGAGGTCAATGAATGGTTCTGCGCCGGGACTGCCCTTGCCGACGAGGCCGGGCCACATGGCGTTGTGAAGTTTTGGAAAATTGTTGGTGGCGTTTTTCGCGTTCATGGTTATGTCGAGATATTCAAATTGGTCACAAAACATTATCAATCGAATCGCCCCCGGCAATCTCAAACTACCCGGAAACCATTCCCGCGAGTTGTTTGTGGTTTTGAGTCTCGACAGCGTTGGGGGCACGGAGTAGATAAGTCTTCATGGTGTATGTTCTTTCGGTCATTACGGTTGTCTGGGACGCGAGTCCCACAACCTGTGGCTCGGCGTTCCGCTCTGCGGTTCGCAACCCACGATCACCGCGCAGAGCAAACCCCGCTCCCGCCCGCCGCGAAAGCCATACTGACTAGCCGTAACACATCGCATGCAATCCGCCGACCACGCCACGACTCCAAAGAAGGCATCTGGATTTCTCTATATTGCGGTTGTCCTTACGTGGCGAATAGCTGGGATGGCTTTACTCACTTTTCTTGTTCCTTTGGTGGCCAGCGTCAACCAAGCGCTGGGCCGTCTCGACGGACCGCAGCAGTTCGGCCTGTCAATAATAGGCTACGCTCACGGCGTCTTGCTCGCGTTCATTTACCTGATTGCCGCCACAGCCGCTCATTTTCTGGTCTGGAAACGGTCGATCAAGGTCAAGTGTTGGGTCGAGGCTTTCGTCCTTGCTGTGTGCATTCTATTGTTGTTTGTTACGTTTGATTGAAACGCCTCGTGAGAAACAGGAATGTGAGCGAAGAGTGTTTTATTGGGGAGTCTCACAACTTGTGGCTCGGCGTTCCGCTCTGCGGTTCGCAACCCACGCTCATCCCACAAAGCAAACACCGCTCTGGCGCGCTGCCAAAGCCATACTGACTAGACTGCATACACGCATGAAACGTTCCTACTTAATCGCGATCAGTGTTGTCGTCGTGCTGGCTCTTATCGGTTTCGTGACCTACTCGGCACTTCCTCCTAGCGAAGCCGGTCGCCGTGCTGTCGAGCAGTTGCAGAGTGTGAAGACGTTTTCTTTTGGCGCCGTGGGTGCTGCGGGTTCGATGCCGGCGCGTGAGGACGCGTTTTTCGTCGTCCTTTCGAGCCGCCATTCATCGGCACTGTTCCGCGAGTTGTTTGAACGTGGTACTCCAGAGGCGAGATTGTATGCTCTCTGTGGATTGCGACTCACACGCGGCGGTTTCGACACTTATGCTGCACGCTTCGTTCGAGAGACTAGGAATGTCTCGACGATGGGTGGCTGCATTGGCCGCGACTGCACTTCGGCAGAGGCCGTTACTGCCATCAGACAGGGCGTGATTGAGCGTTACTTGCCGCTGCGCCGAGAGGTTGAGCGAGCGAGGATTGAGTATGCGAGAACAAACACACCAGCAGCCTAACCAGAGCGCTGCGGCGTTATGTTGAAGTTTCTTTCGATCGCCGGTTACATGGGGATGATTGGCGGTTAGCTCGGTCTGGCGGCCATCCGGAATCTTTTTTCATCTTCTCCATTTGTCATCGGTTTGCAGGTGCTGGCGCTTTCGCTGTTTCTTTGGGCGCGGGTAACGTTCGGTCGGCGCAGTTATCATGTGGTGGCTGATGCGACGGAAGGAGGCCTGGTGACCAGCGGGCCATATCGGTACATCCGGCATCCGATCTATGCCACGTTTTGTCTGTTCACCTCAGGTTGCTTGATGCTCTCTTTCTCCATGTCGGGTCTTCCACGGCTTGACACGTTGAGGTGTGTCGCCGCACAGTCGGACCATGAGCACCAGCCTGAAGCGACGAGTTTTCGTCGGCTGGCCATGCCACGGTTCGTCCCTCGTTGTTGTGGCTCTCGCCATCAGTTTGTTGTCCGGAGTTTCTTTCGGTCAATCGCCGGGAAGCCTGTTCACGCCGCAGGCTTCATACAATCTCACCAATCACCTTGTCAGTGTGAGTGTGTTTCAGTGGTTCTCGGCCAATGGCGGCCAATTGACCGGGCCGTGGCGTCCGGTGGAGGGGCGGGTGAATTGGACCGGCACGACGGATTTCTGGCGCTCTCAGATCAAGCAGATGATGGCGGCGAATTTCGACATGCTCTACGTGCATCTGATTCCTTCGTCTGAGGAGCAACGGGTCAATCTGTTCCGGGCGTTGAACCAATTGCGCAGCGAGGGATGGAACGTGCCGAAGGTGGCTCCTTTTCTTGACCCGATGATCACGTGGGATCAGCAGCCACTGGTGGACGTGAACACGGCGGCGGGCAAGGATGAGTTCGTGAACCAATACATCCGATGGTTCAACCAGTACTACAGTGTGAACCAGGATGCGTATGCGGACGATTACCTGGCAAAGATCAATGGGCGTCCTGTGTTGGACACGTGGCATGTGAAGTTCAATCTGGGCAATCTTGCGTCGCTCTCGCGTGCGGACGTGGAGACGCGGTTGCGGAATGCTTTTGGCGCGAGTCATCCGATATTCTCCAATGGCGTTTACATGGTCACGACGGCGTTGAATGATCCGACGTTTGCATGGGCGGATGAGAAGGTGCCGCAGTTCGAGATCAATCAGTATTATTATCCCGCGAATTGGAAAAGCGTCCAAACCGCGCAACTCAAGGGTGGCTATTGGGATCAAAACATCCGCAACCCCGGCGACTTTCTTGCGAGGGCGGGTGGCACGCCCTACAACACAGCATGGGGTCGTATCGTGCGGACAATCCATAAGCGTGTGTACGTTGAAAGCTGGAATGAGTACGACGAAGGGACGGGCATTTTTGCGGCCAATGCTGGCCCGCCCTACGTCCGATCCGGGAGCGGCAACACGAACACCGATCTGTGGTCCAGAACCACTGACCCATACGAGTATATCAAGACCACGGCCCGCGGTGCTGCTGCGTTCAACGACTATCCCGACCGCGATGCGAAGATTCTCTGGCACAACATTCCGACGCGGATGTTTCCGGGTGAGACGCGCACAGCCACAGTGATTGTCCGTAACGAAGGCGATGCGATGTGGTCGGAAGCAGGGAAATATCGTTTCGGTCAGAAGGAGTTTCTCGATACCCTGTTTGGTGCGGGCCGCTATTTGATGAACGACGTGCAGGATGACATCCCGACTTTCGGCGGAATCTTCCGAGGGCGAGCGAAGACGTTCACTTTGTCCATCCATGCGCCGACCACACCCGGGCTTTACACGAATCACTGGAGCATGTTGCAGGAAAACGTGGCGTGGTTCGGGCAGGAACTCGTACAGGAAATACTGGTTGATCCGACTCTGACTTACCACGGCGCGCCGCAGTCCATTGACAGCACAAGCCTGCTGACGAACAATATCGTTGATAACTCAGAGCACACTTACGCCGTTGCGAATCTCCCGGTCGGGCATTTCGCTGAGTGCGCCATCACCCGTACCTTTGCCGCTCCAATCAAAAGCATCAAGGTGAGCATTGTCTCGGGAACGGCGGATGACGTCGGCTACGTGGGGAACATTCTTGTCACCCCTGATTCGGCGGACACCAGTTGCCGGTTGGGGCATGTGACGAACGAGGTGGACGTGACGAGCGCAGTCTTGGTGAGTCAAAACACAGCCACACTGACGCTTCGCGCCCGTGATACCTGCTGCTGCAATACCGGTTGGGGTGAAGACACGGTGGGTGGACGATTAAATGCGAGGCTGCATTGGCAGGTGGAACTCTGGCCACCCATCCCCATTAGCACCACATTCAGCAACGCTGCCACTGGACATTTCTACGCATTGCTGAGTCCGGCGACCTGGACCTGGACGGAACGTGCGGCAGCGGCGCTTGGTGGTCATCTGGTTACTGTGCGCAATCAAGCCGAGCAGGATTGGGTGCTTAACACGTTTGGCGGCTATGCCGGAACAAACCGCCTGCTGTGGATCGGCATCAATGATGTGGCGACCGAAGGCACGTTCCGTTGGGCCAGTGGCGAACCGGTCGGTTTCACATACTGGGCACCGGGTGAACCGAATAATGCTCTCGGTGGCGAAGACTTCGTGACCATGTATCCACCCGGACATCCGCAAGCGGGTCGTTGGAATGATTGGGGTGAACGGGTCTTCAGCGGCAGCCAGCCCTTCAACGGAGTGGCCGAATTTGCTTCGCCGATGGGGCCGCCGCAGATTGATCAACAACCGTTGGGTGGAAAAGTGAATCCCGGTGTGCCGTTTGCGTTTACTGTCCATGCCACCGGCTCGCCCGTGCTGCGCTACCAGTGGCGCTTTAATGGTGTGGATATTCCGGGTGCGACAACTCCATTCCTGGCCTTGCCGGATGCGCAATTCACCAACGCCGGCGATTACTCGGTGGTCGTGTCGAATGCGCTGGGTTCGGTCGTCAGTTCCAACGCGAGGTTGATGGTCAACCATGCGCCGGTGACATATCCCAAAACCGTTTCGCTTGATGAGGACATGTCGCTCCCAATTACGCTGGGCGGGTCGGATGGCGATGGCGATTCCCTTAACTACACGTTGGTCGTGCGGCCGATCCATGGCCGGTTGATCGGCGTTGCGCCAACGGTGACATATGTTCCCGACCACGACTACTTCGGCCCCGATGAATTCAGCTTCAAAGTAACTGACGGGATGTTGGAATCCGCCCCAGCCACGGTCAGCATAAACGTTCTGCCGGTCAACGACGCGCCCGTGGCCGGCCCGCAAGCTTTGTCGGTTAACGAAGACACGTTGCTGACCGTTACACTCACCGGTTACGATGTGGAAGGGGACGCGTTGGCCTACTCAATTGTCGCCTTGCCAACGCACGGGAGTTTGAGCGGCACGGCGCCGAACCTCACGTATCTGGCTGTTACAAATTATTTCGGCCCGGATAGTTTCACGTTCAGGGTGAACGATGGGCAGCTTGATTCCGCGCCAGCCACGATCAGCCTCACTGTGCTTCCTGTGAACGATGCCCCCGAGCCGAAGATCGTCGTCTCACCGCTCACGAAGCTTCCCGGTATCAGCAATCTGGTGGTGATTGCGCGCGTGTGTTGCGATGCCATTGTCATCCTGGATGGTTCGCAATCCGCCGACGTGGAGAATGATTCGTTACAGTTTGTGTGGGCCGAAGGCACGAACACGCTCGGGACGACTGCGACGGTGACGAACCATTTCGCTCCCGGAAATCATGTCGTGAACCTTGCTGTTTCGGATGGCGTGGATACCAACATGGCTACCGCGACCTTTGCCGTGCTGAGTCCTGCGCAGGCCGTGCATAGTCTGGTGTTGGCGGTGCGGGAGACGGAAGTGTTTCCTAAACATGGCAAAGAGCGCGACCATGATGACGACAAGGAGCACGGCAAAGAGGATGGCAACGGGCACAGCGAGGAATTATTGGAGACATTGCGTGATGCAGAGGAGGCTTTCAAGCGATGCCAGGCAAGGTCGGGATTGCACAAGCTTCAAGAGTTTCAGCACAAGGTTCGTGCCCAGATCGGGCGGCGTGATCCGGCGCTGGCGCAGATGCTGATCGAGACGGCTCAGGAGATCATGGACATCGTTGGCGGTACTCGTTCAAGTCCGTGTCATGTGGTCTTTGACAAGGTGACGTCATGTGAGCGCGGGAAGATGCAGATGAAATTCTCGGCGCGGAAGAGCGAGAACTACTTTGTGCAGGCAT
>CAYSDO010000200.1:0-7889 GCA_964429665.1 uncultured Bifidobacterium sp.
CTACAGCGAGGCCGTGCGCCAGGGCGTGCTTATCCGACTCAATCAGGAGAAGCATCCCGGCTGCTACTATCACCGTTCCAATTCCAACGACGTGGCGCGCGTGGAGCAATGCACGTTCATCTGCACCGAAACTGAGGAGGACGCCGGGCCGACCAACAATTGGATGCTGCCGCGCGAGATGTACGCCAAGCTTCGTGCGTTGTGTGATGGAGGGATGCGGGGACGCACCATGTATGTGGTGCCGTATCTGATGGGCCCGCCGGGTTCGCCGTTGACGAAGGTGGGCATCGAACTGACGGATTCAATCTACGTGGCGTTGAGCATGAGGGTCATGACGCGCATGGGCCGTGTGGCTTATGAGCAGCTTGGTGACGGGTCGGATTTCAATCGCGGCCTGCATTGCATGTTGGACGTGAATCCGGAGCGGCGTTTTATTGCGCACTTTCCTCATGACAACGCGATCATTTCCGTCGGCTCGAACTATGGCGGCAATGTCTTGCTCGGAAAGAAATGTCTCGCGCTGCGCATTGGCTCGTACCTGGGGCGCAAGGAGGGCTGGCTTGCCGAACACATGCTGATACTTGGATTGGAATCGCCGAGCGGGGAAAAGACGTTCGTTGCCGCCGCATTTCCGAGCGCGTGCGGAAAAACGAACTTTGCGATGATCGTTCCGCCACCGCAGTTCAAAGGCTGGAAGGTGTGGACGGTGGGCGACGATATTGCATGGATGAAACCCGGGCCGGATGGGCGGTTGTGGGCAATTAATCCTGAAGCGGGATATTTCGGCGTTGTGCCCGGAACCAACTCAAAGTCGAATCCGAATGCGACCGGGATGATCCAGCGCGATACCATCTTCACGAACGTGGCGTTGAAGCCGGACGGTACCGTGTGGTGGGAAGGTCACGATGATCCGCCGCCTGCCGAGTGTCTGGATTGGCGCGGCAACAAGTGGACGCCGGAGTCGAAAGAGAAGGCGGCGCATCCGAATTCGCGGTTCGCAACGCCGATGGCAAATAACCCCATGCTCGCCAAGGAAGTCAACGACCCGGATGGCGTTCCGATCAGCGCCATCATTTTTGGTGGACGCCGTGCGGATACGATGCCGCTGGTGTATCAGGCGTTCAATTGGATTCACGGCGTGTATGTCGGTGCGACGATGGGTTCTGAGATGACAGCGGCGGCGGTGGGCGGAGCGGGGCAGGTGCGGCGCGATCCGATGGCGATGCTCCCGTTCTGCGGCTACAACATGGGCGATTATTTCCGGCATTGGATCGCGATGCGGAAGAAGATCAAGTTCCCGCCGCGCATCTACTACGTGAACTGGTTCCGCAAGGACGCTGAAGGGAAATTTCTCTGGCCGGGTTTCGGTGAGAACATGCGTGTGCTCAAGTGGATTGTGGATCGTTGTCATGGAAGGGCTGATGCGGACGAGGCTCCGCTTGGCTGGGTGCCCGGGCCGCAATGTTTCGACGTGAACGGTCTGCCGGGTTTCACGCGCGACAAGCTCGCTCAATTGCAATCCATCAACTACGACGACTGGCGGCGCGAGATTTTGAGCCACGACGAGTTGTTCATGAAAATCTACTCGCATCTGCCCAAGGAACTCATCTTCCAACGGGAGTTGCTGGTGGCGCGGTTGTGATTAAGGGGTGTCAGGTGCGGAGTGACAGGTGTCATGAGAAGAACACTGCGGGTCACGGCTTGAGCCAGAGCGTGAGCGAACCGCAGTCAATGATGGCGTTGAGTCGCGCGAGTTCTCCGCCGCCGAGAATGCCTTGAACCTCCGCGAGGCGTTCTCCGGGCGCGGCAAGCCCCCAATCCTTCAAATCCAGCACGGCGCAGTTTACATTCTTCAAGACGGCAGAACCGATTGCGAAGCTGCGGGTTTCAGATGCGGCCACAAAGCGTTCGCCGGTTTTGCCAGCGCCTGTGAGCTTTCGCAGTGTGGGATGCGGTTTGAGTTCGATGCGTGTAATCTGGCGTTCATCAAGACAACTCCACGCGGCTGCCGTGTCCACAAGCAACTCAACAGGCTGGCCGTTCACGAGGGCGGAGCAGGTGAGCGCGGGTGGATTCTTTAGCGAGAGAGGAACTGGGATGAATCCACTTTTCTGAAGCGCTGATGCCGACGGCATTTTTGTTCCGGCCTCCTCTGTGTTTCCGCGGAGATAAAGTTTCCGTTTCGCGCAATCAATCACGGCGCGGTGTTCACGGAGAAAATCCACACCGAGCACCAAGTCGAAGGACGCAGGCTGGCCGTTGAAGCGGACATCTTGAGTGACGACGGGAACATTGGTCAGCGTGAACGCCCCGAGTTTCAATTGCGCAATGTTCATTGTCGAATTCGCTGGCGGGCGTGAAGGGACATTCAACGTTGTCCATGACCATCCGGTGTCCACGAGCACGCTGATTCTTTTCCCATTCGCCCTGCCCCAAACGAACAGGTGATTTTCGTCAGTGCGCCGCAGGTCAATTCTGGAATAGTTGGAGGAAAGTTGGGCTGACGAACCTTCAATCAACGTCGCCGCGTGGATTAGAAAAATGAGCAAGGCAGGAAACAAAGCCGTGAAAACCGCAGTCGTCCGGGTGGTTCTGGTTTGGAACACAAGGAAGCTTGTCAGGGCTGGCGCAGGGGATGAAGCCAAAAAATGCGCCCCATTTGAGTGGGGCGCTGAATCCGTTGACTGTGGTTGACGGATTATTTCTTCGCAGGTTTGTCGGCTTTCTCGCCCTTGACTTCGACACTCGTGGCAACGCAGCGGTATTTGATGGTGATTTTCGAACCGAGTTTGAGATCACCATCAACTTTGCAGTCCTTGTCGCGGGCGACCTCCCATTTTTCGTCCCCCTTTTGGACGACGATCGTGGTATCGGTAAGTTCAAGAACCGGGCCGGTGACTTGATAGGTCTTGGCTTGAGGGGCGGCCTGGATTGACGCGGCAATAAGAAGTGACGCAGACAGGATGAATAGTTTTTTCATGGGATCTTCTGGTAATTGTGTTTTAAGTTTCAGCGACGTTGAAGTCTTGCAGCACTCATACCGGCTGGCAATCGTGAAAGCGAGTGGATCAACTTTCCGAGAATAGAAAGCGCAAGTCGTCAAGTGTCAGACTTTGGGCGAACTTTTCCTCACCGAGGACATCGTCCGCCAGCGCGGTCTTTTGCTTCTGCAAGGCGCGGATTTTTTGCTCGATGCTGTCCTGCATCAACAACCGGTATGCCATCACCTTGCTCGTCTGGCCGATGCGGTGAGTGCGGTCTATCGCCTGGTTTTCGACGGCTGGATTCCACCACGGATCGAACAACACCACGTAAGATGCGGCGGTGAGGTTGAGGCCGAAGCCGCCCGCCTTGAGCGAAATCAAGAACACCGCTCCGTCTTTGGCGGACTGAAAGTCTTTCACGAGTTCGCCGCGATTCTCGGTGCTGCCAGCGAGATAGAAATACGGCCATTGGCGTTCCTCGATTGTCTCGCGCAAAATGTCGAGCATGGTGACGAATTGCGAAAAGATCAAAACCTTGTGACCTTCCTCCATGAGCGGTTCGAGCAAATCGAGCAGAGCGTTGACCTTGGCGCTCTCGGCTTTGCGGAGATCGGCGTTGACGAGTGCGGGATGACAGCAAATCTGCCGCAGTCGCAGCAGCGAGGTGAGGATGTTGAATCGTTGATCGTTCAGGTCCTGTCGCGTCTGGACCCGAAGGAGCAGTTGCTGTGCACGCTTGAATTCTGCGCGGTAGAGAGTTTTTTGTTCGCCCTCCATTTCACAGAGCAGGTCTTCCTCCACCCGGTCGGGCAGTTCCTTCGCCACCTGGCCTTTGGAGCGGCGTAACAGAAAGGGTCGAACACGCGCGGAGAGGCGGCGGCGTGCGAGCGGGTCATCCTGCTGATTGAAACGGCGGAGAAAGTCGGCACGATTGCCGAGCACGCCGGGCATGGCATAGGAAAAAATGCTCCACAGATCGAGCAGGCGGTTTTCAATGGGCGTGCCGGTAAGCGCGAGCCGGTGGTCGGCCTTCAACGCGCGTGCGGATTGCGCCGTTTGCGAATCGGGATTCTTGATGTACTGCGCCTCGTCAAGAATGGCGACCTGCCATGAAACATTCGCGATGTCCGGCGACAGCGAGCGAAGTTGGGAATAATTGACCACGATCAAGTCTGAGTCTTTGCGGGCGGCGACAAGTTCGGTGGCAGGTTCACCGTGCCAGATGCGGACCCGGAGTTCGGGATAAAACCGTTCGGATTCAGAGCGCCAGTTATCGGTGACAGACTTGGGGCACACGACGAGGGAGGGAGATGTTTTGTAGCCGCCGTCTGAGCGCAGCCTGGCGAGCCATGTGAGCGCCTGAACTGTCTTGCCCAAGCCCATGTCGTCCGCAAGCACACCGCCGAAACGGTTCGCAGTCAGGTAGGACAGGAAATGATAGCCCTCGGTCTGGTAGGGCCGGAGGTCGGCCTTGATCTGCTTGGGCAAGTCCGGTGTGACGCGTGTTTTGATTTCGCTGACGCGGCGGCGGATGTTTTCCACGCGCTCAGATGTGAGAAACTTCTTGGCGGCATCGTCGGCGAGTTGAAGCGCGTGGAAGCGCTGCGGTTCAGCTGTGAAATCCTTGGCGTCGAGTCCAAGCCGGGCAAGTTGTTCGTCCTCATCCGGTGTGAGATCAAACTTCAAGCGCCGCCAGCCTTTGCTGCCGAGCCGAACGTAGCCCCCGCGCGCATTGAGCAGCAGTTTCAATTCTGCCTGGGTTAGATTGGTGTCGGCGACGTTGAGGATCACCTTGAGATCGAACCAGTCAATACCCGCCTCCTGAACGTCGAGTGAAACGGTTCCGCTTATTGG
This sequence comes from uncultured Bifidobacterium sp., assembly GCA_964429665.1. GTDB lineage: Bacteria > Verrucomicrobiota > Verrucomicrobiia > Limisphaerales > JADLHS01 > JADLHS01. Next base: position 4,839 of record CAYSDO010000200.1, read on the forward strand.
CGAGTCGCGCAGCGTGGCGAGTTCGTCGTCGAGTTCAATCTGGATTTCAGGCGGGAGCGACTCCAGCCACTTGACGAACAACTCGGGCGTTTTCCTGGTAAGCCGAACTGACCAATGATCGCCGCCGTAACCTTGGAACTTGGCGCCGAGTTGGTCGAGAATGTTAGGAAAGTACGCCTGAACCGCGCGGTCATGGACGATCAGAGTGTTGTTCGTCGTCTTGCTGGTTTTGTCCTGTGCCCATGCCCGGTTTGGCGCAATCCAGCCGGTGTTTGAGAAATGCTCATCCGCCATTCCTTTGGCCCTGGCTTTCGCGCGGATGAGAATGTTCTCCGTTTTGCTACCCGGATAACTTTCCTTCAGTTCACATGAAAGCGTGACCGCGACCGGAACGATCTTCATTTTGCCTGTGAGATGCTCAGGCATGGGCAAGCCCAGGGCGTGGATGAAACGCAGACCGGCGGATGTTTCGAGTGCGGCCGATGGAATGTTGATGGAGGTTTTGTTCGCCATCACACTGGCGAACGGACCCGTGAAAATACCGCCTTCGGTGATGTAAATGGCGGGCTTGCCGTAGATGATGCAGTGAATGGGTGGCGGCTCCTGGCCGTCGGGAGAGACGAGGCGCAGTTCGTAATTCTCGCGACCGTCCACGGGGCCGGTGAAGTCGAGGCGCAACGGTTCGGCAGAGCGGGGCAGGGGATTGCCATCCGGTTTCACCAGGCGGTCCGACGCGAGTGTGAGTCGAAGCACCCGGTTGAGCGGGGCGCGGGAATTGTTCAGGCTGTAGTTGATGGACCACCAGCTTTCGTACGACCACGGCTTGTGCATCGCGTTCCACAGCGGCCCCGATTCGGGTGAAATGTTCAACTGCCCGGAGTCAACGGATTCGGAAAACTTTTTTGCCTGCGCCTGTTTGAGTTCGACGAACGGATCGGTGGGATTCATGCGCCATTGCAACCGCGCTTCAGTGGGGAAGAACATAAGGCGCAGATCGAGCGTCTCGGCCGCGGAAGGAATCGAGGTTTCCGCATCATCGAAACGCTCGGTCCATTCCTCGATTTCGCGGGCGCGATCCCACTCTTTCAGATCGTCCTCGATGACAGAAAAATCGGTGATGACCTCCATGAACTCAGGGATGCGGATGTCGCGTCGCTTCAATTCCCACGCGACGAAAAGCCAGCAGCGATAATCATCGCGCGGCAACTCGGGCCAGAGTTCCAGTGTTTCCCAGCCGTAACCAATCTTGCTGCTCAGTGCAAAAAGATCGGCCGTGGTGAGCTTCCGGTAGCTGGCGTTGGAGTAGAGGGTCTGGACGGCTTTGACGTATTGCGATTCCGCATGTAAAAGCGGGCGGCCAAGACTTTTGGCAATCCGTTTGGCAAGCTGCGACGCGGGCGGTTGTGTAACCGTGGATATGCCTGCTGAGTTTCTGATGGTGGCCGCAATCGGTTTGATCAATGTGCTACTGCCTCTCCCGTTCTCCGGCCTGATTCGTTCTTGCAGCGTCAGCATCGCAGCGACACCATGCTTGCAATCGTATTCCATCGGGCAGGTGCATTCCGAGAGCCACTGATGATCCTGGTATATGAGCTTGACGGTGTACTTCTCCGTGCCTTGAACAACGGCGGTGTGTTCCGTGTCGGGATTGTTTGCGACCAGGCTTAGGACCGCGCCCGAATCGAAATAGTCCCTACCGCGACGCCGGATGACCGCCGGAACGAGTTTCAAAAAACGGTCGGTTGCACGGAATTGTTTTTCCTTCTCAGTCATTTCGCTTGCAGGAGACGTTGCCTGAATATGACGGCGCAAACAAGGCAGCGTTTACTCATGTTGATTGCGTTTGAGGGGACGTCGTGCGGCGCAAACAAAGCCCGGCGAATTTATCACTTGCCAGAATCTGATGTAGCCGCCATATTTATTTCGTTGTTTGGCGAAATGACAAAAAGTATGCGTGAGTTCATGACCATCACAAAGGCGTTGTCCGACCCGAACCGGGTGCGGATTCTCCTGTCGCTCCGGCGTGGGCAGTTGTGCGTTTGCCAGATCACAGAACTGTTTGGCCTCGCCACCTCCACGGTTTCCAAACACCTCTCCATCTTGAATCAGGCCGGGCTGATCCTGTCACGCAAGACAGAGCGCTGGGTTTATTACCGCCTGCCGGACAAGTCTGCGCCGGTTGTCGTGCGCGAGGCGCTGGACTGGGTTCAAAAGTCGCTCGCCAATACCGATGAGGCCGGCGCCGATGTGCTGAAACTCAAGAAGATTATGAAAATGGATCTGGCAGAAATCTGCCGGCGACGTTGTTGAAAGGAAGAAATATGAGCGATATGACGACTTTGGAAAAGGAACAGACCGTGCGCGATCTGGTGCGAGGCGGTTATGCGAAGATTGCGCAGGAAACCTCTGCCGGCTCTTGTGCGCCGGGCGTTTCGTGTTGCGGTTCGGCACCGCCGGACGCGGACAAACTAGCGCGTGAACTGGGATACTCGAAAGAGGAACTGCAAGCGCTGCCGGAAGGCGCGAACATGGGTTTGTCCTGCGGCAATCCGGGGGCGCTCGCGGCGCTCAAGCCCGGCGAGGTGGTGCTTGATCTCGGGAGTGGCGGCGGGTTCGACGTTTTCATTGCCGGGCGCAAAGTCGGTGCGAATGGACGCGCCATTGGCGTGGACATGACGCCGGAGATGCTTGCGAAGGCGCGGCGCAATACCTCGTTCTACCGGGACCAGACGAAGCTCGACAACGTTGAGTTCCGCCTTGGGGAGATTGAGCACCTTCCGGTTGCCGACGGTAGCGTGGACGCGATCATTTCCAATTGTGTCATCAACCTCTCGCCAGACAAGCCGCAGGTGTGGCGCGAGATGGCACGGGTGTTGAAGCCGGGTGGGCGCGTGGCAGTGTCGGACATGGCGTTGCTCAAGCCTCTGCCCGCCGAAGTGCTGAAAATGGTCGAGGCGTTGGTGGGTTGTGTTGCGGGCGCGGCTCTGGCAGGCGATACAGAACGATGGGCGCGTGAAGCCGGATTGACCGACATTGTACTCAAACCCAAGG
>CAYSDO010000201.1:0-7868 GCA_964429665.1 uncultured Bifidobacterium sp.
GATGAAATGGTTTTGGAATGCGCCATCGCCGCCGGAGCGGATTGCATCGTGTCGGGTGATAAAAAGCACCTGCTGGCGCTTCGCGAATTTCGCGGCGTGAAAATCATCACGGCCGACGTATTTTTGAAATTGCTGTAAACGAATAGACGCAAAGGCCGCAGAGAATCGCAGAGAGTAATTGGCGACTGACGCAGCAACCAAATGAATTGCCGCTAGAGAACACAAAGAGCGCAAGGAAAACTTTCCCTGTTTTGCGTTCCATGCGCTGCAATACCCACGAATCCTCGTGCCGCGCGGGGATTTTCAGGGCGCTGGAGTTCACGTTGGAGTTCAAGCTTTAGCTTGTTCCGGTGCTCCATCTTGGCAGGGGGAACAAGCTAAAGCTTGAACTCCAACTTTGTAGTACGGATGCCACGCCCTAGGACAACTTTTTAAGAAGCGCCAACAGTCTTTGTTTGACCACGCGGCGATGGGGTGACACGGCTGCTTCAGCAGCAAGCCGTTCACGATTTTCGAGAAACCAATGGTAGCTCTCGCGGAACATTTCATCATTCGAGTAGCGGGGTTTCCAACCCAAGTCCAGAAGCTGTTTTACATCGAAATAGAATGCCTTGTGGAAGGTGAGATAGTGCCCGGACTGAGACGCAACCAATCCAGAATACGAAGCGTATTGATGGTAAGACCAAGAGGAAGCCCCGCCACATGGGATTGAGACCCTGCATACTTGATCAATCCTTCCAAGGCTTCCCTGAGAGTGCCAAAGCCGTTTGTTCCAACATTGTAATTTCCAGGCTTTCCTGCGTCCATCGCCAGCATGTACGCATCCATCAGGTCATATGCGTGGACAAACTGAAACGACTGGTTACCATCACCGATGACGTAGATTTTGCGATTCTCAAGAATCCACTGAAAAAGAATCTGGAAAATCCCAAGTCGCCCTTCGCCAAGCGTGGTGCGGGGGGCGGATCACAATCAACGACGTGCTGGAACTCCCGCACACCTCTCGCACGGCGATTTCACCTGCAAGTTTGGCGCGACCGTAAATCTCGGCGGGAATCAAAGGCGAATCATTGGTCACCGGACACTTCTCCGGAACGCCGAACACGGCACTGGAACTCATGTGAATGAATGTTTTTACCCCAGCCTTGCAAGCCTGTTCGGCGGCAACGCGCGCTCCATCCACATTGACCGCCCAAAAATCCCGACCTGCCTTGCTTAATGGCACAAGCGCAACATTGTGATGGACGACATCCACTCCACGCATGGCCTCGGCAACACCGTCCCTGTCGCGTATATCGCAACGCACAAATTCGATCTCCCGAGGACGGGATGGGTCTTCCCAAATATCAAGGACCCGAACAGATTGGCCCCGCGCATGTAATCTTCGGGCAATAAGATTGCCGATAAAACCTGAGCCTCCGGTGACAAGGTGTTTCATGCTGTACCTTGCGATTCAACCACGGATGAACACTGATGAACACGGATAGCAGCAATCCAATTTGGATCGTTTATTTGGCAGAGTGAAGACATTTGCGATATTTGAAATGTGCAACAAACCATGGAAACAAAAAAGCCCCGAATTTCTTCGGGGCTTTGAAAAGAATGTTACGAAGCCAGAGATTACTTGCGGCGACGGAACAACAGGAGCGAGGCAGCTCCGAGGCCAGCCAGCGCCATGCTGGAGGGCTCAGGAACAAGGCCGATCGGAATCGCACCAAAGTTTCCACCACCGAGATCGAACGTCCCGGCTGCCCATGTGCTCGCAAAGTTATTGGCGAGCGGGCTGATGATCGAATTGTAGGCGAGCGACGAACCCGATTTTCCTTGGAAGATCACCGAGTGTCCAGCGTAGCCACCAGCCGCGCTTGAGGCAGCTTCCGTCGGGAATGCTGCTTCACGGACTTGAATCTGCCAGAAGCCCACAACACCACCAGCCATGTTTGGCGATACGAAGTTGTTTGGACCAAACAAGCCACCGGCCAGCGTAGTCGAGGACTGGAGCACCATGCTACCAGCGGTAGCACCGCCGTACAGGTCGACTATCAACTGCCTTCCGCTAGGCAGGACTGCCGGCGCCTCGTGGCCGGACAATGCAGCATCAGCTGCCGTTGTTGATGTGAAGTAAACGAGGCGAGTTGCATCATTTACCATGTTAACTTTTCCCTGCGCGAACGCAGCGACACTAACCACCGCCAGTGCCAATGTTAGTAATGTTTTTTTCATGAGTCTTTTATTTGTTTGAGTTGTTGTTTCGGAGATTATCTTTTTTATTTTTTATGTCAACAGTTGTTTTATGGAGTCGGCACATTGAACGTTCTTACCCAGTTATGATTTGGACCTGAGCGAACATAAAAGAAGCCACGACCAACTTCGATGGTTGAGGTATCATTATTCCAGTGTGGCGTAGGAGTGGTAGACCAGTTTGGTTGACCAGCAGCGAACCCTCTGAAGTCATTCAGAGCTTCATCCCAAGGGAGCACCTCGTCGCCACCAGCCGGGATCAAACCTGCGATTGAGTTGCTAAAGCTTCCACCAACCGGTGCGGTAGAGCCAACCAGATTGTAAGTTCCCAAACCTGTGAGCACATTTGTGACGGTACCTTGAACAACTTCACCAACGAACGTGTTGGTTTTGATGCCACTTGAAGCCTTGACATAGAAGAAGCCCTTCCCAGGAGGAAGCGCTACATCGTGATTCCATGCTCCACCAATAACGGTTGGCGTCGTAAGCAAGTCGGTGAAATCGTTGAGATTCACATCCCAAGTCAGAATCTGGTCCGTGTTTCCGATCAAAGGAGCTTGGAACAGGTTGACAGCGTTGTTGCCTGACGTGTTGTTGAGTGGATTCGCAAGCAAGTTATACGTTCCATCGCCAACGATCGGAACATTCACATAACCGACAACGTTGAGTGAGTAAACGTTTGATTGCGCCATGGAGGAGGCGAGACCTGCTGCCGTGATCGCAGCCGCTAGAAACAGTGTTTTTGTTCTCATGTTTGTGTTTTTGTTAACCGTGTGTAACCAGACTATCTCAGGAAGCCCACGATGCGTCAACAATTTATTTAAGTTTTTTGAACATTTTTTTACCGGGCACATTCACATCTCAACTCGTTGTAATTAAACATTAAACAAACAAATCAATTCCCGACATCGCCCTCTGTTTGCCTTGATTTCGGATCGAAATTGCCTTTTTACCTGTCCCCATTGATGGGGACAGGCATCAGGCTCGCGGGGGACAGCCCGGGGGACGATGGCTTACCGGGGATTTTACAGCCAAACACCACCTATTGCGAAGGCGCATTGGTGGACGAAGGTTTGGGCAGTTCACCGCTTTTTGCCAGAGGAGCGAGCACGGTAAAGAAGCCCACTGGGAACCGGGGCGATTCGAGCCAGTCGGCCAGCAGGTGCAATTCGATGCCCGTAAAACCGATGGTCGAATTTCTCGCGATCATCAAGCTATCTGGTTTCCCGATTCGGAGTGTTGTTACACTCGTCTGGATGTTCGTAGCCACGGCAGCCATCCAAGGCCAGGAGGCATTTTCTTTCATCCTCAAACGCGACCGGTCAAGCACCATTCGAAAAACCTGACTCACTTGTGTCCAACTGGCTACACAAGATTGGGTTTCCTCCCAGTCGTAATACACCAAATCTGCATCGGCGGTGAACTGTTGAAACAACGCCGCTGGAGCCGTCCGGTTTGTGAGGGCATTGGAAAAAAGGCCGCCCGTCAGAAAAGGGGTCGTTGCCGATTCAACCCATGTGAGTTGCGGGGAAAAGTAGGGAAATCCGCGCCACCGCATGGAAGGGGAGTTGGTATCCATGTATAACGAACCCATCCGCAATTCGTTTTCCCGGGATAAATAGCCTATTCGCGGGTTCACGGTTTGAAGCAGCAAAGCCGACAGCAGATGGAACTGATTGCTCGCCTGGAGGGCAGGGGCCGCAGCGAAGTGCAAAGGCGGCAATCCATCCTGCGCCCAAAAATACGCCTGTCCTGGCATCGGACCCAATTTGGACTCGTTCCACATGCCAAACGATTTGAGCATTGGACTCAACGCCCGGACCGCACTGAAACCCACAAGTGGATCATGAATCAGGTTCGTTGGAATGTTCCAAGGCTCGATCTTCAAATCCAAAGGTTTTGGAAACATCAATTCGCCCCGAGTACGAACGTTCTCGCCATCCCCGATCCCCGTAAGTTTGATTCTGGGCAGATCAGCCGGGAGTTTCCAACCTAAGCCAAGCGCATCATTGAGTTGAACGAGGTCCACATTCGCATCGAACCAGAAATTGGTTGTGCGCGCAGCATAGGGCGCATGATCGCGTCCAATGTGCGTCTTGAATTCTCCGAGCAACGCGTTTTTTCCATGCGCCAGACCCACAAGCGTCCAATCGCCTGCGCGCACAAACTGGAGGAGTCCTGAGTCCGGAGTCTGGGGTCTGGGGTCTGGGGTCTTATAGTGCAGCGACCAGCCATCCGTCTCCGCCGAGATCTTGTTTTCACACAGCGATTCGACCACGGAGGCAAGGTTGGTTTTCCAGAGCGCGGCTCGTTCGGAGTCCATCCGCACCGCCAAGGCAACCTGCGCGGGCTGATTCGCCACATCGCGGACGACCTCGATATACCATTCCGCCTGCACCAGATCATCAAGCAACCCGCGCATCTGCGCTGTGGGCGCGCCGTTCGTGGCAGCATCGCCTTTGGTCAATCGCCAGGGTGCAAGTGCGAGTTTGTTGAGGGTCTGGTTTTCGAGTGCTGCGCTTTCGGGCATGTTCCATATACTCATGAAACGGGCTGCATTGGTTTCGCCAGCCAACCGGCTCTTGCCGAGCCAATGAAAACGCGCGATCAGATTTTCATTGGAAATCGCTCCGGTCGAAGCGGGCGACGCAGGAGTAGTATTGTTGGCAACCGACGGTTTCCGATCACAACCCGAGACCAAAACCAGCATCAAGCCAATCACGATGGAGACAATTCTATGCACGTGCATGGCGCTCATTTTTGGCTGATGCAAATAATTTAATCAAGAACGGCTTCAAACATTGAAAGCACAAAGTTGAAAGCTCTCCGTTGTTTCCAGTGTAGCCGAGGAAGTCAGGCTGTGTTTGGTCTCGACGCCGGGTTTGAGATCAAGCACCAACATCCAAGAACCAGAGAAGCTCCAAGCCTCAAGCCCCAATCGGTGCGGCCAAGTCTCAAGCGCAATGGGTTGACGTGAGTCTCCTTCCGCCGGGCTGGAAGCCACGGCTCTACGGCAGGCGGGACGCCAGCAGCCACGAATCATCCCAGATTCACCGGGTCAATATCCACCGTCAGTGTCACGTCATCCGGCAATGCGAGCCGGGCCGAGATGTCGGCGAGCGCGAAACTGAGTCGGCTCATGGCACGGGTGCGAAGCATGATCTGGTAACGGTAAAAGCTCTCCGCGCGCAACAGCGGGGCGGGCGCGGGGCCGGAAATCCTTAATTCCACCGTCCCGCGTCCCGTGTCCAGAGTCTTCGCAGCAGCCGCGACCTTGGACCCCGGACTCGGGACTCCGGGCTCAGGACTCCGGCCTTTGCCCCCGGCCAATTTGTCCAATTCCCTCTTCACGTGCTCGGCCGAGAATTTCACCTTTTCTTCATTCCGTCCTTTCAACGTCAACAAAGCCACACGTGACGACGGCGGATACTGCAGTTGTTCGCGAAACTCAATTTCCTGTTCGTAAAAGCCCACGAAGTCGTGCCGGCGTGCGTATTGGATCGCAGGATGAAACGGCGTGAACGCCTGCACAAAGACCTCACCCTCCACATCACCACGTCCAGCCCGACCGGAGACCTGCGTAAGCAGTTGAAACGTCCGCTCCCCCGCACGGAAGTCAGGTTGGTGCAGAGCCATGTCCGCGTAGATGATTCCGACGAGCGTCACGTTGGGAAAGTGAAGGCCCTTCGCAATCATCTGCGTGCCGATGAGAATGTCAATTTTCCCGACCCTGAAGTCACCGAGCACTTTCCGGTAATCTTCCTTGCGCTTCATCACGTCCGCGTCCATGCGCTTGACGCGCGCCTTGGGGAAAAGTTTTCCGAGCACGTCCTCGACCTTTTGCGTACCGAGACCTGAGTAACGGATCGTGGGGTTTTTGCATTTCGGCTCGGGACAGGCAGCGGGAACGGTGTCAACGAATCCACACAAGTGGCAGCGGAGTTTCTGCTCGGGCCGATGGAAAGTCAGCGCAAGGCTGCAATTGGGGCAATTGGCAACGTATCCGCATTTCGTGCATTCGAGCGAAGTGGAATAGCCGCGCCGGTTCAAAAATAAAATCGTCTGCTCGCCTTTTTCCAATCGCTGCGTGATGGCTTCCTTGAGTTGATTGGAAAAAATCGGTGGACCTTTGCCACCGCGCCCGGCCTGGCGCATGTCCACCACGCGCACGTACGGCAGCTTTTGATTGTCCACACGTTCGGGCAGACTGAGCAGCGTGTACTTGCCCTTCTTGCAGTTGTAATAACTCTCCAGCGACGGCGTGGCCGAACCGAGCACAACGACTGCGCCTTCCATCTGACCGCGAACGATGGCCACATCCCGCGCATGGTAGCGCGGCGCTTCCTCCTGCTTGTAAGTGTGCTCGTGTTCCTCGTCCACGATGATGAGACCAAGCGGCTCCACCGGCGCAAAAACCGCCGACCGCGCGCCGATGACAATGCGGGCGCGGCTCTGACGAATTTTGTGCCACTCGTCGTGCCGCTCACCAGACGAAAGATGCGAGTGAAGCACGGCCACCAGCGTTTGCAATTTGCCGGAACTGAATCGCGCCTTGAAACGTTCCACAGTCTGAGGTGTCAGGGAGATTTCCGGCACGAGAACGATCGCGCCTTTGCCCTGCTCCAGCGCATAAGCAATCGCCTGGAGGTAAATCTCCGTCTTGCCTGAACCCGTAACGCCGTGGAGCAGGAACGTGTTTCCGGCGTCCCGCCGGAAATTCAAATTTCTTTTCTCCCCAGCGTCCATCTGACCCCGGTCGCCACTCGCTCGGACGGCCACCGATTGCAGATTCAAATCGAAAGTCCCGCTGCCCAGCCTGAATCCGCCCTCTTTCAATTTCGCGTGAACAGGATTCTCGCGTATGTAGAGGCGGGTGCGCTCAAGCTGGGCCGGACTCCGGACGAGATGATCAAAGTATTCATCGCGCCAGAAGCTGCCCGTACGTTTCAAAATCTTGTTCGCTTCCTTTGCAGTGAACGATTTCCAGGAATGAAGAATGTCTTCCAGGGAATGCCCATTCGCCGGACGCACCAGCAGGTGAACGTGATTCGGCATGATCACAAAATCGCCGAGCTGATAACGGTCTCCGTCAAAATGACGCAGAGCAGCCTCCACCATGACACCCACGGCCGACTCGCGCAGACTGCACGAGCCGTATCCTGCATTCAGCAGTCGTTCCATCGCGACGGTGAACCTCTCATGGTATTCGTGCCAGTCCTTTTCGCTCCAGGGCTGCGGATGGTGTGAAAGCCAGATTTCCTTTTGCGCGGCCCAGGCCCGGAGTTGATCCTGCGCCACCGAGTCTGCAAGCCGGAATGTGACGAAATACAGTTTATCCGCCTGCCTCCAATGCGGCAGCCATCCTGAATGATTTGTTATCCCGGCATCAGGGACGTAGAAGGGTGAGACAAATGGCTTGCGTACTTGATCGTCACCCCGCAAAGAAGTTTGATCTTCCGGCGGGACGCCGGAAGCACGTTTCATGGCGGCTTTGATCTTTTCCAACGCCCCCGCCTGCGCCGGGTTCAGTTCAATCGGCATGCTGGGCAGGATCTGTTCGCGTGCGTAGGGGTCGCGCTCGGAGATTTCGTTCGTGATGGTGACAAGGCCACGGTCTTCAAGTTTGC
>CAYSDO010000202.1:0-7866 GCA_964429665.1 uncultured Bifidobacterium sp.
AACGAAGAAGCGGTCGGGTTTTGGCAGTCGTCCCTCCATTGCAATCAATCGCGCACCGATGCCACACGCCAGGCTGTGCTCCCAGAATGACTGCATGTTCACAAACTCGTCCGCCACATCTGTGAACTGCTCGATCACGCTGGACGCCGTCAAAAGGTCTTGAACCTGTTGAATGCCAATCAAACCGATGGCCTCAGACACAGTACTCAGACGCGTGGAGAATCCGCAGTAGGCACTGTTTGCAAACCTCAGCAAACGCGATGTGAGGTCGGGATCTTTCTCAATGATCTCCGCAATGCTGCCCAGACTGGATTGAGGGGAAGCGAGCGCTGCCTCAATTTCACGCAAGAGCGGCCCGTATGAGCCAAGACTGGACGGCGTGGCTTGAACAAGCGATTCAATGGTCGGAATGGATATTGTCATGACTCGCTAAATCTGGCCGCGTTTTATGCGACGACTTAACACCAGCCGTAGCAACTCCGCGAAGACTTGATCATTGTCATCTGGCTTCCAGAAAATCGCTTTCGTCTCGGCAGTCAGTCTTGCGAGTGTTTCCGGAGGCAGCTTGCTGAGGATGTCCGTGTTGCCTGCGCCATCCGCCGACTTTACATCAATCTCGAGCACTCCCCATGCTTGAAGAATTCCGATCTGCCGCGTCGTCAACTTTGCACCTGCGGGAATCAGGAGCATGTCGTCCATGTTCTTCACATCGGTGATGACGACCATTCCCTCCTTGAGTTGCTCAGTTTTGATTCGAGGCATGAGTTGATTTTGAAGTTCAGTCTGCCGCCGCGAGTATCATGTCCCGCGTGTAATAAAGGATGCGTCCGCAGTTCGTGCAGGTCACGATCTCCTGCTGACCCTGGCTCGTAATGAGCACCTGCGCTGGCAGCTTCATGTGGCAGCCTCCGCAGACACCGTGGTTCACGCCCACGATCGCACTGTCCCCCTTGCTTTTGAGAAGTCGTTCATAACGACCACGTGTGGTTTCGTCAACGGCAGACACGAGTTCGCCACGATTGCTCTCAAGCTCGCCGAGCTCCTTGGACAAATTCTGCTCCCGCTCTCCCAGTTTGGAAATCTGTTCCTCAACCAGCTTCTTTGCGGCGTCCGCCTCGCGTGTGGCAGCGACCATGTTCTTCTGAGCCTGCTCGCCCTGCTCCATCAAAACGATTTCCTGATCCTCGATCTTGTTGATGTCGGCCTTGCACGACTCGATCTCGTGAGTCAGGGCGCGGTACTCTTCGTTCTTGCGGGTCTGCAACTGCTGGTTGGCGTACTTCTCGATCTGGCTCTTTTTCGACTCGACGTCCAGCTCAAGACGCTTGCGCTCGGACTCGATCTGTTTGACGCGAAGCCTGGCGTTCTCAAGAGCCGTCTGTGTCCCGGTGAGCTTGGCCTTGAGGGATTGGCGTTCAGGTTCGATGTGGGCGAGTTCGGTCTGCACCCGGCGAATCTTCCGATCGCGATCCTGAAGGATGAGGAGCTTTTCGATGACTTCGAGCATTTGTGAGAAGCAGCCTAATGACCCCGCGCGATCAAGTCAATCGCAGGTCAGTTACCCGACATGGACAGGATTTCCACCAGTCACGTTGAGAAGCAGAACCACACGCTGCGTATTCATTGCCGCCGACTCACCCGCTTGACCAATGCCTTCAGCAAAAAGGTTGAAAACTTTGAAACTGCAGTTGCTCTGAATTTCGCCTACTATAACTTCTGCAAGACGCACGGAGCTATTCGCCTGACGCCAGAGAAGGCGGCAGGCGTTGAGAGTAGCGCGTGGACAGTCGCGGAACTGGTTGAACGCTGTGGAGAGTAAGCAGGACTATCTAGCAAGATTACAGGTTGCCGTCCCGCAGTTACACAACTGCGGGGCGGTTCACGTCAAAACTGTACCCATGCATGAAGTCTTTCAGGGTCAAACCGTCTGGCAAGGCGACGTAGAGGTTTTTGATCTGCACGATCACCCGGAAGCTAAACGCGCCTATGGTTGGTCACACAAGGAAGGCAAAGACATGAAAACTGGATATTCCAAATGAATCGCGCGAAGACATTTCGGGCGGCACTTTCAGGATTTGCGGTCACGATTTTCTTTCACCTTGTTTATCACTTTGCATTTTCAAAAAAGTCCGAGCCGTTCAACGCAACCGCCTTCTCTTTTGAGGTTGGCCTGCTTATTGTGCTAGGCATCGCGGTCTTTAAGGTAAGCAAAGACCGGAATTGAAATCCAAATTAGGACACTACCGCAGGTCAAGCTGCCTTCACTTCTTCAACTGCGCGGGCACGGGCGAGAAATACTTCAATGTGATGCCGTCCACGTTCGCGTTGCAAGAATACACGGAATACCCAAAATACTTCGAAACCGCGTCGAACGGTGGCAGCAACGAGAAATCAATCCAGTCCTTGAACTTTTTCTCCGGCGCGGCAAACGGAAGCGCGCTCACCAGCGGATTGAAATCGTCCGTGCTGTTGGTGGACGAACTTGAACTCTTCCGCAACGCCTCCATCATCATGCGCATGGATTCGGTCTGGTTTTCGTAGCCGAACCATCCTGTGCCCTGCCCGCCGACTTTCTGAGCGGTTTCCCCCAGACCCGCCACTTCACGCAAAGGCTTTGGGGGTGTCTCGCTGCTGCGAAGGAATTCCTCCAGCGTGGCGATGTCCGTGCTGAATGCAACGTAGCCACCGCTCGCCGCATAGTTGAACGACCGTGACGCCGCTTTATCACCGGCACCGGTTTGCGGCGATGGCAATTTCATGCTGTAAATCTTCCTGCCGAGAAACTCACGGGTCTCGGGTTTGCCGCCGGACGCGTTCAGGATGACGAGTATTCCTTTGAGGGACGCGGCAAGTTTGTCAGCAGCGGGCGAACCCACGAGTGTCAGGGAAGGAGCCGAGCTTAATGCTGTCAGCGACGTGTCGCGCGGCACTTTCTCGTACGTGATCAGGTCGTCGCCAAGATTGGCAAAAATGTTTTTGCGGATGTCAAAGCCGGGCTCGTCCACCCGCATGGCCTCGTTGCCGTTGCTGATGAAAAAATTCAACATGTTGACCATTTGGGGCGAAATGTCGCCGAGGATCTTCTCAATGCTCGCAATGGCCTTCGGCAGATCAATCCTCACGCGCTGGAACTTGACGGCATCCGCAGGAACGAACGCCGGGGGCGCGGCATCTTTTGCCTCCGTGGCAAAAATCTTGAACAAGCCTTCACGCGCTGATTCAGGAATGCCGAGCAACACCTCAATTCCAGCCCCATCCGGTGCGCTGCGGTAGCCCGCCGCAATGGATTTCAATCCGGCGATGCCCAGCGCGGTGACGATTTTCTTCTTGTCTGGAAGCGGCATTGGATTCGGCGCGTCAGGATTTGGTTTCTCGTCCGGCAACTTGTTGAAAACGTCCACGAAGGCCTTGGTATTGATCCACAGAAATGCAGGAGCATCACGGAAAACGGCCAGCCGGCTCGATTCAAACGCGGGCAGATCGCCGAGCACCGGAGCGGAACCGCCGGTGAGTTTGGCGAGTATCTTTTCGAGAGACTTCGGTGCATCGCCGTTGGGAGCGCTGCCGATGATGAGAAGCGATTCGTGCTGGCCGATGTAAAGCCGGTTGACGTCATCCTTCTTCTTCTCACCCTCCTTGCCGAGTTCCTCGATCGGACGTGATTCTGGAAAAAACTGCCGGATTGTCTTTGGCACATCGTTCGTTGTGAGCGTAATGATGATGAACTCCGCGTCGCGAATTTTCTCCGTCTTGATCGTCTTGCCGGCATCCGTCCACTTCTTCCGGAACTCCGCGATGCTCTTTTTGAGTTGGTCGGACTTGTCCTTTGAGTCGAGCAGAAACACGAAGCCAGGTTCGGCATCGCTCTTTCCCTCCCATCCGTCCTGTGTCACTGCCAGCGTGATCTGGCCCTGAAGCAATGCACCGTAATCAGAAAACTTGACGCCCAGATCACGCTCAAGCGGCACAATCAATTCCTCATTCCACTTCTTCTCAAACTTTTCGCGGAATGGTTTCATGGCGGGATCATCCCAGAACAAGCGCATGGGCGACTGAAGGTAAATCTCGCGCAGCTTTGAGTAGTCAGGCGCACTCAAAACAAACAATGTGTCCGACGGCAACAACCGCTCCACGGGCGGAACAGCGGCGTGCGACAAGACGATGGACAGAAACACGCCCACTAACGCGAACACAAGGCTATTTGCACGAGGGAAGAATGATTTGTTCATGAGAAGTCGGCTGGCTTGATGAAAAACGGTGCTGATGACGTAAAAGGATGCAAGAGAGAAGCGTTTATTCCTTCGGCGCGTTTTGCTTCGTGCGGCCGGGTGGTTCAAGATAGCGAAACGGATTGCTAGGATTGTCGTTCGAATAGGTGTAGGCGTCGCGATGATCGAGGAAGTAGCGAACGACTTCCGCCGGAATCGCAAAACCAAGGCCCTCGCCGAAATTGATCTTCATGTTCGTGATGCCGACGACTTCGCCGCTGAGGTTGAACAACGGCCCGCCGCTGTTGCCAGGGTTGATCTGCGCCGTCGTCTGCAAATAAAGATCACCGCCCACCTGACGCGTCTTGGTGCTGAGGATTCCCTCCGTCACCGTACGTTCCAACCCAAGCGGACTGCCAATGGCAAACACGCGCTCGCCCACGGACAACGCATCCGCACTCCCGATCCCCACCGTCTTGAACTTCGGCGCGTCCTTGTCATCCACCTTGAGCAGCGTAAGGTCCTGAAACTTGTTCATCGCCACGATACGCACCTGTTTGTAGGTCTTGCGCTCAAGCTGGCCATTTTTCTGATGATAAACCTCCACGGAAATCTGGGTCTCGCCCTCGATGACATGAAAGTTCGTCATCAGGAAGCCATCTTCGTTGATGAAGAATCCGGAGCCAAGCCCACCCGGCGTGCGCACCTGCACGACGGCTTCTCCAAGCTGATTTACAAGATCGCGCACGTTGCGCTCGGGACCGGCCTTCGGGGAGGAGCGATAAAAACCTGTGGAGACCGGCGCTTCGTTCTTGGTCTCAGCAGCAACGGCCTTTTTCTCGGAGCTGCTTTTCTTTTTTGAATCACGCTCAGCAGGCGCAGCATCGCCGGAGGAAATCTTGGCCACATGATCGCGCGGAATGACCAGCACCGTGTAACCCAGGTCCACGACAACGCTGTCGCGCTTCTCAGCTAGTATCTTTCCTGTGACGGAGGACTTCTCCTTGAGTTCGACCACGTCAGCAAGGGCGCCGCCTGGTGCGGACAAGGCGCACAGCACAAGGACAAAGATGTTCTTCAGCGACATGACAGAACACTATCGAAGCCCCCGTTCATTGACAAGCAGTGTCCCAACTTGTTTGTGACAGAATCCCATGGAGAAGTGAAGTCATTGAGGCACAGACTTGCTCCACCGGACAAAAGCCGAATAATTGGGCCATGAAAACCATCGCCATCATCGGCGCATCGAACGACCGGAATAAATTCGGCAACAAAGCCGTGCGCGCTTTTCGTCAACAGGGTTACGAAGTGTTCCCCGTAAATCCCAAGGAGGAAATTGTCGAGGGCTTGCGTGCTTACAAATCCATTCACGATGTTCCCGCTCGTCCACAAATGATCAGCGTTTATCTGCCGCCGCCAGTGTTGTTGAAAGTATTGCCAGACATCGCCGCAAAAGGCTGTGATGAACTGTGGCTGAATCCGGGAACGGAATCGGATGAAGTCTTGGCCGAAGCGGAACGCTTGAAACTGAATGTGATTCAAGCTTGTAGCATCGTCGGTGTTGGCGTATCGCCGAGCGCACTCTAACCTGCACCACCACCGGCGATCTTCTTCGGCTCACCTTTGAGCAGCGCTACGCCGTAATCGCGGTTCATGCGGGCGATGAAGTCGAGGGAGATTTCCTTCGGACAGACGGCCTCACAGCTTCCCGTCACGGTGCAAGCGCCAAATCCTTCCGCATCCATCTGCTCCACCATCGCTTTGACGCGTTTGAAACGCTCCGGCTGGCCCTGTGGCAACAAGCCGAGATGCGAAACCTTCGCCGCGACAAACAACATCGCGCTGGCGTTTTTGCACGCCGCGACACACGCGCCGCAACCGATGCATTGGGCGGCGTCCATCGCGAGGTCGGAATTTTCCTTCGGAACGGGAATCGAATTTGCGTCGGGCGCAGCCCCGGTGCGCACGCTGATGAAACCGCCGGCGTGTTGGATGCGATCAAACGCCTTCCGGTCCACCACGAGGTCTTTGATGATCGGGAACGCCTTCGCGCGCCACGGCTCGACCACGATGGTGTCGCCGTCCTTAAAGCTGCGCATGTAGGTCTGGCACGTCGCGATGCCTTTATGCGGGCCGTGCGGCTTCCCGTTAATGACACATGAGCACGTGCCGCAGATGCCTTCGCGGCAATCATGATCGAATGCGATCGGGTCTTCGCCCTTGTTGGCGAGTTCCTCGTTCACCACGTCGAGCATTTCGAGGAACGACATGTTTTCGTTCAGCCCGGGCGATTCGTAGGTCTTGAATTCGCCGGGCGTGTTGCGGTTCTTCTGCCGCCAGACTTTCAATTTAACTTTCATGGCTAAATCATTTTTGCTTTTGGGGCTTCATCTTTCACCGGCTTGGCCATCAACGTGTGAAAACCCATCTCACGGCGCGGTTTTGCCTTTTCAGCCATCAGGCTGCGAATTGCGGAAAACACAACTTTGAACTGGCCGTCATACTTTTGCTCCAGTGCCGCCAGCTTGCGCGATAAATCCGTGTTGGCCGCGAGGATTTCCCGCAACCGCACAAACGCCCGCATGATCTCGATGTTGACCCGCACGGCGCGTGAGCTGTTCAACACGCTGGAAAGCATGGCCACGCCTTGCTCGGTGAACGCGAACACACTCTTCGAGTATTTCAACGCTCCTTTGCCCTCCGGGGATATCACAATCTGTGACATCCTCAAAATCTCGGTTCGCGTCAGTTCATACATGAAGTCGGACGGAAACCGTGCTCGGTTGCGGCGCACCGCCTGGTTCAAGACGCGCGTTTCAACCCCATAAAGCGTGGCCAAATCGCGATCCAGCAACACACGCTGACCGCGCGCCATCAAAATGGCGGACTCGATCCGCCGCGCCGGAATCAGATTTTGGTTGTCGTTCTTCTTGGCCATACCGTTCAAGGATGTCACAGTTTGTGATATCCTCCCCCACTCACTTGTAACTACGCGTGCTCATGTGAACTTCCTCATACACGAGCGGCTCTTTGTTCAGAATCGGCGCTTTGTCCGGCGCTCCGGCGTATTCCCAACCAGCCACGTAGGCGAACGCATCGTCGCGGCGCTTCACGTCGCCGGGGTTCACCAAGCCCTGCTTCGTTTCCGGATCGTCCTTGGTGTATTGATATTCCTCACGGAAATGGCCGCCACAGCTTTCTTCGCGGTGCAGCGCGTCGCGGCACATGAGTTCACCGAGTTCGATGAAGTCCGCCACGCGACCGGCGTTTTCGAGATTTTGATTCCACTCACCTGATTCGCCGAGCACGTTGACATCTTTCCAGTATTCTTCGCGCAGTGCGGCAATCTTTTTGATGCCGGTTTCGAGTCCGGTCTTGGTGCGCGCCATGCCGCAGTATTCCCACATCAACTTGCCAAGCTCCTTGTGGAAGCTCGCCGGGGTGCGCTTGCCTTTGTTGCCGAGCAACGTCTTGGTGAGCGACTGAACATTTTCCTCAGCCTGCTTGAACGCTGCATTGTCCATGTTCGGGCGTTTGCCGGGATTCTGCGACGCGAGATAACCGCTGATCGTCGCGGGCAAAACAAAGTAGCCATCGCTCAACCCCTGCATCAGCGCGCTCGCGCCGAGGCGGTTGGCGCCGTGATCGGAGAAGTTCG
>CAYSDO010000203.1:0-7857 GCA_964429665.1 uncultured Bifidobacterium sp.
CTTTGCGCCGTAGAGTTCTCGGATGGAATCCGGCTCCTTGGATATATCAAATACCTCGGGCACGCTGATCTGCATCCGATACGCGAGTTCGTATTGTTCGATGCGGGTGATTGTTTCCGGATCGCCGTAAAGTTTCGCCTCGGCTTCATTCAAATTTCGCAACGCATCGAGACTGCGGCGCCGACTGGAGCGGTCCATGCCTGATGGATCGTTCGCGTACAGAATTGGCTCGCCAGAGGTGCGGCATTGAACGCCTTGATAAACGCCCGGCAAAAAACCACTGCCCCAAAGTCCTTTGCCTCCGCTTGGGTCCGTGCCGCCGCTCGAAAGTACAATGAAGCCGGGCAGGTTTTGATTCTCACTGCCCAGGCCATAAGTAACCCACGATCCGAGCGAGGCGTTGCCGGGGCGTTGAAGACCCGTGAACAAAAAAAGCTCCGCCGGTGCGTGATTGAACTGATCCGTGAAGCACGACTTCACCACACACACGTCATCAATGATTGCGGACAGGTGAGGCAAAATTTCGCTGACCCATGAGCCGCTCTGGCCGTGCTGATGAAATTTGTGCGGCGAGCCGAGCATCTTGGGCGTGCCTTTGATGAATGCAAAGCGTTTGCCCTGGAACAATGAGTCCGGGCATGGCTGCATGTTCAGTTCATTCAACTTGGGTTTGTAATCAAACAGGTCCAACGACGGAGGAGCGCCAGCCATGTGCAGGTAAATGATTGACTTGGCACGGGCAGGAATCATTGACGGTTTGACGGCGAGCGGGCCGGCAGCGGTTTGTGCTTTTGGCGAAGCCCCAAAGCCGTCGCGTGCGAGCAATCCACCCAACGCGAGACCGCCAACACCCAGACCAGTACGCGCGAAGAAATGCCGCCGCGTCAGCGCGCGTGCATTGGTCAGTCGAAGATTCAGTGATTCCATATAATTCGTGCCGGGCTTCAACCTTTCATCAGGACGCCATCCAGATTCAACAAGACATTCGCCACCACAGTCCAGGCTGCGGCCTCGTCTGCGTTCAGACCTGCTGGCAATGGGCCGAGCGGTTCCGTGGCAAGCTTTTCGGCATCCTTACCGGCACCGTGATAATGATTGAGTTCGGACTCAAACAGTTTCTTCAGTTCGTCAATTTGTGATTGCGTTGCCGGTCGGGATAGAACGAGCTTCAATCCGAAGCGGATTCTTTCTTCCGTCGTAGCACCACCTTCGCGCATCAACCGCCGCCCCAATGCCTGTGCCGCCTCAACAAAGACCGGATCGTTGAGTGTAACGTAGGCTTGCAGCGGCGTGTTGGTCGGCAGACGTCTGAAGGTGCAACCTTCGCGACTTGGCGCATCGAATGTAGCCATGCTTGGATAAGGCACGGTACGCCGCCAGACGGTGTAGATGCCACGCCGATAACGATCGTCTCCCGTGCTGGTGGGGTAAGAGCGTGCACCATCGAACGCCACGCGCCACAAACCATCAGGCTGAGGCGGATAGACACTTGGTCCGCCGACCTTGTGGCTCAACAGTCCGCTCAAAGCCAGAGCCTGATCCCGGATGGTTTCTGCATCAAGCCTGTGTCGCGGTGCGCGGGAGAGCAAACGGTTGCGCGGATCTTTTCGCATGAGTTCCGGTGTAACACGCGCCGTCTGTTGGTAGGTCGCGCTCATCACCAGCATTTTCAAAAACTTTTTGATGTTCCAGCTGGTGTCGCGCAATTCCACCGCGAGCCAGTCGAGCAATTCGGGATGACTTGGCAACGATCCCTGCGTGCCAAAATCCTCCTCGGTTTCGACAATGCCGAGCCCGAACGTTTGTGCCCAGAGCCGATTGGCTGTGACGCGCGCTGTCAGTGGATTCTCCGGACTCATCAACCATCGTGCGACGCCCAGTCGATTCGTCGGCGCAGCGGCAGGCCACGCATGAAACGCCGCCGGAATACCGGGGGTCAGTTCATCACCCGGCTCAAGGTAATTGCCCTTGTTCAAGAAATGGGTAATGCGCTGTTTGTCTGCTGCCAGATCGCGCATGATCGGCAATTGTGACGGTTTGATCGAATCGAGTTCCTTTTGAAGGGGCTCGATCTGCCGGCGAAGTGCTGCCGTGGTGATGGCGTATTGTTGAAACCATTGCAGCAGTTCTTTATTTTGGGCGGCTGATCTTTGTTCGAGCGCGATGGCCAGCAGCGTATCCACGTTGGCTGGTGTTGCGATTGGCGGCAGGGTTGATTCTGTCAGTGCCAGGCGGAATCGTCCAAGTGTGTGTCGTTCGCCAAAATTCTGCACGAGCTTGATCGTCAATTGGCCGGGTGGCAACGGCTCGGAGAATTCAAAAACGGCTGTTTGCGTTTTTGCGTCGTTGCCACCGATGGCCCAGCCTTCTTTCGATTTGGAATTCTTCTCTGTGAGCTTGGCGACTTCAAAACCGCTCTGGCTGAACGTGGCCGTTGCGCGCTTGATCACCACCATGGCATCATCGGGTTTCAAGGTCACGTTGGGGTCTGGCGCGGAGGGAACTTGTGTGGTCCAGACTGGTTTTCTGCTCGTGTCGAGAGTCAGTAAACGAAAATTTGCCAGCCGGCTGCCGATATCGCCGCCGGTTCGATTCCAAACCACAATTGAATCCAAAGATTTCTCCTCGCCGAGATCAACCTCCCACCATGGATCATTTTCAAGTTTTGTGTGCGTGGTGGATTTTGCCGTTTCGTAATCTCCGTTCGTGTTGCCGTCAATGGCCCGCTCCGCCGCGCCCTCAAAATCCACGCTAGATTGTGACGCCTTGCCTTTCAATGCCAGGTTTACATCGCCATTGAAAACCTGCACTTCGGCGAGAGACAAGTAACGTTCCTTGCCCGGAAGCTCGATCCGGACAAACCGGGCACGCTTAATCGGATTGCCCTCCGGTTTGAAAGAGATTCCCAGTTCGTTCAATACGAATTTTCCGCTATCGGTCCGGCCCGGTCCGTGCGCGGGCAGGGAATCGTCAGACAGAACTTCGAGGCGGAGCGCGGTCGCTTTGATCAACTTTGACTCGAACTTCAAAGTATAGGTGTCCTTGTCCGGGGAGTTCGTGCCGGCGAGCAGTGACTGATCATCCAGTTTCGTGAAGGTTGTCCCTTTGGCCGACTCGAACTCACGCGGCACCACAACCTTCCATGTTCCGGCTGAGTGATGCAGTCTCTCCCATTCCGCGAACTCTTTCACCAATGCCGGATCCGTCAACGAAATCTTGTTCTCCAAAACCGCGATATCTTGTTTCAGTCGTGCCACCTTCTCCCGTTGCTCTTTTGTCGGCCAAGGCATCACCGGGCGCTCGTCCGGTTGGTCATTGTCCTCGGTTTGATTGAAGAACGCGTAGAACTGGTAGTATTCCTTTTGCGTGATCGGATCAAACTTGTGCGAGTGGCATTGTGCGCAACCCATCGTCAGCCCCATCCACGCCTGGGCCGTGACGTTGGCGCGATCTTTCACCGCAGCCACACGCCATTCCTCATCGTCCGTTCCTCCTTCGACGTTTGTCATTGTGTTGCGATGAAAGGCCGTTGCTACGAGTTGTTCCTCGGTTGGATGATCCAGAAGATCGCCTGCGATCTGCTCTATGGTGAACTGGTCAAACGGCATGTTGCGGTTGAACGCGTTGATGACCCAGTCGCGATATGGCCAGGGATTGTTTGGTCGTAATGAATCCTGGCCGTAGCCGTACGAGTCGGCATAGCGTGCAATGTCCATCCATTGGCGCGTCCACTTTTCGCCGTAAGCACTCGACGCGAGCAAACGATCAACCACCTTTTCATACGCATTGGAGGATTTGTCTTTGACGAAATCTTCCACCTCGGCGGGCGTAGGTGGCAATCCAATCAGGTCCAGTGAAAGCCGGCGGATAAGCGCGTAACGATCCGCGGGTGGCAAAGGTTTGAGCTTGTTGGATTCCAAACCTGCCAGAATGAAAGTATCAATGGGGTTCTTCGGCCATGACCGATTTTTTACTTTCGGTAGGGCAGGGCGCTCGGGTTTTGAGAAAGCCCAATGACCGGCATAAGGCGCACCTTGTTGAATCCATTTCTTAAGTAGATCAATTTCGGCTGCCTTCAACGAATGGCCGGCTTTGGGCGGCGGCATCACTTCCTCCGGGTCACTGCTCGTGATGCGCCGGATGACTTCACTGTTCTTCAGGTCGCCCGGTTTGATCGGAAAGGTGCCATCCCGATCCTTGATGGCCTGTTCGCGCAGGTCAAGGCGTAGCTTGGCCTTGCGGGAACGGTCGTCGGGTCCGTGACAGGAGAAACATTTTGCGGAGATGATCGGACGGACTTGCGAATTGAAATCAACCTTGTCCTTCTCGACCGCACCTGTGACAACCGGGAGGCCCAAGACAATAATGCACCCAGCCGACAACAGCCGTGCAGTTTTCACGCAGAGTGACAGCCGATCATTCATTTGGTCCACGCAGATGCATTGCTCCAACTTACAATGCTTCGCAAAAAAGCAAATCCAAATCCGGCCACTCCTCCTGCAATGATCATCGGGTTAGAACCGCGGCCCGCTGTGAACAGCTTGAAACATCTTGGCGCGCAATTCGTACATCTCCTTGCTGTCGAGGGAGGGATTCACGGCCATCGCCTGATTCACCTGCTGGAGAGCCATGCCAACCGCCTGTTTTTGCTCGGTGGTCATGGGGCGACCGGTCACGAGCGGGGACAGTATTTTGGTGGCCTCTTCATAGTTCCCTGCTTTCAAATTGGCATTGACGGTGGCAATGGCCTGTTTGACTTCGGGGTCCGCCGTTTGAAAGGACTGCTGCAACGGCTGGGTGGCGTCGGTCTTGGTTTCTCCCTTGTTGCAGCCTGCCAAACATGACAATGAAACGGAGACGACGAGGATGGATATTGATGGAAAAGGTTTCATATTGTGGCGCGAGAATTTTGAATCACCGATAGAAGTACGGCGCACGGGAATGTGCCTCCGTGGGTTGCCAGGGCGAGTCGTTTCCGGCGGCATCCACCAGTCCAAAATCCAGGCTGGAGGTTTGCTTGTTCTTTTTATACTCGGAATGGCCATCACAGAAGACAAGGTTGCCGCCCTGTTCATGGAGATTGTTGAAATGTTCGCGCGCAGTTCCACTCCACTCGCTTGAACTGGAGGCTGTGTATGTGTGCCACTGCGTGTAGGTGTCGCCTGTTCCCTCCGGTTCATACCAGAACGCACCCATGAGTACATAATGCTCCTGGAACACGACCGTCCGTGCCGGGTTACGCAACTTGTTCAGCCCTTTATTGAGAACCAGTTGACTGACAATGATGGCAGTGGAACTGAACGATGTAGGCGTATACCCGGGTTTCTTCGAAGGCAGGGCGGACGGACACATGTAAACCTGGGTGACGTCAGTTGGTGTTTTCGCTCCCAAATAAGGCCGGAGCGCTTTGAGCAGATTGTTGCCAGCGAACTGATTATTGAAATCAAAAGTTTCATTGCCGCCGGGGTAGGGGAGTTTGCCGCCAAAGTCTGTGTCATACATCTGGAGAGCAACACCCACCTGTCGCATGTTGCTGAGGCAGGCCGTGCGCTTGGCTTTGGCCTTTGCCTTTCCCAAGGCGGGCAACAACATTGCAGCCAGAATGGCGATGATGGCGATGACGACCAACAGTTCGATCAATGTAAAAGCCCGGTTGGGCCTGGACCGTTTTGGAACAACCAATTGATGTCTCATGATCGTGCAGCCTTTCCTTGCGCTCCCGGCGACCGGGAAGACGGCTTCAAGGTGGAACGCGGTGGTCATGACGACAGGCTACCCGAGGTCATTGTTCCATTCAACGACGAATTTGGTTTGACCCGGTTGGATTCGTCGTTGCAGTTCGATGTAATGCCGGGCAAGCCGTCCTTGGAATCGGGAATCGTTCGATGGGGTTGACGCCATACCTGGCTCGCGACAACAATCCCGCATGGCAAAACCTGAATTGCAGATCGAAAAACTCGTCACTGGCAGCGGCGCAGTCCCGAAGAAGGGCGACACCGTTTCCGTGCATTACACCGGACGCTTCATGGACGGCAAAAAGTTCGACAGCTCCGTGGATCGCGATGAACCATTCGCCTTCGTGCTGGGCGCGGGGCAAGTCATTGCCGGTTGGGACATCGGCGTCGCGCAAATGAAGATCGGCGACAAGGTGAAGCTCACCATCCCGCCCGAACTCGCCTATGGCCGCGATGGTTATCCCGGCGCCATCCCGCCGAACGCGACGCTGGTGTTTGAAGTGGAGTTGCTGGGAATCAACTGATGTCGTCGCAAAAACTCGCAGACTTTGCTCTGGAAAGTTGTCGCTGATTTCCTGAAATAAAAGACTACTCGACAGGCGATTAAGCCAAGAATATCGTCACGACCATGAACCATGATAGGCCGCAAACCCCGCCATCCATTACTGGTTAGCTGGCTTCACGCGTATGGCCGATTCGACACACAGCAAATTGGGGGAGGAACAGAAGCAGCCGCTATTTACGGCGATTGCGAAATCCGACGTGGACTTCAAGGAAGCATACGCCGCAGCCAGTCGGACATTGCCACGATTCGTTGAGCACCTTCAGAGTGGCACATCCGCTTACTATTCCGCCAAGCTGAGCTTTCGCGATCCTGATGAGTCGGAGCGCTTGGGTGAGGACCAGATTCTTTATCTTTGGCTTACAGATGTTCACTATTACCCCACCGAGCGAGTGTTTTCTGGGACTTTTTTTGAAGTCCCGCCGGAGTTGCAAAAGTGGCATCCTGTTGGGCAGACACTGACTTTCGAGGGCGAGGACATCTTTGACTGGATGGTGTTGACCGAAGACGGTCGCTTGTTCGGTGGTTTCACGCTCCGCGTCTCGCGCAGCAAGTTGCCAGAGAGTGAGCGCGCTGATTACGACCGATACATTGGAGTTAAAGTTTATGAGGCAGTCACCTAACCACTGGATTGGTGGCAATGCTTGTTCAGCTTTCTGACGTTCACCAATCCGTCGGCACGTAGTCTTTCAGGAATTTTCCCCAGAGATGTTCGCCGGTGTTGATGCCCGCGATGATCGGATCAACGATGCGTGCCGCGCCGTCCACGATGTCCAGCGGCGGATGAAAGCGATGCTCCGCGACCTTGCGCATGGCGATGTGCGCCGGGTCTTCGTCCGTCACCCAGCCGGTGTCCACGGCGTTCATGTGGATGCCGTCGGCGTGATAATCCGCAGCCGAGGTGCGCGTCATCATGTTGAGCGCGGCCTTGGCCATGTTCGTGTGCGGATGCCGCGTGGTCTTGAACTTCCGGTAAAACTGCCCCTCCACCGCCGAGACGTTGACGATGTGTTTATCGCGCTCCGGCGTGCGCATCATCAGCGGCTTGAGTCGGGCGTTGAGAATGAACGGCGCGACGGCATTGACGAGTTGCACCTCCAGCAGTTCGACGGCGGGAACTTCGTGCATCCGCATCCGCCACGAGTTGTGCCCGCGCAAATCCACCTGTTGCAAATCCTGATCGAGCTTGCCCGACGGAAACAACGCCTGTTGGGCGGCGAGTTCCTCAGGCAACAGCGGCACCTGAGAGAGAGACGCTGCGTGCGTCAGGCCG
Organism: uncultured Bifidobacterium sp.; assembly: GCA_964429665.1. GTDB lineage: Bacteria > Verrucomicrobiota > Verrucomicrobiia > Limisphaerales > JADLHS01 > JADLHS01. The sequence continues at coordinate 7,571 of CAYSDO010000203.1, forward strand.
GCCAGTTGTGAAATGTCCTGCACGGGCCTGTTCAAGGCCGCACCCTCGGGCAGCATGTGATAACCCCGCAAGCCTTCATACGCGCCGAGCAGATGGCGGACGTTCTCCGGCATCGTGTGCAACGCCTTGTTTTCATCCGCCATCATGTGTGCATAAAAATCCGGCGGACGGCGCACGGTCTGACACGCGTTGTTGATGATGAAATCCAGCCGCGAATACTTCTTCATCATGTGCTGGCAAAACGCCTCCACGCTCGGCGTGTGCCTCAGATCGAGTCCGAAGATTTC
>CAYSDO010000204.1:0-7855 GCA_964429665.1 uncultured Bifidobacterium sp.
CACTCCTGCCGTTACCTGCCTCAATCACCCCATCCGAAAACCTCTTTACCCTGCGTCGCGATTGACACCGTGCGCTGATTTTGCGGAAATGACCGTCGCAGATCACACAACCAAATCATTATGACGCAACCTGCCAAAACCATTTCCACTGAATCGCTCCAGCAAGAGGGCCGCACATTCCCTCCATCGCCCGATGCGGTGAAGCGTGCCCATATAAATGCCGAGACCTATGCCAGGATGTACGTGCGTTCGGTGAACGAGCCGGATAAGTTCTGGTTGGAGCAGGCAAGCGAGCTGGAGTGGTTCAAGAAACCGACGGTCGCGTGCAAATATACCTGGGACACGGCAGCGCGGAAAATTGAGCATACCTGGTTTGCTGACGGCCAGTTGAATCTGAGCGTCAACTGCCTCGATCGCCATCTCAAGACCGCCACGCGGAACAAGACGGCGATCATCTGGCAGGGCGAGGGCGAGGACGAGGTGAAGCGCGTGACGTACGCGGAGCTCCACACGGAGGTCTGCAAATTCGCCAACGTTCTGAAATCCCTTGGCATCAAGAAAGGCGACCGCGTTTCCATTTACATGCCGATGGTGGTTGAGGCTGCCGTGGTGATGCTGGCTTGCACACGCATCGGCGCGATTCACTCCATCGTGTTCGGCGGGTTCAGTGCGGATTCGCTTGGCGGACGCATCAACGATTCCACCTGCAAACTGCTCATCACCGCGAATGCCGGCGTGCGCGGTGGAAAACCGATATTGCTCAAAGACATCGCCGACAAGGCGCTGGAGAGCACGCCAACAATCGAGAAGGTCATCGTCTTCAAGCGTAACGAGACCCCATGTAACATGACTGCTGGTCGCGACCTTTGGTATCACGACCTCATGGCAAAGGCCTCACCGGAGTGCGCACCCGAAGTGATGAACGCCGAAGATAATTTGTTCATGCTTTACACGAGCGGTTCGACCGGCAAACCCAAGGGCGTCGTGCATACCACTGCCGGCTATCTGCTGCACTCCGCGCTCACACACAAGTATGTTTTCGATATCCACAACGACGACGTCTATTTCTGCACAGCGGACATCGGCTGGGTCACAGGCCACAGCTATCTCGTGTATGGCCCTCTCTGCAATGGCACGACAACATTGATGTTTGAAGGCATCCCCACGTTTCCCGAAGCCGGACGCTTTTGGAAAATTGTCGAGAAGTTCAAAGTCACCGCGTTCTACACGGCGCCCACCGCGATCCGGTCGCTGATACGGCTCGGCGAAGAGTGGCCGGGCAAATACGATCTCAGTTCCCTGCGCGTGCTCGGTTCGGTCGGCGAACCGATCAATCCTGAAGCGTGGATGTGGTATCACCGCGTTATCGGCAAAGGCCGTTGCCCCATCGTGGATACATGGTGGCAGACGGAAACCGGCGGCATCCTCATCACCGCATTGCCTGGCGCGCACACGTTGAAGCCCGGCAGCGCGAGCCGGCCGTTCTTTGGTGTCGAACCGATGGTGCTCCGCGACGACGGCAGCGAGTGCGGACCGAACGAGGGTGGCAAGTTATGCATCAAGAAACCGTGGCCCGGCATCATGCGCACGACGTGGGGCGACCATGACCGTTTCATTGACACCTATTTCACGATGTTCAAAAACCTCTACTTCACTGGCGACGGTTGTCGCGTGGATGCCGACGGCGATTACTGGCTGATGGGCCGCGTGGACGACGTCGTAAACGTCTCCGGTCACCGAATTGGCACGGCGGAAGTCGAGAGCGCACTGGTGAGCCACCCGAAAGTCGCCGAAGCCGCCGTCGCACCGATGCCGCACGAGATCAAAGGCCAGGGCCTCTACGCCTTCATCACGCTCAAGGACCATGTCGAGCCAAGCGAGGAATTGAAAAAAGAACTCGCCCTGCACGTGCGCAAGGAGATCGGGCCGATTGCCGTGCCGGATAAAATTCAATTCGCACCCGGCCTGCCAAAAACGCGCTCCGGCAAAATCATGCGCCGCATCCTCCGCAAGATCGCCGAAGGTCATCCCGAACAGGTCGGCGACACGACAACACTCGCCGACCCGGGCGTGGTGGACTCGTTGGTGAAGGGGAAGCAATGAACAAAATTGTTAAGTCGGAATGTCCGCTGCCGCTCATCTCTATCCATGACCACGGCGAGATTTCTGTTTTAGGACCCTGCAAGATGCCGAATCTTCGTTGGAAGCCGTTGACATGCATAATCAGTATGTACGTCTCCGAGAGCCGATATGTGTAGTCAGCGTCCCAGGGAGTCATAGAGTTCCGATTTGGCAGGTCTTGTTCTGCGTTTAGAAAAGTTTGCTTACAACCCGCCGCGAAGCCTCTGGCAGTTTCTCACCGGAAAACGAATGTAGAGCTGCCATATTTCATCCGCTTTTGGAAATCTTTCATTGAAACTTCTTTTCACCGCTTGCTTGGGACTCAAACCTTTCGATTTTCCCCTTGAATAAGCGCGGGAGCAATTGACGCAGCTCACAACCCCATTCGCCCCTTATCTGAACGTGTCGTCCTGTCAGCTCCGGCATGGGCGCAATCTTTGTAGTTCCCGATTCGATTACGAGCCAAGCTCCGTAGCTTTTGGGGGTTTGATTGCGCCGCTTCTACGGGTATGCCACGCCCTTTGGCGCTTGTTGCCCTGCCTTCCGAAGGCGGCTGATTTGTGCATTGACCGGGAAAATCAGGGTTTGCTATCGTCCACGCCCCTGCAAACAGGGCTCTATGCGACATACCATCTCAGTTCTCGTGGAAAACAAGTTCGGCGTGCTCACCCGAGTGGCCGGGCTTTTCAGCGGGCGCGGCTACAACATTGACTCGCTCAATGTCGGCCCAACACACGATCCCTCCGCTTCGCGAATGACCATCGTCACTCATGGTGACGAAGCCACGGTGGAGCAGATCGTCAAGCAACTGAACAAACTGCCGGACGTGCTCAAGGTGCAGGATTTTCTCGAAGGCGAATATGTGGATCGCGAACTCGTACTGGTGAAGGTTTCTGTGGATTCCAAGGCGCGCGCCGAGGTCATGCAGATCACGGATATTTTCCGCGCCAAGATCGTGGACGTGCAGCCCAAGAGCCTGACGATTGAAATCACCGGCAACGAAAGCAAGGTGGAGAAGTTTCTCGACCTGATGAAAACATTCGGCGTGCTGGATGTGACGCGCACCGGCAAGGTGGCGATGCCTAGAAAATAATCGATTGAGACCAAGACGACCAACAACTTTCAACCATCAACCATCAACTAACTCATGCCTGCAAAAGTTTATTCTGAAAAAGACTGCAACCTGAATGTCCTCAAGGGCAAGACGCTCGCCGTGCTCGGCTTCGGCTCACAAGGCCACGCCCACGCGTTGAACCTCAAGGAGAGCGGACTCAACGTCATCATCGGTCTTTACGATGGCAGCAAGTCCATACCTGTTGCCAAGGAAAAGGGCTTCAAGGTTTACAACACCGCCGAAGCCGTCCGCCGCGCTGACGTCATCATGGTTGCGATTCCGGATACCAAGCAGCCTTCTGTTTACGAGCGCGACATCAAGCCGAATCTCACCGCAGGCAAGACGCTGTTATTTTCGCACGGCTTTGCCATTCATTTCAAAACCATCACGCCTCCGAAGAATGTGAACGTCATCATGGTTGCGCCGAAAGGCCCGGGCCATATCGTTCGCCGCCAGTACACCGAAGGGAAAGGCGTTCCGGCACTCATCGCCGTGTATCAAAACCCCGGCAAGGATGCGAAGAAGATCGCGCTCGCCTGGGCCAAGGGGATCGGTGGCGCGCGGGCCGGTGTGATCGAAACCAACTTCAAGGAGGAAACCGAAACAGATTTGTTCGGCGAACAGACCGTGCTTTGCGGCGGTGCGAGCGCGCTGGTTCAGGCGGGATTTGAAGTGCTTGTTGAGGCGGGCTATTCCCCGGAGATGGCTTACTTTGAATGCCTGCACGAGTTGAAACTCATCGTGGACTTGATGAACGAAGCGGGCATCAGCGGCATGAGGTTCTCCGTTTCCGAGACAGCCAAATGGGGCGACATCTCCGTTGGACCGAAGATCATTGATGCGAGCGTCAAGAAACGCATGAAAGCCGCGTTGACGGACATCCAGACCGGTAAGTTTGCGCGTGAGTGGGTGAAAGAATACAAGGGCGGCTACAAGAAATACAACGCGCTGCTCAAGAAAGGCGAGGCGCACCAGATTGAGAAGACTGGCGCTCGTCTTCGCGCCATGATGCCTTGGATGAAAAAGCGATCCACCAAGGGCGCACAAGCTGCCTACTAAACTCGAAAAGAAATTCAAACGAACGCCGCCCGGAGAAATTCCGGCGGCGTTTTGTTTTTACCTTTCGGCCAGATACGCCTCCATCGAGTCCGGCCCGGCATCTTTCTTGAAATGCCGGTCATGGCGCAGGATGAACCAGAATGCTTTGAAGGCGCGGAACGGATTCGCGTGTTTTGGCCAGAGCCGGTTCTTCATCGCGTAAGGCAGGTTGCAAAAGTGAACGCGATCCAGAGCCAGATTGATCAAGGTATCCATGCGTGGCGAAAGATTTCGGCACCGCGACCAGCCTTGGTAAAATGACCAGGTGTATTGCAGCCAGTATTGCCAGCGATCCTTCTTGATCAACCGTTCTGTCATGCTCGTCGGCGTGCTGCGTGCCACCACAAGCGGATCGCCCACCTGAACGAGTTCGCCGGAACGCAGGCCGAGTTCACTCAAAAACTGCACGTCGTTGCCATAAGCCGCGCGCGAGTAATCCCAGCCGAACGGATTTTCGATGTGAATCTGGCTGTCGAAAACCTGCTTCACTGCTTCAATGCGGTAGAGATTGCACATCTGTGTAACCGGATAAATCTTGGAAAAGATTCCCAGCGCGTAGGCGTCACCCTTGATTTTGGCTGTCGGGTAAGGGGCATTGAGCAGTTCCCAACTGGGATCGGGCTTGTCGAGATTCGCCTTGGGCACGGGAATGTTCGGATCGGTAGGGTAATAGTAGCGATAGGCGTTGCAGCCGGCGAGCAGGTGCGTGGGATTCTGGTCGAGTACACCGGCCAAAACTTCAACGAACCGGGGAAGGACCAAATCGTCCGACCAAACCCAGGTCATGTATTGCCCGCGTGCTTCGTAGAGCAACTTTCGCCATGCCATGAGCGGGCCGGAATTCGTCTCGCTCGTGATCACGCGGATGCGGGAATCGCGGGCGGCAAAACCGTTGATGATGTCACGCGTCGCATCCTTGCTTTCCTCGTCATAAATGACGATTTCAATATCGCGAAAGGTCTGGTTGATGCACGACTCGATGGTCTCGGCGATGGTACGTGCATTGTTGTGGGTGGGAATGAGGAGGCTGACTTTTGGATTGGCGCTCATGCGTTGCTGCGGTTGTCGAGCGCGAACAGTAGCCAAGCATCCGCCACGGCTCAATGCGAATTGCACCGCACAACCCACGTCAGATCCAACTGGAATTTTTCAAGCCATCGCGCGCGGTCAAGGAACGAGCCGGATGCGGTAGTAACGCGGAGAGGAATTGGTCAAAGCACCGGGATGCAAAAATGTTCCCGTGTCACCTTGAATCAATATGGGAGGGCTGACTTCCATAAACTGCACATCCAGTTCTGTTGCAGATTCGACGACGTTAGTGGTGTTGGCGGCTGCGGACCATGTAATGAGTGCGCTATCATTTGTCAGGATCAGCGAAGTAATTCTGAAGCCAGCAAAGGTCGCGGGCGATGAAACGATAATTGAAAGCGAGGGCGGCCCTGCGATTGTGACGCCGACGGGATCGCTGTACGGAGACACACCAGCCCAGTTGAACGAGCGGACGCGGTACCAGAATTTAACCAGTGGAGGGAGGTTGGTATCCATGACAAACCCGTACGTTGCCATGCCAACAGATGGATAACTGCGCGGCGCAACAGTCGCAATCTGTGTCCATTGTCCCGGCACACCTCCGGAGTCCGTCGCGCGCTCCAGCTTGAAGCCCATCACACCAAATTCGACTCCGTTGAAAACCAGCGTGATGTTGGTTGTGTTCTGTTGAGCCGAAAGCACGGGCATCAAAGGCGGAACGACATCGAACTTGAACGGCTCGCCGTAGGCCGACAGGCCCGCGCCGTTGAAGGTTCGCATCCGGTACCAGTAAGTCCGGTTGGGCGTAGCATTCTTGTCCTCGAAATTCGCGCCCATCGAACTTCCGGTGAAAACTTGTGAGATTTCAACCCAGCTTCCGGATGTGCCGCCAATATCGGGTGCGCGTTCAACAAAGATGCCCTCAAGTGCATTCACAAACGGTGCAGTCCAGGAAAGCGTGACCACATTGCTGCGGCCCATAAGAATGCGGGTGATGTAGGGCGGCGACGGTGGAACAATCGCCACAGGTACCGGCTCGCTGTAAGGAGATTCTCCCGCCCAGTTGAAAGTTTTGACGCGATACCAGCAGGTCGTGTCCGGCGTGAGGTTCAGATCCGTAAACGATGACTGATTGGCTTCGTGAACATCGGCGATTGTTTTCCAAACTCCGGGAGCACCAGCTACGTTGTTCGCGCGTTCGATGAGGAATCGTTCCGTCGTGCCGGAGTAATCAGGATAGTACCAACCCAGCTTCACCGAAGTGGCAAATGCTTCTCCGCCCAGCAAGGGTGCGGGAGGAGCGTTAATGGTAATGCCAGCCTCCAAACTTGGAGGCGAAACTCCCAGCACGTTGAAAGTGCGGATACGATAACGGTAGGTGGCGTCCACATTTACATCGGTGTCTGAATAGTCACGGGAGTAATGCTTGTTCGTGATTGTGGCGAGCACAATCCACGTTTCGTCAGCGGCAGGCGTGTTCGTGGACCGCTCAACGATGAAGGTGTCCTGATCGTCAGGCGGCATGGCTGACCATTGCAGATGAACGCTGTTTGACGCCCCGATGTTGACGTACGGTTGATCCGGTCTCATTGGTGGAACAATCTGGATGCGAACCGGCGCACAAAACGGTGAAACCCCCATCGCATTAAAGACGCACGCACGATACCAATAATTGCTGTTCACGGTCAGGCCCGTGTCCGTGCAATCGAAAAAGTGGGAAAGCGGTGGGAAATTTGCCGTGACGAGGGGAGACCATGTCCCCGGGCCGTCGTCAGTATCAGGAGCGCGCTCAACGCTGTAGCCTGTCGCGCCGTCGCCATAGGATCCTCCCGTAAGTTGCGCCTGATCTGCGTGTGCGATGACTTGAAAGTTATACGGCGGGGTCGAGGGCGCTGAAATTCTTACAACCTCCCAGTTCGACGGCGCGGAAATATGGCAGTCATTGCGCGCGCGTATCTGATACCTGTAGGCGTCACCTGTATTGACCGTGGTGTCATCAAAGCTCGTCGTGCCTTTGGTGGTTTGACCGATGTGAACCCAGTCGTCCAAGCCGGATTCCAATGCGCGCTCGATCTCGAATGAATGGCGTCCGGCGGAAACATCCTCCCATGAGAGGTGGACGCGGTTGCTCGCAGTCACCGTTGCTTGAATGATTGAAGAAGGATTGGGTGCCGTGCTAAGTGTGACGAGTTGCGAATCATTCGCAGAAATGGCCACCACGCCTTCAAGCGTCATCGCCGGCAACCAACCATAATCGTACCGCCAAGTGACAACTGTTCCATCCTGTTTCAATGCAGCCGAAGTGTGGCTTCCTTCCGCTATGGCAACGATACCGGTCAGCGCAGGAGTCTCAGGCGGAACTGTGGTCGCTACATCCTCGGCCCCCCAGGCGACAACTGTTCCATCCGACTTCAAGGCCAGACCGCGCTGTCCGCCTGCGGCAATCGCGATGACATTGGTCAAATCCCACGGCGGTGTAGCCTGATCGTTTAC
>CAYSDO010000205.1:0-7844 GCA_964429665.1 uncultured Bifidobacterium sp.
CACCGGCTGAATCGAATTTTCATCGAAAGCGTTATGCGCCTGATCGTAAGCCAGCAGTAATGGCCCGCGATAAAGCGAAACTTTGCCGGCGGCTTCATTTGCGCCAGTAACAAACTTCACCGGCATCGTGAAGCTGAACTCCAATTTATCCTTGTTGGACCATTTGCGATTCAGCTCCGCATAACTTCCGGCAATCACATTCGCGATTGGCCGGCCATTCAGCAAAAGTTTTGGAGCACGCGCCCATGCGGGAATACGCACCCGCAACGTGAAAGGACTCTTCGCTTTGGTTTCCACGCGAAACTCCGTCCGCCCGCTACGCCACGCGTCGTCGCTGGACGTAATTGTCACCGGTGTTCCATCGGCAAGTTTTGCGGTGTAACGACCGTCGCCGAGCCAGTTAAGCACGAGGCCATCCGTATTCGACATCACCGCCCACTCGCTCAACATACCCGGTACGCGCGGGCCATTTACCGAGCAGCAGTTCAACTCAGGTGTGCCGGCGCGCGACTGGAACACAATCGTGTGTGCGCTGGCTTCGCGGAAGCCGTCCATGGGCGTGTTGTAAGTGAACCATCGCCCGCTCGGGTGTTGCGCACCAAGACCGCCGTTAAGCGTGGCGAGTTCGAGATCATCCGCTGCGCGGGCATCTCCGGTCAGCTTCAGGTAATCAATGGTGATGGCCATCCACGCAACCGTGCAGCAGGTCTCGATGGCACTTGGGGTGTAGGGGTTGCCGGTGGCTTGTTCCCCTGAGCTGAAGCCACCGGTGTTGCGGCGATCCCATCGGCGGATGCTTCGCCAGTGGTGTTGGAAGGATTCCCGGTATTTTGGATCGCCTGTGATTCGCCACATTTCGACCAGGCCTTGGAGGTCGTGGAGACTTTCCCAACGTGGCTTGGGTGACTGGTAGTATTCACGTCCATCAAGTCCGGCGCGGAGGTAATCCCCCGCGCGTTCCCAATCCTTCTCCACTTCGCGCGCCATGCGAAGGTAACGTGGCTCGCCAGTGACACGATGGAGCATCGCCATGGCGGTGAGAATGGACATGTTCATTTCGGAATCTCCGGCATCGAACACACGCTTGCCGGTGTCGAGATAAGTGTTGCAAACGAGATCGCCAGCCTTGCGCGCAGTGGCGAGGGCGACAGCATCGCCACTGTATTCATGCCAGAGCAACAGCGCCTGAATCGCGTGATAGTGTCCCCAGAGATCCCAGTTCTTCAAGAGCCGGACATTCTTTGCGAATGGGCCGAGGTAACCGTCCTCGGCCTGCGTTGAGATCAACTCGGCAACCACGTTGGACACCTGTTGACGCAGACGCGGATCGTCCGACATCCGCAACGCCTGCACGGCGGAGATGAGATACTTACCGACGAATTCGCCCGCCCACGGCACAAGCTGCGGCTCAGGTTTACGATCCCGCACACGAAACATTTCCAACATGCCGGGATTGGCCTGCGGCGCACGCAACAGCCAGTTGTCGAGGTTAGCGTGAATTCGGTCTCCAACTGGACCTGTGAATTCAAAATGCGCCTGGGGCAAGGAATCGAACTTCAGACTGCCGCCACGAGTCTCGGCGGCATTTGCAACAACAGGTGCGACCACAAGACAGAGCAAGGAGGCAGAAAGAATTCGCAAGTGCATGATTCGATTATGCGGGAATGAAGTCCGTGGTAAATCCAAAACGCATCTATAGTTCTCGGACAGTCATGACTTGATTTTTCAGAATCGCAGCAGTGCCGCTCCAGCATGGTCGCCGGAGTATTTCGGCTATGACGAACATGGGAGCGTGCGTTTCCTGTCCAGCGCAAATCGAAACATAGCGAACAAGCATGCAAATGATCGGCAGACCCGGATTCACTTGAGAATTTCAAATCGGCGGGAATAGTTTCGGCATTCGTTATCACTGTTCTAAAATCATGTGATTCGCTTTCATTACTTCGTGCGGTCGGCCAAGAGCCCCATCAGCCAAAAGTAGGAGTACACGCAAAGAATAGGCAACAGGGCCACCCAGCGGCATCAACCTCTTTGGGCTGATTTTCTTCGGTTTGGCGTTTTGAAGTCCGAAGAAAAGAACAGAAGAAATGTTCTCACACAGATTATTCAAGTTTTTCGGCGATTTTTTTCCAAATGCGCCTTCGTCTCCGACTGCACGAGTTCAATCTCGTCGCGGATTTCGTCCTTGGCCTTCTTGCTCATGCGGTCAATGAACAGGATACCGTTGAGATGATCGGTCTCGTGTTGCACGGCGCGGGCAAGCAGTCCACCGCACTTGAATGAAATCGGTTTGCCATTTGCGTTGAGCGCCTTCACCGTCACAAATGTCTGGCGGGTAACATCCGCATAGATTTCAGGGAAACTCAAACAACCTTCCGGCGCGGTGACAGATTCCCCGGATGGCGCCAGTTCGGGATTGATGAGCACGAGCGGCATGATGGAGTCCACATCCGCAGGCTTGCCATCCAGTTCGAGTGTGGATGGCCTGTCCTCAATGCCACGAACGTCAATCACGGTAAGTTGCACCGCCTGCCCGACCTGTTGCGCTGCGAGACCGATCCCCTTGCTCGCGTACATGGTCTCGAACATGTCAGCTATGAGTTTCGTGATGTCTGCTGAAACGCTCTCAATCTTCACGCCCTTGGCCCGAAGGACAGGGTGACCGTATTTGACTACTGGCAAAATCATGGGGTGTGACGGGTGACGGGTGACGGGTGACGAGAATTGCTCTCATCAGCACCTGGCTTTAGCCAGGTGACAAGCGGTTGGTCAAATCTCCCAGCCGTTTTAACGGCTTCCTGCGCGCGGGTGAAAGCTGTTGAAACAGCTTTCGCGCACAACGCTTCGCCGACACCGGGCTGAAGCCCGGTGCTAATGAGAGGTGTTGGGCGGAGCGAGAAATTCATTGTTGGTGCTCGCACTCGTCACGTCTTGGCAGGCCAATCTTTCATCAGCCCTACCAGATCACCAACTGAAGGACTTTTTGCCGTTCTCACATAAAATCCGCTGGTGCTGACACCGGTCAACACACTCGATGGAATATCCAGGCCGAGCAACTGGCCGAGACAGAATCCGGCGTTGAAGTGATCGCCTGCGCCTGTAGTGATGAGCGGCTTGGGAGTAAACGGACCTTCGACAATGGCGGACTCCTTCGCATTCACAGCCAGCGCGTAGCTCACGGGATGAACGACGATTGCGCTGATCTTGACGCGATCCCGGATCTGCTTTGTGAGTTTCAACAGACCTTCGGGCGAACGATCCTTGGTATCAATATCAAGATGGCCGCCGACTTCATACGCTTCCTTCTCATTCAAACCCAGGATTGCATCGAAGTAATTTTCAAAGTCGCCAATCAGCCCTAGTGCTTTGAGGACATCCACACGCGTGCGCTTCTCAGGGTCGGCGAGATCAAAGAACAGTTTACGGCGTGGTCCGGTGAGTTTGGGGCAGACTTCTTTGAGAATGGACGCCCAAATTTCATTCATGCAGGTGAGCATCGTCCAATTCACGAAACCCACGAATTGCGATGCCTGAGTCTTGGCGAGGAATTTGTCTGCGCCGAAACGCGCCTTGATATTTTCCCAGTTCACATCCCTCAACGCTTTGTGCTTGCCGCAAATGATTTTGCCATCTTCGAATTCAAGCGCATCGGTATAACCAGGTTCTGCGATCGTGTGAACCTCCGCCTGCCTCGTGAAGTCGGCAAAGATGGGGTGAATGTTGGGATAACCCAGATTTCCGAGATACGTGACCTTGATTCCGAAGCTCGCAAGCGCATTGGCCATGATCGGACCATTGCCACCGAGCTTGGTGAGCTGCGTGACCATCTCGACGTTCGTGCTCTTGCCTGCGGCGGCGGCGAGTCGTTCGGCGTATTGGGCGATGGTCGGCAGGCGCAGGTATTTGTCCGTGCTTTCGCGTTTGTCAACGACGTGCAGGATTTCATCAACGAAACCGTCGAGGCCGATAAAGGCGTTGATGCCGCCGGTTGCAGTTGCTGCGGATTGGAGTTGGTTTGCGCACGAAGCGCGGAGTTGAGGTGTGTTCATGGATTTTGAAAAACGGGTTGGCGGTAGAGCGAAAGACTTCTGACGCAAAGACCCAAAGACCCAAAGATCGGGAATTCGGAATCAGGTGTCGCAACTCTTTTGGTTTGTAGCCGCAGGCTGATAAACAGTGCTAACGGTTTCGCCAGACGGAAAACATTTCTTTCATTCTTTGCGTCTTTGCGCCTTTGCGCCTTTGCGTTAAATCGGAACCGCATGACGATTTACTCGGATGTTATGCCAAGGATTTGCAACACGCGCTCTAGTTCTTGATCGCTGTAAAAGGAAATTTCCAGCGCACCTTTGCCATGCGCGTAACGCAGGTGAACCTTCGTGCCGAGACGTTCGCGCAAACGATTCTCCATGTCCGCCACATGCGCGTCACCCGGCAAGGGCGTGATGTTCGTCGGCTTGTCTCCACGCTTGCTGCCACGCTGTGTAATTTTTGCCACCAAACCCTCGGCTTGACGCACATTAAGCGATTCCTTGATGATTCGCTCTGCGGCTTCTTGTTGTTGTTCGGATTCGTCAAGGCCGAGAATCACCTTGGCGTGACCGACGCTAAGACGACCATCTCGCAAGAAGTTTTGCACCGGCAGCGGCAGTTTTAGCAGGCGCAAAGCGTTTGCAACCACGGCGCGGCTTTTGCCGACTTTGGCAGCGACCCGTTCCTGAGTGAGATCAAACTGGCTGACGAGCTGCGAGTAACCGAGGGCTTCTTCAATGGCGTTAAGATTTTCGCGTTGGAGATTTTCGATGAGCGCCATCTCCAAAACGGTGCGGTCGTCTGCTTCGCGGACGATGACCGGGACTTCCTTCAGCCCGGTGATCTGCGCCGCACGCCACCGGCGTTCCCCAGCGATCAATTCATACGAGTCGCCTGACACACGCACGATGAGCGGCTGAACGATTCCTTGTTCCTTGATGGATTCAGCGAGTTCGCGTAGCGACTCGGGTGGAAAATCTTTTCGTGGTTGAAGCGCGCTTGGGCGGATGCGTTCAACCGGTATCCGACGCACCTGTTCACCGGTTGGCACAGATAACGCGGCCGGTGGCGTGGCCGCAACCGTGGATGAACTGGCCGTGACAGGCGCGGCAATTACGGCTGGATTCGCAGGGGCGAGAGGCACGACGGATGCAGGCCTGGAGATGACAGGAGTGCCACCTAGCAACGCGCCCAAACCGCGCCCCAAAGCTGGTTTTGACATGTGCGCAAGAGTGAAGAATGACAGTGGGGTTGTCAATTTCCGGCTTTGCAAGCCAGCATTGCCCAAGTCGGAGCACCATGCGGCAAACATCGAGCTCTCAGCCAATACCGATGCTTGTCCGCAATCTCCCTGATGGCGGAAAACCCCATAAGCAGGTCATAATGACGTTACTCCTTGGTTCGTACCCGGAGCAAATACGTGAATCTCAAAACCGCAATAGCACAATCACTCGTCCTGGTTGCTCGTCTGTTGATGAGACTGCCGGATGCATTCACCCGTTTCGCAAGACCATTGGCTGCTGCCCTGCTCATGGTTCTTGTCATGCCGGTCGCCTCCCGGGCTGACGTTGTCGGCGCAGATGCGTTGGTGATCGTCAACTCCGACAGCGCACGCTATCTCGATTTCCGCAATAACATCCAACCCTACCTAGACAACTTTGGCGTGCCTTACTCGGTGCTCGACCTCAAGACCAACGCCGTCACCACGAACATCGCGCAATACGCGCTGATCATCATCGGTCATCGCGAGATTGATCCGAATCAAGATCACTTTGATACGAGCGCCCAGAACATTCTGTCGCTCTCAGTGTCGAACGGCACAGGCCTGATAAATTTTGATTGCTCACTTTCAAGCGATGGCGTGAGTCCGAACTACACATTCGTCCAGGATATTTTCGGGTTCACCTATTCCAACGACACGGTCAGTTCCGATAACATCACGTTTCCAGCCACGGAACCCGGCAGTCAGTTGCACTATGTCACGGCTCTCCATTCAACAACCGATTCCATCTCCATCCGCAGCAATCTGGTTCTGGCAGGCGTAACTTTCCCAGCAAACGTCACTGCGCCTGCCCTACGCGGAGCAGACCCGCTCCTCATGATCACGACACACGGCCAGGGCCGCGCCGTGCAGTGGGGAGGCTATGACTGGATGACCATGGCCGTGAAAGGACCGGTGGCAGGACTGGATGATCTGGTGTGGCGCAGCTTTGTCTGGGCTGCTCGAAAACCCTTCGTGCTGCGCGGAATGCCAAACCACGTTGTGTTGCGGGTGGATGATGTGGCGGGGCCAACGGCGGCAGCATCGAGTTCCACTGCCTTGACCAATTGGGTGCGCGTTGCGACGGAGACAGGGTTCAAGCCCCATCTGGAACTGTTCTACAATTGCCTGGATCAGGGTGAGATCAGGGGCATCCGCAACGCGGTCACAAACGGACAGGCCACGGCCACAATTCATTCCCAAGGGTGCGGCGGTGGCAGTTTCTTCTTCTTCGATCACGGCAGCAAGCAAGGCTGGTCGGACGACGTGATGGCTCAAAACTTCGAGATCGGCACGCAATGGCTGCAAGACAACGGGATTCCTCACGCCAAGACGATGTGTCCGCATTATTCGGAGGTGGGGACAAATATCTTTGCCGGCTTGAAAGCGTGGGGTGTTGAGTTCACTTCAATCGAAATTGTTCCCGGCCAGGTGGAGTACACCGCGCCTGGCACCCCCGGGGCACCGTGGCTTGTCGCCGGCCCCTACCGTCTCTATGAAACTCCATTGGAAGGCCAAAGTGTTTACCCATTTTTCTACGCGGACTTTCTGCCGATTCCCAATCACCCCGAATTGAACGGTCAATTCTTCAACTGCTACACCGAAATTCGCGATGACTCTGCGTGTGCCGAATGGTGTCCGGACAACAACGTTGCGAACAGTGTCGCGATGGGCGTGCGGCAGTTGAAGCGCGGCTTCGACAGCATGGCAATGGCCACGCTTTACACACACGACTATTACTTCTACCCAACCGACGATCAGGATTCCATGGCTGGCACGGGGCCGGTCACCGTGAACAACTGGCGCTCTATACTTCAAGGCATCACCAACGGCATCGCCAGCTACAACCCGAAATACGTGACGATTGATTATGCCTGCCAGTATGTTCGCGCCACGCGGACAGCGCAATTGACCAACGCCACCTACAACACCACGACCCGTGAGATCCAACTTGGTCTCGGCGGACGTTCAGACCTGCAACTCCAAGCCCAGGTATTCGTCGGAGAAGGAGTAAACGCCATCAGCAACTACAGCATTTTTGTGGCTGCCTTCACAAACAACATCAGCATCGGATCCAGTTCCAACCAGCCGCCGCCCGTGATTGTTCCTGACGCGATGAAGCCGACGCTTGTGATCACATCCCCAATTGCCAAACAACGCTGGAGCAACGAGGTGTTAAGCGTCATGGGAACTTCCAAGGACAACGTGCGCGTGACAAACGTCGCATGTCAACTCAACGGCAGCGGTTGGGTTCCCACACAAACATTCAACGGCTGGACCAACTGGACGGCAGACATGCTGCTCTCACCCGGCTCGAATTTCCTCCAGGCTTTCGCCACGGATTCCAGTGGCAACAATTCGATGACGAACAGTGTGAGTTTCGTTTGCGTGTTGAGCACACCACTCACGGTGCAGACCAACGGCAGCGGCACCGTGACTCCAAACTTGAACGGACAATTGCTGGAGATAGGCAAGAACTACACGTTGACCGCAAAACCAGCGGCCGGAAATATCTTCGCGGGCTGGTCAGGCTCGTTTTCTTCACTCAACC
>CAYSDO010000206.1:0-7833 GCA_964429665.1 uncultured Bifidobacterium sp.
GGAAGAAGTCCATGAGCGTATGTTCGTCGAGCATGGTGCCTTCGTAAAGTTTGCAGCCAAGCAAAAACGCCAACCGCAGTGCGATTGGCGTTTGGTTTGAATTGTTGTTCTAGCCGGACAACGCGCCGGCTTGCGGTGCGTTCTGGTTGAAGGAAAGCTTTTCCTTGTCACCGGTCACACGGATAGGTTCGCCTTCATGAAGCTGACCGCGCAGGATTTCTTCGGCCAACGGATCTTCGAGATAGCGTTCAACTGCGCGGCGCATGGGACGGGCGCCATATTGGGGGTCGTAGCCTTTTTCCACCAGAAAGTCCTTGGCGGTCTCATCCAGTTCCAGCTTGATGTGTTTCGCCTGAAGACGGCCCATGACCTTCTGGATTTCAAGATCAAGAATCTGGATCAGATCAGGTTTCGTCATGGAACGGAAGACGATGATATCGTCAAGCCGGTTCAGGAATTCCGGACGGAATACCTTTTTGGACTCGTCCATGATCCGCTCGCGCATCTTCTCGTAACTGTCCTGATCGGTGATCGGCGAAAAACCCAGCGTACTCTGCTTCTTGATCGTGTCCGAACCGACGTTCGAGGTCATCAGGATGATCGTGTTCCGAAAATTTACGACGCGACCGATATTATCCGTAAGTTTGCCCTCTTCCAGAATCTGGAGCAGCATGTTCCAAACATCCGGGTGCGCCTTTTCAATTTCATCAAATAGAACGACGGAATATGGCTTGCGCCGCACGCGTTCCGTGAGCTGGCCACCTTCTTCGTAACCGACGTAACCCGGCGGCGAACCGATCAAGCGCGAGACGTTGAATTTCTCCATGTACTCGCTCATGTCGAGCTGGATCAGCGATTTGTTGTCGCCGAACATCTGCTCGGCAAGTGTCTTCGCGAGAAGCGTCTTGCCTACACCAGTCGGTCCAAGCAACAGGAACGTTCCAATGGGACGTCGCGGATCCTTCAGGTCCGCGCGTGACCGGCGCAGCGCCTTGCAAATTGCGGAAACCCCCTCACGCTGGCCGATGACGACTTTCGCCATCTCGCCTTCCACTGCGAGCAGGCGTGCCATTTCATCCTGCCCCATGCGCTGGAGCGGTATGCCCGTCCACTTGGAAACGATGTGAAGAATGTCCTCCTCGCCAACGACGACACGCTTTTCTTCACTGGACTGTCGCCAGTTCTTGAGAATGGCTTCGAGTTTGTCCTTCGCCTGCTTTTCCTTGTCTCGCATGGCGGCCGCACCTTCGAAGTCCTGGTTCTTGATGGCTCGCTCCTTCTTGGACTTGATCTCCTCGATCTCGACTTCGATGCTTTTAACCTCGGGCGGCCGTGTCATGGTGCTGATGCGCGCACGCGAACCAGCCTCGTCCAGAACATCTATAGCCTTGTCGGGCAAGAAACGATCCGTGATGTAGCGGTCGGATAGCTTGACTGAGGCCGCCACAGCTTCGTCCGTGAACTCGGCCTTGTGATGTTCTTCGTACTTCTGGCGGAGACCCTTCAAGATTTCAATGGCATCTTCTATGGACGGCGCCTCGACTTTTACCGACTGAAATCGGCGTTCAAGTGCGGCGTCCTTCTCGATGTATTTGCGATACTCGTTGAGAGTGGTGGCGCCGACGCACTGCAATTCGCCGCGGCTGAGCGCGGGCTTGATGATGTTCGACGCGTCCATTGTGCCCTCCGCACTGCCTGCGCCGACGATTGTATGCAGCTCGTCAATGAAGAGAATGATGTTCTTGGCGCGGCGGATTTCGTCCATCACCGCCTTGATGCGTTCCTCGAACTGGCCACGATACTTTGTACCCGCAACCATCAACGCAAGGTCAAGAGTGATGACACGTTTTTCGCGGAGAATCTCGGGCACGTTGCCCTTGGAAATTTCCTGGGCCAGACCTTCGACTATTGCAGTCTTGCCAACGCCAGCCTCCCCGAGCAAGACGGGATTGTTCTTTGTGCGGCGACAGAGAATTTGAATGACGCGCTCGATTTCGCTTTTGCGCCCGATGACCGGGTCCATGTCGCCTTTTCGCGCGATTTCTGTGAGGTCGCGCCCAAATGCCTTGAGCGCCGGTGTTTTGACTTCACCCTTCTTATCGCTGGCCGGCTGCTTCTCAGCGGCTTCACCCGCACCTGCGCCGCCTTGTTGCTCTTCAGCCTGCGGGTAGTTCGGATCAAGCTCCTTCAAAATCTCCTGACGGGTTTGCTCGATGTCCACGTCGAGATTCTTGAGCACTCGCGCTGCAACACCATCTCCTTCGCGCAACAATCCAAGAAGGATGTGTTCTGTTCCAACGTAAGTATGGTTGAGTGCCTTGGCCTCTTTGCTGGCGAGGGCAAGAACTTTCTTCACGCGCGGTGTGTATGGAATGTTTCCGATCATTTTCTGATCAGGGCCGGTGCCGACCTGTTTCTCGACTTCCATACGGACGGTTTCGAGATCAAGACCCATTTTCTGAAGAACATTCACCGCGACGCCCTGGCCAAGCTTGATGAGACCGAGCAACAAATGCTCGGTCCCGACAAAATTGTGGTTGAAGCGGTCGGCTTCCTTCCGAGCCAGCGCAAGCACCTGCTGCGCGCGAGGCGTGAAATTGTTCATGGCTTCTTCACTCATAACGATTGCACATTGCTACGGTTTCCCGGCTTTGTCCATTCCGCCGGAGGGCGGCCCGGAGGGTTTAGCGATCGGGCGGCTGACCGGCTTGAGCCGTTCACGGAGCATGTCTGCCCGAAGCAGGTCGCGTTCCTCGGCAGACAACTTTCCCGAGTAAACCTTTTGCAGGTGAGCCGGCTGCGTGAGTAGAAACAGCTCGTCCACAAAAGAGCTATGTAACGTCGGAAACATGCCCAGTTCCACGCCTAGCCGCATCAGGGATAACAAATTCATTGTTTCCTTGGAAGAAATGACATGGGCGTTGGCAAGCACGCCATACGCGCGGCCGATGTGGTTGTGAATGGTTTTTGGCTTTTTTTCCAGCAACGAGGCACGGGCGTTTTCCTCATGTTCGATGATCTGCGCCAAAACCTTTTCCAATCTTTCGACGATAACCGTCTCCGGCTCGCCAAGCGTCATCTGGTTCGAAACCTGAAATACATTTCCCAAGGCCTCGGTGCCTTCGCCGTATAGTCCACGCACCGCCAGGCCGAGTTTGTTAACGGATTGAATGATTGGATTGATCTGTTCCGCAAGCACGAGCCCGGGCAGATGCAGCATCGCGCTGACTCGAATACCAGTCCCAAGATTTGTGGGGCACGCGGTCAGGTAACCCAGTTGATTGCTGTAAGCGTAACTGAGCTTGCCTTCCAGATCGGAATCCAGCTTGTCAATCGCCTGCCATGCTTGACGGATCTGCAAACCGGGACGGAGCGATTGCATTCTCAAATGATCCTCCTCGTTGATCATCACGCAGAATGTTTCCTCCGGGTTGATGACCACGCCGCTGCCCGCGCTTCTGGCCGCGTGCTCCCGACTGATCAAATGCCGCTCGACAAGAATCTGCTTATCGAGTTGCGTCAAGTTGTCCATCGTGTCGGAGAACGCCTCCTTCATCTCAGGCAATTGCTCGATTGCCGGACGGATGACCTCCAGCACGCGAACGCGCTCAGGCTTTTTGGCCCAGCCTGGAAACGCACCATCCTTGATGTTGCGCGCCAGCCGGACGCGACTCGACATCACGATGTGATCCTGCGGACCCTTTCGATGGGCGCTGTCGGCAACCGAGATGAGAAATTTGTCCAAGTCCATATCAAGCCACGACGGAAGTTCCGGCCTGTTTCGTATTCAATTGTTTGATTTCGTCACGCAGCAATGCTGCTTGTTCAAAATTTTCGGTTGCGATCGCCTTGGCCAGTTTTTTATTCAGCGCGTTCAATTGTTCGCTCAGGTCCCTTTTCTGGCGCAGATGATTCGGCACTTTGCCCGTGTGCTTCGTCCCTTTGTGCATGGACTTGAGCAACGCTTCCAAGCCCTCGGCAAATGTGACGTAACATTCCGGGCAACCGAGTCGTCCTGACTTCTTGAAATCCACCTGTGTGAATCCGCACGCGGGACATTTGACGTCTGCCCCGCCCGCCGATTGTTCAATCTCGTGGGAGGCCCCAAGACCGAGCAACATGTCCGCGAGTTGAAACGTGGAATCGTTCACGCCCTTGGTCTTGGCGCACTCCTCGCACAAATCAACCTTCTGGACCTTGTCACCCTTGATGTCCGTCAGATGGACTGTCGCCGGCTTTTCTTTGCATATACAACACATCATAGCTTCAAACGTATATCGGCTCGCCGGTCGCTTTGGTCAAGGCGTGATATTTCCCGACGAGCTGGCGCGTCAAGCTGCCCGGCTTGTCGCTGCCGATCACCCGTCCGTCAATTTTCACCACGGGAATGATTTCCGCGCCGGTGCCGGTGAGGAAACATTCATCAGCGTTGAACAAGTCATAGCGCGTCAGATTCGGTTCAGTGACTTCGATGCCCGCTTCCCGCGCGATGTCCATTACTGTTCCGCGCGTGATTCCATAAAGAGCGCCGGCAGAAAGCGGCGGAGTGAACAATTTGCCGGATTTCACGATGAAGATGTTGTCTGCCGTGCATTCGGCCACGAACCCTTCCGAGTTCAACATCACGGCTTCTTCCACGCCAGCATTGTTCGCCTCGATCTTTGCCAGAATGTTGTTCAAATAGTTAAGTGACTTGATCGCCGGGTTCACCGCACTGTGAAGATTGCGCACCGTCGGCACGGTGACAATATCCATGCCGCGCGCGTAGAGTTCCGGTGGATAAACCTGAATCTTGTCCGCGATGATGATCACCGAGCCGCGCTTGCAACGATTCGGATTCAACCCAAGTGTGCCCACTCCGCGCGTCACGATCAAACGGATGTAGCCATCGCGCAGCTTGTTTTTTCGGCACGTCTCCAACGTTGCACGCAGGATTTGCGCATGAGACATCGGTATGTTGAGCAGAATTGCCTTGGCCGAACAGAACAGCCGGTCAATGTGTTCCTTGAGCTTGAAGACGCGGCCATTGTAGATGCGAATGCCCTCAAACACACCGTCCCCGTACAAAAGCCCGTGATCGAACACCGACACCTTCGCGTCGCGTTCGCCCAAATACCTGCCATCAATGAAAATCTTCAAACTCACAGCAGTCGCAAGCTAGAGAAACCGGACACGCATGGCAAACCGGAATTTCCGCCCGACCTGGGAGCTCAACAACTTTTTAGCGCATTGGGCAAGCCCAACTTGTTTTTCGACTTGCCATCGCCTAGTATGAATCTGTGAAGTCCCGGTCATTCGTGCGTTGTGCCAGCAGTCTATTCATGCTGCTGGCAACGCTTTCTGCACCCGGTGCTTTGACGGGACAAAAACCAGTACAGCTTCGCAACGCAACGCTTCCAAACGAAGCCACCCTCTCCGCTCCACTTTCGCAACACGCAACCAATGGATTGTTCCTCATCCAGTTCCATTCAGCCCCATCTCCACAGGAGCGTGAACAACTTCGAAGTCTCGGTGTATATCTGCTGCAATACGTCCCACAGGATGCGTTCATCGCGAAGTTTGCCGACGCCAATCCCTCAGCCATAGCGCAGATGAGTTTCGTAAACTGGGTTGGCGATTATCGTCCCCAATACAAAATCCATCGCGCACTCATCGGCGGGCCGAACACAAACCGCCCGGTCGCGGTAATGCTTCACTCCAGCGCCACGCCCGCTCAAATCTTTGCGGTGCGACGCATGTTGTTGTCTCCGCGACAGAGCATGCCACAAAGTTACGGCACAATCATTCGTGGTATGATCAAACCAGCACGACTCGCTGCGCTTGCACAGTCCGAAGCCGTATTATGGATCGAGTCCGCGCCGCCAATGAAGCTCAACGATGAAGTCTCGTCAAAGCTTGTCGCCGGCGATGGAGGCGTGAACCAGCTTTACACGCAATCACTCGGCTTTGATGGTGCGGGTGTGAAAATAGCCGTGGCGGATAGCGGATTGGATGCTGGAAGTGCAACAGCGATGCACCCTGACCTGTCTGGCCGCACACCAGCATTCTTTTTCTATGGAGCATTGACCGACGCGTCTGATGAACACAGCCACGGAACGCATTGTTCAGGCATCATCGCCGGTAACGGTGCGACAGGAGAAATGGACGACAACGGTTTTCTCTTTGGGCTTGGCGTCGCGCCTGGCGCGCAGATCATAGCGCAGCGTATCTTTGACGGCGTAGGCGGTTACGAAGCCCCACCCAGTTACGAGAAACTCACACGCGACGCCAAAAGCGCAGGTGCGGACATTGGCTCGAACAGTTGGGGCGACGACACCCAGGGTCGTTACGACATTAGTGCGATGGAATTCGACGGACTTGTTCGTGACGCGAATGCCCTGACCCCGGGTGATCAGCCCTACATTCTTGAATTCTCCGCTGGCAACGCTGGTCCAGGAGAACAAACCATCGGCAGCCCCGCTGTCGGCAAGAACGTCATCGCCACCGGAGCTTCGGAGAATGACCGCACAGACCTGCTGATCTATAGCGAAGGTCCGGAAACCATGGCGGACTTTTCGAGTCGCGGCCCGTGCGAGGATGGCCGAATCAAACCTGATGTTGTCGCACCGGGAACATGGATTTCGTCGGCAAAATCTTCCGTCGCGCCTGATGACAATTCGTGGTCGCCCATCTCGGACAATTACCTATACGTTGGCGGAACGAGCCAGGCCGGGCCACACGTCTCTGGAGCTGCCGCCGTATTTGTGCAGTATTATCGCACCACGCACACCAACGCCACTCCGTCTCCCGCGCTTGTGAAAGCGGCGCTGATCAATTCCGCCGTTGACCTTGACGATTCCTTCGGCACGACCCCCGTGCCCAACAATGATGAAGGCTGGGGAAGATCAGACATCACGGAACTCATCGGCTCGACTCGCGCTTTCTCCTATCTTGATCAAACCGTGTTACTGGCTCACGACCAGACTTTCACGCAATCCGTCATCGTCGCGAGTTCTTCAGAACCTCTAAAAATTACTCTCGCCTACTCGGACGTTCCAGGTTTTCCAGGTGCCATCCCGGCACTCGTCAATGATCTTGATCTTGAGGTCACCGGGCCGGACGGACGGGTTTACCGAGGCAATCAATTTGACGATTCGGGTGCGTCTGTTCCGAACGCGGTGGCCAGCGACGCCGTAAACAATGTTGAAGGCGTGCATCTCTACAAGCCAGTGGCGGGCGAATACATCGTCCGTGTTCACGCACGTAATGTTGTCCAGGATTCGCGCCATGACACAGCGGGAATCGATCAGGACTTCGCACTGGTGACTTCTGGTGACCTTCCAGAACCGGGCACCGGCTTGGTGATTCTTGATCGCGGTCACTATCGCGCGCCCGGCAAGATTCAAATCACGGTGCTCGATGGCGATCTCGCTGGCAATGCCTCCGCTAACGTGCTGGTGCGAAGTTCGACTGAGACGAATGGAGAAATACACGTCCTTTTTGCGGCAAACGCCACCGGCAAATTCACCAACAGCATCGCCACCGCAACAGGCGCGGCTGTCAACGACGGCAGCCTTCAGATCGCAAATGCCGACACCATTGAGGTGCGTTACTTCGACGCATCGTCCGGATCAAATCGTTCCACGTTGGCAATTGCCGATTTCGTACCACCCGTGATCTCGGACGTTGGTTCCACGAATGCATTCGGCCTGCGGATCATTTCGTGGCAGACCGACGAACCGTCCACCTCTATCGTACGCTACGACACAAATACGTCGCTGAGATTGAGCGTCACCAACCTCGATCTGTCGGCCAATCACTCCGTCGAGCTCACCTGCCTCATCGCAATCATAT
>CAYSDO010000207.1:0-7826 GCA_964429665.1 uncultured Bifidobacterium sp.
AGGCGACGGAGGCGTCGCCGCCACCTCCAAGCGACGAGGCGTCGCTTCTACTGTCCCCGCTACTGCATCGTTCCGGTTCAGACACAGCCGCGCTCCGCTCGCTTGTGCCTCCGTCTCCGCATTTCACGCTCGCGAATCACAACCCGAATTCCTAGCCTCCGCCGGTGAATCAAGAAGTCATCATTCCAAATCCGTGGATGATTCTGCCGTTCGTGCTGCTGCTGGGGACGATTGCGCTCGCGCCGCTCTTTGCGGCGGACTGGTGGGCGAAACATTATCCCAAGGTGGCGTTCGCGCTCGGGGCCATCACAGTTGCCTACTATTGCTTTGGCTTCGAGGGAGACCAGGCCAGGCTGGCCCATCACCGCCTCGTGGAGAAAGGCGAGGAGTATATCCAGTTCATCGCGCTCATCGGGGCGCTGTTCGTGGTGTCGGGCGGGATACACATCAGCGTGAAAGGCGAGGCAACACCGTGGGTGAACGTGGTGTTCCTGTTCATCGGCGCTGTCCTCGCCAACGTCCTTGGAACAACAGGCGCTTCCATGCTGCTCATCCGACCGTGGATTCGCATGAACAAGTACCGTGTCACGGCGCACCACATTGTTTTTTTCATTCTTATTGTGTCGAATGTTGGCGGCTGCCTTACGCCGATTGGTGATCCGCCACTCTTCCTGGGATACCTGAAGGGCGTTCCGTTTTGGTGGGTGGCGGAACATTGCTGGCCGATGTGGGCGGTGGGAGTGGGAATGCTGCTGGCGACATTTTTTGCGGTGGACTCGATCAACTTCCGTCGCGCGCCAAGGCCCGTGCGTGAAAAGGAAACCGCGCACGAGCAATGGCGGTTTGACGGCCTGCCGAATTTGTTTTTCCTGGCCGTGATTTTGGGAGCGGTATTCATCAACAAGCCGCTGTTCCTGCGTGAGGGGCTGATGATTGCGGCGGCGGTCGGTTCGTATTTCACCACGCGCGAGTCGGTTCATGAATCGAACCATTTTAATTTCCATCCCATTCAAGAGGTCGCGATCCTGTTCGTCGGAATCTTCGCCACGATGATGCCGGCGCTGGACTGGCTCGCGCTGAACGCCGACAAGCTCGGCAGCCCGACGCCGGGATTCTTTTACTGGGGCAGCGGCGGACTCTCGGCGGTGCTGGACAATGCACCCACGTATCTGTGTTTCCTGGAGGCGTTGATGGGCGCAACGCATGACGGGAGCCTTCCGCATCTGCTGATGACGAATGCAACAAGTGTGGTGGCCATCAGCGTGGGCGCGGTGTTCTTTGGCGCCTGCACCTACATCGGCAACGGCCCGAACTTCATGGTGAAATCAATCGCCGAACAACAGAAGGTTCACACGCCCACCTTCCTTGGGTATGTGTTCAAGTTCACGTTGCCTTACATGCTGCCGATGCTGGCGGTGGTGTGGTGGTTGTTCTTCAGGAAATGAACTCAGTGCCAGTCAGAGCGAGGGCGTCTCATTAGTGCATCAACACTGCACCCTTCGACGGTTTGCAAAACCAGACGAAGACAATCATCGCGGCGATCACCACGCCGACGATGAAAAAGCAGTCGCCGTAGGACATCACGTAGGCTTCGCGGCGTACGATGCTGGACAACGCGGCCAGCGCTTGGCGGCTTGCCGTTACAGGGTCCGCGCCGAGCTGGATGAAATGTTGCGTGAGGCCGTCGAGCCGTTCCTGGGTTGCAGTGCTGAATGCGCTCACACTTTCGCCGAGGCGGACGGAATGGAATTTCTCGTGCAAGTCCAGTTGCGTCGCCAGCAGTGCGATGCCGATGCTGCCGCCAAGATTGCGCAGCATGTTGAACAACGCCGAGGCCGAGCCGGTTTGTTCCGTTTCAATCCCGCCGGTGGCTAGCGCTGTCAGCGGCACAATGGTCAGCGGCATTCCAATGGCGCGGATGAGTTGGGCGAGCTTGAGTTGATCGTAAGCAGTCAGGTTCGTCATGGTGGAATTCATGAAACAACTCGCGGCAAAGAATCCCAGTCCCACCGTCAGCAGCCAGCGCGCGTCGAACTTGCGCAGCAGCGCGGCGGCGATGGGCATCATCAGCAATTGCGGCGCGCCGCTCCACATGATCGTCCAGCCGATGTCCTGCGCGTTGTAACCTTGCACCTGCGCGAGATACATCGGCAGCAGATACGTTGCGCCATACATGCCGAAGCCGAACGCCATGCTCACCACCGCGCCGAAACCGAAGTTGCGTCGCGTGAGCAATCGCAGATTGATGAACGGCTCGCGGCGCTTGAGTTCAATCACGACGCAGGCGATCAGAAAAACGGCAGCCATGACGCCGAGCGTGGCAATCATGCGGGAATTAAACCAGTCGTTCTGGTTGCCTTCTTCGAGGAACACGATGAACGAGCCAAGCCCGATGACCATCGTGCCGATGCCCCACCAGTCACCGCGACGCAGCAGGGAGAGCTTTGGTTTTTCGGCGTCCAATCCCCAACCGATGGCCGCGAGCATCATCGCGCCGGGAATGAGATTAAGATAGAAGATCGCGGGCCAGCCGTAATTGTCCGTGAGCCAGCCGCCGATGGTCGGGCCGATGGCTGGTGCGAATGTGGCTGTGATGCCGAACAGTCCGAAACCGAGCGGTCGCTGCGAGGGCGGCAGCAGTTTGAGCACGAGCGTGAACGCCATCGGTATCAGCACGCCGCCGGTAAAACCTTGCAATATGCGGAAGGCGATCATGCTGCCGAGATTCCACGCAAACGCACACGCGATGGAACTCACGAGAAAAAGAACGGTGTTGGTGAGCAGGTAACGTCGCGTGCCGAACACGCTACCGAGCCACGCAGTCAACGGGATGACGATGATTTCGGCGACGAGATAACTTGTCGAAACCCAGGAGCCTTCATCGAGCGTCGCGCCGAGCGAGCCGAGGATGTCGGGCAGGGAGGAGTTGGTGATCTGGATGTCCAGCACGGCCATGAACGCGCCAAGCATCGCGCCCCAGAGCGCAACCCAGCGTCGCAGCGGGACGTGTTCGGAGATGGGTGGATGCTCAATCTGTGCATCTCCGTCTACAAGTGGAAAGAACGCGCGGACGTTTGATGTTGATTGAGTGGTCATCGGACTGGGGCGGCTTTACGAACGAATTCTGACCTTCGCGTTCACCGACATGCCGGGCACAACTTTCCCCGAAAGATCGCGCACACACGCTTCATCAAAAATGATCTTTACCGGCACGCGTTGTACAATCTTGGTGAAGTTGCCCGTCGCATTGTCCGGTGGGAGCAAGGCAAACTGTGCGCCGCTGGCTGGTGAAATACTTTCGATGCGTCCGCTGAATTGGTGTCCAGGGAAACCATCTACCGTGACCGTGACCGGCTGTCCTGGTTTCAGGTGTGCAATTTCTGTTTCCTTGAAGTTCGCTGTGATCCACACCTGCGATTGCACGATGGCGAGCAATGATTGTCCGGGCTGCACACGGTTGCCGACCTCAATGTTCTTGCGTCCGACGCGACCGGCGGCTGGCGCGACGATTTCTGTATAGCTGAGTTGCAGTTCGACATCTGCGAGTTGGGCCGTCGCCGCTTTTACCTGTGCTTCCGCAGCCAGCACCGAGGCTTTGGTCGCGTTCAGCGATGCACGTGCGACGTCGAGCGCGGCTTTGGCATCTTCAAATTCCTGCCTGGACAGGACGGCGTTGGTGTCGTGGGACAATTTGTCAGCGCGGTCAAAATCCGATTGTGATTTGCTGGCGACGGCTTCGTCGCGTGTGACCTGGGCGTGGATCTGGGCGAGTTGCGCGTTGGCTTGTGACAGGGCTGCGCCCGCTTTTTCACGTTGGACGTTGAGATCGTTCACTTCAAGTTGCGCGAGCACGTCGCCCGCTTCGACGTGTTGATTGTCACTGACCAGGACTTTGGTCACGTTGCCTGCAATGCGGGTGCTTACCGTGTGGATGTGGCCTGCGACATAGGCGTTGTTTGTGGAAACCCAGGTATGGGTGTAATTCCACCAATAAAATCCGGCAGCGCCCGTTGTCAGCAACACAACGGCGATCACGAGTCCATGGGAAATCCTTTGCTTCCGGGTTGGAAGCAGCGGCGAAGTTGTCTCCGTGGTGTTTGTGCGGGTTTCAGTCAAAGGCGCAGAGGTGAGAATCTTGAGTTCCGCGCCCGCAGCTACGTCAGTCTTGGCTTGTATGTTGGTTGCATTCATATCCGTCTCCACTCTTCTTGTAACTCACCATGGCGACATCCGGCCAATACCTTGTTTCTTGGTCCGGCCATGCCTTTCCGGTATGATGAGGGCATGGAACTGCGGCATCTGCGGTACTTCGTGGCGGTGGCGGACGAGCTTAATCTGACGCGCGCGGCGGGGCGATTGCACGTGGCGCAACCAGCACTCAGCCGTCAGATTCATGATCTCGAGGAAGAGCTTCAAACGCCGCTTTTTGAACGCAATCGTTCGGGAGTACAGCTGACCCGTGCGGGCCGGGCGCTCTATCAACGGGCCCGAGCCATTCTCGCCCAGGCTGCCGAGGCTGCGAATGAAGCCCGTTTTGCCGCAGGCGCTGTTTCAGGACGGCTCGCGATTGGTTTTCCGAGCGGACTCCATCTGAACTATCTCGCGCCATTGATCGCTGCCTTCCGCAAGTCACATCCGAAGGTGGAGTTTGACTTCTTTCACGGCCTGCCGCCGGAACAGTTCAAGGCCTTGCGGGATTCACGGATTGATGTCGGCTTCGTCACCATGCCGGTGCATGTGGACGGCATGGAGCAGCGCATCATCTGGCGAGTGCCGTTCAAAGTCGTGCTGCCACAAAAGCATCCGCTGGCCAAACGGCGCGAATTCGTGCTCGAAGATCTCCGGCATGAGGATTTTGTTTTCTGCACGCGTGAATCGCGACCCGAGTTTTACGACGAGTTTTTCCGACTGTGTGCAAACGCGGGCTTTCACCCGCGAGTGGTCACCGAAGTTGGCGGTTATCCGACCACCATGCTTGGTTTGGTGTCGGTGGGGGCAGGTGTCAGTGTGTTGCCACACTTTGAACAGGTCGAACGCATCCACGGCATCGTGTGGCGACCGCTCATCAAGCCAAAGGTGTGGGTGGAATTTGCCCTGATCTGGCGACGGCAGAACACGTCGCGTGTGCTGGAGGAATTTCTGACCATGGCGGCGAAGCAGTTTCCAGAACAGAACACCGCGCAGGCGGGTCTGATATGAACCACAGAAGTTTTGATGGTGGCACTCTCACCGGTTCAGAGTGAGTGCCCGCCGATCACAATCGAACCTTGCCACTTGCTGCACGTACCGCACTCAGTGCGAAGCTGTCAGGAGCAGAACCTGTTCGAGCGTGGAGGCTCCGTCGCGCGCACGATCCAGCGCCACCATGCGGAGCGTTCTCATGCCCTGACTGACGGCGATCTTGCCCATTTCCCGGGTGCTGCCGCGGGCGATGACGAGCTTGCGTATTTCGTCGCTGACGGTCATGGCTTCGATTATGGCGAGACGTCCCGCATAGCCGGTGTTCTTGCAGCGGTCGCAGCCGCGTCCGCGGTAGAGCGTGACGCCGTCCAACGTGCTCGGATCAATCCCGAGGTCCTGATACATTTTCGGCGGGTAGGTGACCGGCTCCTTGCAATGCGAACAGGTCCGGCGCATGAGGCGTTGCGCGCAGGAAAGGATGACGGACGATGAAATGAGGAATGGCGCGATGCCCATGTCGTCAAGGCGCGCAATGGCTCCGGGCGCGTCATTACAGTGCATCGTCGAGAGCACCTGATGCCCGGTGAGTGCGGCTTCAATCGCGATTTCCGCTGTTTCCGTATCACGGATTTCTCCGATCATGATGATGTCAGGATCCTGCCGGAGAATGGAGCGGAGGGCGTTGGCAAAGGTGAGGCCGATTTCCTTTTTCACCGGCACCTGGTTGATGCCAGGGATTTGAAACTCAACCGGGTCTTCGACTGTGATGATGTTATAGACCGGGCTGTTGAGTTCGTTCAACCCGGAGTAAAGCGTGGTGGTCTTGCCGGAGCCGGTCGGACCGGTGACGAGGATCAAACCATGCGGGGCGTCAATCGCATGCTTGAACTGCCTGAAGGTGTCGGAATCAAGGCCGAGCTTGTCGAGGCTGGCGGAGAGGTTCGATTTGTCGAGCACGCGAAGCACGACTTTTTCACCGTGAACCGTGGGCATGATGGAGACGCGCAAATCAAAGTCCTTACCGCCAACGCGTACCCTCATGCGACCATCCTGAGGCAGACGGCGTTCGGCGATGTCGAGGCTGGACATGATCTTGAAACGCGACGCGAGCGCGAGCTGCATCTGTTTAGGGGGTGGAGTGGCGTCCACGAGCACGCCATCAATGCGGTAGCGCAGGCGCATTCCTTTCTCGAATGGCTCGATGTGAATGTCGCTCGCCCGATCCTTGACAGCTTGGACGAGGATGATGTTGGCGAGTTTGATGACGGGGGCTTCCTCGGAAGAGGCGGCGAGCTGGTCGAGGTTGACCTCGTCCATCTGCTCCTTCACCTGCTCGAGCGTATTTGCGTCATCTTCCGAGCCTTTCTTTTGTGCGTCATTGATGATGTCCTCCATGCTGCCGCTTTTGGCGGCATCGAGGCTTGAGAGCTTGTCAAGAATCGCCTTTTCCGAGGCGATCATCGTGGCGACCTCGAGCTTTGTAACCCTCTTGACGTCGTCCACGGCAAGAACGTTGAGCGGGTCGGCCATTGCGATGAAGAGCTTGTTTTCGAGCCGCGCAATGGGAACAATTTTGTGGTTGTTGGCGAGTTCGCGCGGGATGAGTTCACCCACTTCCGGCGGAATGGTAACGCGCTGGAGGTTGATGGGAGGAACATTCAGGACGCGTCCCATGGAAACAGTGAGGTCCTGTTCGCTGACGTAGGACTTGTCGGTGACGAGCTTGATGAAGCGCGTGCCTTCCTTTTTTTGTTGCTCCAACAATTCCTCGACCTGTTTGGTGGTCAGAAGTCCGTCCTCGATGAGGGCGTCGGCGATGCGTTCTCCAAATGATTTTACGGGAGGCATGGTTTAGCGAAAAACTTTACGGAGGTTTTTGACAAGTTCGGCAGGGGTGACCAGGTACCAGAGCAGGCGGTTGTTGGTCGCCTCGGAGAGTTCCTTGGCAGCCTGGTGATTAAAGGGATTCGCAGTGGCGACAAGAATGGACTTGCTCATGCGGTCAAACGGCAGCACACACCAGCGCCTGCACGTCTCCGCCGGGAAACTGCGCGCGAGATCCATGTCAATGTCGTACTTGTCCATCGGCAGGTAGCCAAGCCGAGTGCGGTCGCTCAACAGTTTCAACGACGCGTCCGGCAGCACCAGACCCTTGTCGGCTATGGCTTGAATGAAAGGTTCAACAACACCGTCCGGCGGGACCGAGAAATCATGTGTCTTCCAGCATAAATCGAAGTCGGCAGCCGTGATGAGCTTTGCATCAACGAAAATCTTGTGCATCTGCTTGCGACCATCGTCCACCTCGGATGTCGGAATACGGCTTGTTGACGTTTTTTTGAGGCCGCGTCCGTCGGCGGATTTGGTGAATGAGGCCGTTTCGCCCAGGTTGCCGGGGTCGGCTGTGATGTTGTTCGCCTTGCTTTCGATCTGCTTGAGCGCGGCCTGCACCTCGGGGTTTTCTGGATGTTTCTGGAGAATCGTTTCGTATTCGAGGATGGCTGAAGAGAACTGGCCCATCTGCACGTAGGCCTCGGCAATTCGTTTGGACGTATTGATGACGTCCAGGTCGCGCCCAAGTTTGCTGTAGGCTTCCTTGAGAATTTCGAGCGATTGATAGTCGTGCGGCTGTGTTTGAGTGATCACCT
>CAYSDO010000208.1:0-7811 GCA_964429665.1 uncultured Bifidobacterium sp.
AATAGCGATCCCACGCGCTGTCCCGCCCCGAAGTGCCCCAATAGGCTTCCTCTGGCGGCTGGCCTTCGTCGAATCCCATCATGCGATAGCCATACACACCCGGCACAATCAATCCCGGCAGCTCTGTTGGTGGCACGCTTCCCCACGTCGCTTTGTCCCACTGCACAGCTTTCGTGGCCTCATCCTGTTGCGTGCCGACAACTCCTTGGATTTGTGTGCCAATCATCGTGAACAAGGTCGAGGTAGCGATCAGCGCAGCAAACACTGCTATCGTGCCGACGCGCAAACCACCTTGAACAAGACCCTTTACCGGTCGGTCACTCGTCACGAATGCGTGAAATACAACGAAGGCCGCACTGAACACGCTGAAGATGGCACCGATGTCGAGGGCTTCCACCACGCCAATCCCCACGGCCATGCCTGCCAGCGGGTAGCGCACCCACGCGGGCAGTTGTTGCTTGCTGACAACCAGTCCCAGCGCGATAAAGTTCATCGCGTAACAAAGAGGATGTGACGCCGTGCCCCAGCAGGCATCGCAGAAATAATCCGGCGTGATGGCAACCGCCAGTCCGCCGAGCAACGCGGCGACCGCTCCCAGGCCCAGTTGCCGGAAGAAAAACCACGCCCCGCCACCGAGGATCACGAGCGATATGAACGCGTAAAACTTGCCGAGATAAAAAGGGCCTAGCAGCCAGTTTAGTCCGCCGGAAATCCCTGGTGCTGCGCTGCCGTTGAAAAGCCCGAGCCAGTTTAAATCTCCCCAGATGCCATAGAAGAATGCAGGGGCTGCGTTGCAGGCGGCGCTGTTGAGTCCAAGCGGCCCGTCGTTGGAGAACATCATGTAGTCCGGGTGAAACGCTCTCCGAAACAACCATCCGAGTACGACCAGCAGGACCATCATAAAAACCAGGAACGGTTTCCGAAACAGGATGCTGACGGGCTTGGCTGATGAACTCTCAGCGACGGGACGGTTGGTTTTCATTCGGTTGGTGCGTGTAATCTCTATGACATTTTCAAACTGTGATCGTCAAATGAGTATGACGGGAGCGCTGCATCGGCACAAGCGCCTGAGTTGGAGATTCGACAAGCAGAGACGACTGCTTCTCGGAGCAGCCCCATTTACCTCTTCACACTGCGGCTGAAAGCCATGTAGTAAAGCACCGGCACCGCCATGCGGCTGATGAGGAGCGAGGCGACTTCGCCAGCCATGAGAGAGATGGCGAGACCTTGGAAGATCGGGTCGGCCAGAATCACACTCGCGCCCACCACGACTGCCAGTGCGGTCAGGAGCATCGGACGGAAGCGCACGGCGCCAGCGTCCACCACAGCGTCGGCCAGCGGCATGCCTTCGCGGACGCGTTGTTCGATGAAGTCCACGAGGATGATGGAGTTGCGCACGACGATGCCCGCGCCGGCCATGAAGCCGATCATCGAGGTTGCGGTGAAGAACGCCCCCATCGCTCCGTGCGCTGGCATGATGCCGACGAGCGAGAACGGAATCGCCATCATCACGATCATCGGCGTCATAAACGAGCGGAACCAACCGACCATGAGGACGTAAATCAACACGAGGCACGCGGCGAACGCCGTGCCGAGGTCGCGGAAGACTTCGATGGTGATGTGCCATTCGCCGTCCCACTTGATGGCGGGTGCATGATCGGTGAACGGCTGAGTGGCGTTGTAGATTTTCAGACTCGCTCCCGAACCACCAAAGCTTTTGGTATCGAGTTTCCCCAGCGCCTTGTTCATCGCCTGGATCGCATACACCGGACTTTCCACCGCTCCCGCGACGTCGCCGATGACATAGGTCACGGGCATCAGGTTCTTGTGATAGATGCTCTTGTCGGTGTTGGTGCGCTCGATGGTGACAAGTTCGCGCAACGGAATCAGCGGCGGCACGCCCGTGGTTGAGCCGGGCTCGGGCAATGCATTCGCGTCGCCGGAACGCACGCGCAACGCCAGCAATTCCTCCGGGCTGGTGCGACTGGCGAGCGGCAGTTGCAGGACGATGTTCACGTCCTCCTTCTCACGCGGCACGTGGAGCAAATCCACCGACTGCCCGCCCACGGCGATGACGAGCGTCTGCGAAATCGTCTCCGCCGTGATGCCGTGCAGCGCGGCCTTTTCTTTATCAATGACGAACCGCGTCTTCGGCTGGTCGTCTTCGATATACCAATCCGAATCCACCACGCCGGGGGTGTTCGTGAAAATGCTGATGACCTGCCGCGCCAGCGCGTGTCGCGCTTCCTCGTTCGGTCCGTAAATCTCGGCGACGAGCGTTTGCAGGACCGGAGGGCCGGGCGGCACTTCGGCTACAGCCACCCGCGCGCCGAATTTCTTCGCGATTTCGGCCACGCGGGGGCGGACGCGCTTGGCGATGTCGTGACTCTGCGCCTTGCGTTCGCCCTTCGGCACGAGGTTCACCTGAATGTCAGCCACGTTCGCGCCGCGCCGCATGAAGTAGTGGCGCACGAGGCCATTGAAGTTGAACGGCGAGGCCACACCGGCGTAGATCTGATAGTCCGTCACTTCCGGTTCAGAGCGGACGGTGGCGGCGATTTCGCGCGCGGCCTGCGCGGTGCGTTCGAGGGAGCTGCCTTCAGGCATGTTTAGAATGACCTGAAACTCGCTCTTGTTGTCGAACGGTAGCATCTTCACCTTCACCCAACCGATGCCGACCAACGCCATCGCCGCGAGCAGCAGCACCACGATGCTTGCGAGAAAACTCCAGCGCCACTTCGCGTTGTGAATCAGCGGATTCATCATCCGGCGGTAGAGGCGGGTGAAGGCATCTTCCGGGTGCTCCGAGTGCGGATGGGGTTTCTGGTCTGCGGCGGAAGGCGAATCTTCCGTGAGCTGCGAGTACTTCTTGCCCCAGCGGAGAATCCGAATGCTCGCCCACGGCGTGACAATGAACGCAATGAGCAATGACCAGAACATCGCCGCGCTCGAACCTATCGGAATCGGCCGCATGTAAGGACCCATCAATCCGCCGACGAACGCCATCGGCAACACGGCTGCGATCACGGCGAACGTAGCGAGAATCGTCGGGTTGCCAACTTCGCCCACGGCTTCGACGGCGATGGCGGACCAGTTGCGCCCTTTGTTGTGCGGCAAATGGAAATGGCGAACGATGTTCTCGACGACGACGATGGCGTCGTCCACCAAGATGCCGATGCTGAAGATCAGTGCGAAGAGCGTGATGCGATTCAGCGTGAAACCGTAGAGATAGAACACCAGCAGCGTGAGCGCGAGCGTCGCGGGAATCGCCACTCCGACGATGCCGGATTCGCGCCAGCCGAGCGTCAACCAGATGAGGATCGAAACGCCCAGCACCGCGATGCCCATGTGCAGCAGCAGCTCGTTGGATTTCTCGGCGGCAGTCTCGCCGTAATGACGCGTGATCGAGACCGAAACGTCGCTCGGAATCTCGCGACCTTTGAGTGAATCCACCTTGCGCAAGATTTCGTGTGCGACGGCAATGGCGTTCGCCCCGGGGCGCTTGGCGATGGAGAGCGTCACGGCGGGTTCTTCGGCGTAGGACAGGCTTCGAGCCTGTCTCTGATCTTCTGTTCCGCTTGAGCGGGAAATTGAATTTGAGACAGGCGCGACGCCTGTCCTACCATTTCCAAACAGCACATACTGCGTCGGCTTTTCAGCGCCATCCGCGATCTCCGCCACTTCGCGCAAGTAAACCGGTTTGCCGCTGAACACGCCCACGACCACGTTGCCGACATCCTCGGCAGTTTGCAGAAACGCACCCGTCTCGATAACCACTTCCTTGTTCTGACTGGTCAGTCCGCCCGCGGTGAATTGTTTGTTCGCCTGCTGCAACATCGGGACGAGTCCGGCGGGCGAGAGATTGCGCGACGCGAGCTTGGCGGGATCGAGCAGCACGCGCACCTGGCGATGCGCGCCGCCGATAATGGTGGTTTCCGAAACCAGCGGGACTTGCTTCACCGCGTCATCCAGCTGCGCGACGAGACGGCGAAGCGTAAGGTGATCGTAGCGTGCGCTGTGAAACGTGAGCGCGAGGATCGGCACGTCGTCAATAGACTTGGCCTTGACGAGCGGCGCGGACACGCCGTGCGGGATGCGATCAAAGTTCTGCTGCAGCTTCTGATTCAGCTTCACGATGCTGCGTTCCATGTCCTCGCCGACCTTGAAGCGCACGATCACCAGGCTCTCGCCGGGCCGCGAAGTCGAATAGACGTACTCCACGCCGGGAATTTCCCAGAGCAACTTTTCCATCGGGCGCGTGGCGCGTTCCTCGACTTCCTTCGCACTGAAGCCGGGCATTGCAACCAGCACGTCCACCATCGGGACTTTGATCTGCGGCTCCTCCTCGCGCGGCAACATCACGACCGCGAACGCGCCCAGCAGGATCGAAGCGATGACGATGAGGGGCGTTAGCTTGGAATCAATGAACGCGCGCGCGACGCGCCCGGCGAGGCCGAGGGCGGTTGTTTTTGGAAGTGGATTGCTCACGCGAATTAAAAATTAAAAATGTAAAATTAAAAACAAGCAGATCAGGGCGAGCACGCTTGGTCATTTCTAATTTTCATTTTTCATTTTGAATTGAAACCGGTTGCCCATCCGCCAAACCGGCCGTGTTCTCAATGACGACCTTCTCCCCCGCGCTGACGCCGGAAACCAGTTCGACTTCGTTGCCCATACGTTTGCCGGTTTTCACGAGACGCAACTGGGCTTTGCCGTCGCTGATAATGAAGACAAGTTCCATCTGGCCGCGTTGTGTGACGGCGGACGCGGGGACGCGGAGGGCGGCGGTTTCGCCCACTGGCATGGCGACGCGACCAAACTGGCCGGCGCGCAAACCGGTCGTGGCCGGGAGATCCAGCTTCACCAGGAACGTGCGACTGTTCGGATCAGCGGCGGGGGCGATCTCGCTCACCACACCTTCCAGTTCTTTCTCCAACGCGGGAATGCGCACGGGCAGCCGGTCGTTCAATTTCAATTTGCCGACGACGGCTTCGGGAACGTCGGCTTCAAGGCGGAGCGCGGTGGAGTCTTCCATCTCGAGCAGCGGCTTGCCGGGCGTGGCGAGATCGCCGACATCGGCGTGCTTGCGCGTGATGACGCCGGCGAACGGCGCGGTGACCTTCGTGTAGCCCAGCATCGTTTCGGCTTCCGTGACGGCGGCAATCGCGACGCGCGCTTTGGCTTGCGCGTTATCGAATTCCGCCTGCGAAAGAATTTTCTGCTCGAAGAGTTGCGTGAGGCGCTTGAGATCCGCATCCGCCTGTTGCCGCAACGCGACGGCTTGATCGTAGCGCGCCCGGACTTCCCGCGCATCAATCACGGCGAGCGCCTCACCTGATTTTACCTGCTGGCCGGGCACGACGAGCATCTGTTCGATCTTGCCGCTCACTTTGGCTTCGATCACAGAACGCAGTTTCGCGCGCACGGTACCGACGACTTCCTCGGTGGCGACGCGTGTTTTGCTTTCGATGGTTTGCGTGCGGACGGGAGCGGTGGGGAGGGTGGGGGCAGCAGTGTTCTCCTTGTGTCCGCAACCGGATAGGACGAATGCGACGCAGGCGACGGCGATGAGGGCCTCGGTGCTTTGTTTCATGGTTGGTTTTGGAACTCGCCGGCAGGATGCTGGCGCTCCCAGGACGTCACTTCGCCGCGCAACAACTGCCCGCATCTTTGCCCACTCCGCACTTCTTGAGGATGATTTCCAATGGACAGAAGTTCGTAAAGGACGATTGCAGCAGGTTGAACCCGACGAACGCGGTGAACCAGAGCCAGTATTGGCTGTGATAGTGGGCGAGCACGAGGCTCAGGAGGATGAAAATGCCGGCGAACCGGCGGATGATCATGTGCATTTTCATAATTCTATCTCTGCCAATACCGAGCCGCGAAGGCAAGAAAAGTCACAGACACGATTTCAACTCCGCAGGTGGTGGCAGGAGGAAAATGCAGCCGAATTAACTCACTCCACCGGCAACTTTGCCTTTTTCCAAGCCTGGATGCCGCCGTCGAGGTGGTAGAGCGACTTGAACTCCAGTTTTTGGAAGTTCGGGAGTGCCTGTGTGCTGCGTCCACCGGCGGCGCAATGAACAAGATACGCCTGGTTCTTATCGAGCGCGGCTATTGCTTTCTCGAAATTGGTTCCCCGGAAGTTGATGTTCGTTGCTCCGGCGATGTGACCTGTGGCGAATTCTTCCGGCGTGCGAACGTCAAGCACGACGACTTTCTTTTCGGCGATCAACTTTTGTGCCTGTCCGGCGTTCACATGGAAGACGTTGGTGTCAACAGCGGAGGCGCACGTTACGCAGCCTGTGGCGATGAACAGGTGAGAGATTCGTTTCAGCGCAGAGAAGGGATTCATATTGAGGGATGATTATTTTCCGTCGGTCGGGTGGAGTTGTTTCCACTTCTCGCGGACGGATTGGTGCAGTTTCTCACGGAAGCTGATGGGCATGGCACAGGGCTGGCCGTTTTTGTATAGCGTGATGGTCTTGCGGATGTTGTCCACGACGACCTGACAAGGATTGCAGCCCGCCATGTGCTTCTCGAATTCCTCGCAAACGGCGGGGTCGACCGTGCCGTCCACGTATTCGTTTAACATCTTTAACAACTCTTCGCACTTCATGGTCGTCCTCGTTTGTTTGAGCCGCAGGTGATGCGCTCGTCACAAAATTTTTCTGGCGGCGGCGGATTCATTTTAGTGGTGATGATGTCCTCGCACGATGCGCGTGGCCGGATCACCGAGCGTGCGGGTGAGTTCCTCGCGCAATTGCAGGCGGGCGCGGAGCAAACGCATCTTCACGTTGGATTCGGTCAAGCCAAGCGCCTCGGCAGTTTCGGCGACGGACAAACCCTCCACATCGCGCAGTACAAAGACGAGGCGATGTTTCTCGTCGAGTTTGGCGAGGGCGTCATCGAGCAGGCGCTGGGTTTCATTGCGTTCGACGAGTTGCTCCGGCGATTGTTTCCAGTCGGCGATGTATTCCGGGTGTGGAATGGAACCGTAATCCTCGCGCGGCTCGGTGGTTTCCTCCAAGGACAATGTGTCCAGCCCTTTGCGTTTCCGGATGACTTTCAACGCGGCAAATGTGGCGATTCGATACAACCACGTGGCAAAGCTGGATTCCTCCCGGAACTTGGCGAGGTTCTCCACAGCACTGAGAAAAGCCTGTTGTGTCACGTCCTCGGCATCGTGCGGGTTTTGTAGGATGCGATAGGCGAGCGAATAGATCTGCCGCTCGTGGCGCGTAGCCAGTTCCTCAAATGCCGCGAGGTCGCCAGCTTTGGCGGCGTGGACGAGTTCGGCATCTGTAAGTTCAGTGATCATTGCGATGTGCAACGACATTATGTGAAATGGAAATTCAGTTTGGGAGAAAGAATTATGTTGTCGAAAGCGATTTTGCAGTGAAAGTGGACTTGCTTGACCCGTTGGAGTTCGTATCTTGCGGCAAAGCAACCACGATATTCTATCGTTTTTTGGATTTGTTTATGAGCGAAATACTCACTGTCCACGGTGGACGTTATGACAAACGCGGCGAACACGTCGTGCAGGAAAACCTGAAGTGCGTGCGCGAAGGCTTGAAGAGCGTGATGGAAATCCCGTGGAGCATCATCTCCGCACCGGCCCAAGCGAAGGCGAAGGCCAGCGAGGAAGTGGTGTTTGCGAAGTAAAATCTGAATTTAGAAAAAGATCAAAATTATGTCTGAGACTCTCACGCCCCCCGCCGCCGCGCCCAATCGCGTCAACCAAGTGCCCATCACCGACGACGTCCTCAACGTCGCCGATTTCAACAACCGCATCGTCGGCGCGTACAACG
>CAYSDO010000209.1:0-7805 GCA_964429665.1 uncultured Bifidobacterium sp.
GACTGCCTCGGCTACTTTTTCCTCGAATCCTCTGTGGACAACGACTTCGGCTTCGATGTCCACCTGCCAGCCAGTGAGCTTGGAAGTAAGGCGAGCGTTCTGGCCGCGCTTGCCGATGGCCAGCGAGAGCTGATCGTCGCTGACAAGGATTTTCACGCGCTTGCTGGCTTCATTAATCTCAAAGGTCTTCAGCTTGGCTGGAGCGAGGGCATTGGTTATAAAATCCCGCGTGTTCGATGACCACTTGATGATGTCCACCTTCTCGTTGTTCAGCTCGCGGACGATGTTTTTCACGCGCTGACCACGAAGCCCCACACATGCGCCGACGGGATCCACTTTCTCGTCGCGTGTCCATACGGCAAGTTTGGTGCGGAAGCCGGGCTCACGGGCGATACCTTTGATTTCGATGGTGCCGTCGCTGATCTCAGAAACTTCAACCTGGAAAAGTTTGATGACGAAGCGCGGATCGGCTCGGGATAGGATGATTTCCGGGCCGTGCGGGCCTTGCTCAACCGCTTTGACATAACAGCGGATGCGCTCGCCGACTTGGTATTCCTCGGTCGGAACGCGTTCGCGATTGGGGAGCAGCGCCTCGTATTTGCCGAGGTCAACGAGCACATCGGAACGTTCAAAGCGCCGGACGGTGCCGCTGATAATGTCGCCGACGCGATCCTTGAACTCGGTGAAAATCATCGCCTTCTCGGCCTTGCGGATGTGTTGCATCAACGCCTGTTTGGCGTACTGGGATGCAATGCGACCGAAACCCGTCGGAGTAACTTCGATTTCAAGTTCCTCGCCAACTTGCGCGTCGGGTTTGATACGGCGTGCATCGAAAACGGAAATCTGGTCGTGCTTGGAGATGACTTTTTCGGAGACGACGAGTTTGGCGTAGGCGCGGATGTCGCCGTTCTTGGAATCCATCTCGACACGGAGTTCGCGCGCCGGGCCGACCGCTTTCTTGGCAGCCGAGAGCAGGGCTTCCTGTACGGCACCGACCAGGACATCGCGTGAGATGCCCTTTTCGCGCTCGTAAAATTCCAATCCTGCTAAAATATCTGCATTCATAGGCGCGCAACGCTTTTCCCTTCCAGGGAACAAAAAAGTCGGAGAAAATGAATCTTCCGACTTCTCGCGCCGGTTGTTACCGGCAATTGCCCGTTGTGGCTTGGAGAATAGGGAATCGGATGTAGCAGCGTCAAGAGGCAAAAGCGGTTGGTGTACCGCCTCCCCTCGCATGCATGAAGTTATCCTCCCTGCAGCCATCTCACCGCGGGTTTGTCGTGTCATCGGTGGCCGATCCAAACCAAAAAACTGTGCTGCCTGGCTTTAACCCTCGCATTTCGGACCTGGCAAATGTGATTGACCATGTGCCGACTTCGCCTCAATGATTTCGGTATGGATCATTCACCCGGGTTTTTGTCATTGGTCAATGACGCAAAGACGCGCATCAACGAAATCTCTGTGGCTGAGGCGCGGGCGCGGGTTGCTTCCGCTGCAACGGTGGTGTTGATGGACGTGCGCGAAGACCACGAATGGAACGCGGGTCACGCGGTGGAAGCCGTGCATCTGGGCAAGGGCATCCTCGAACGAGATCTGGAAAAACTTTATCCGGACAAGAATGCGGAAATCATCATGTATTGCGGCGGAGGATTTCGTTCCGCGCTTACCTGCGATGCCGCTCAAAAAATGGGCTACAGGAAAGTTTCATCGCTCATCGGCGGTTACAAAGGGCTTGAGGCGGCGGGATGGGCGATTAAAGCCGGTTGAACAGCTCACATTTTAACCGAGCCCAGCACCACAGTCTCGCCTTGTGCGCGCTTTTGCCACACCCGGCGCAGAGCATTGACGAGCGCAGTTACTTTCTCCCGGTGTATCTCACCCATGAGGCAGATTTGAATCCAGTTCCTGCACCGCAGGTATTCACTGTTGCAACTCAACAAGAAACCAGAATCCTGCATGAGCTTTCCAAACTCCACCGATTTCACATCTGCGGGGAGTTCTATGGTGATGGCGGCTGGTGAGTTCAAGGCGTCAGTGCCGACAAGGTCGAATCCCATTTCCGCAAGTTTCATCCGCAACCACGCAGAGGTTTCCACTGTTTCAGTGAAACGCTTTTGCCAGTTCACCCGCCTTAAAGCAGCGTGCAACGCGTGAAGCAGGTTCGATGAAAATGTGAACGGAATCCCTCCTTGCTCGGCGTAATAGCCAATATCAAGGTAACGAGGCAGCCGGTCGCCGTCGGGTTTGATGTCGTGGTTGTGAAAGACCATTGCCAAGCCGGGATAGGAACGCAGCCCCTTTCCGCTGGCACAACTGGCGAGATGCGCGCCGGACAAGTCCACATCCATGGTGCCGATGGAACTGATCGCATCTACGCAAAGTTTCACTCCATGCTCGCGGCACATCTGGCCGAGGAGTTCGATGTCGTTGACAACACCGGTGGACGTTTCGCAGTGAACGCACCAGAGCCATGCGGGAGAGGGAATGCGGCCGAGTTTCTGGCGGAGCATCGCAAGGTCAATGGACTCCCCCCAGGGAAAACTCAGTGTCTCGAAACGCAGGTCGGCACGGCGGGCGGCATCAATGAGGCGGTTGCCAAACTCGCCGTTGCTCACCACGACTCCGTGACCGGCAGTCTGCGATAGCTGCGCGGCAATCGCATCATTGGCCAGCGTGCCCGAGCCCATCATCAACTGCACGAGCGCCGCATTTGCAAGTTCGCAGAGAAGTTTTTGCGTTGCACGGAACTCAACCGCAAAACTCTCCGAGCGATGTGACTCGGGAGCTTGCTCGAATGCCCGGCGGACTTCGCGGCGAACAGTCACGGGGCCGGGAAGAAAATTTACCGCGCTGGGCTGGAAGGATTTTGCAGGGGAGTTGCGGAGAAATTCGCGCGCGGTGGTCTCGAATGTTTCCAGCGTCACAAACATCGGCTGGAACTGCGCCTCTCCAGTACCGACCACCGGCCCGAATGGAACGAAGCCGAGGTGTTGATACAATTTCAACTGGCGCATCGTGCCGGAAATGACGGCGAGGTCGTAGCCCTTCTCGACTCCGTGTTGCCAGAGCAGCGCAAGGATGCCGGAAAGTATCTGGCCGCCGCGTGCACCGCGATATTTTTTATCAATCGCGAGAAGCCGGATTTCACAAATGGTGCGCCCTGCGGGCAGATGCTTGTCCAGTTCGGGAACCTTGTGATCAAGCGAGAACGGACGGTTCCCGCGCGCGGCCAGCATGCCGACAATTTTCTGGTTGCACAGGCAAATCAGGTAGGTGTTCTCGACGTGAAACTTGTCCACGAGCCGGTGCGTAGGCGATGCCTGATGCTGGGGAATCTCCTCGACAAAGGTGCGATAGTTGAGCCGGTGAATCTGCTCGAACTCCCAATCCTCGGTGGCGAACTTGAAGACGAGTGGCGTTGCCTCGGTGCTCATGATTTTGGTGGTTGAGGTTTGGCCGTGGCATTGCGCCGCCCGGCCAGCGCGGGAATTTCTTCGACGATATTGGACCTGTGGGCGAACACCACCATCGCCGCAAGAACGCAAAGCGCCGTCGCCGTCGCCGCATCACGGTTCAGCCAGAACGACGTGAAGGGCAGGCTCAGGAACGCGACTAGCCCCGGCAGCGTGGTCTTGCGCACCAGCACGAGACCCGAAGCGAAGCAAATCGTGTAGGCCACTGCGAGCCGCCAATCAAACAACAAAAGTCCCCCAAGTGATGTGGCGACGCCTTTGCCACCGCGAAAGAGAAGAGGGGCGGGCCAGATATGACCAATTACCACTGCGAGCATGGCAAGTGTGATGAGCGCTGGATTTTCCGTGAAGCGGATGGTGGCCCAGACTGCGAGAGCGCCTTTCCCGAAATCACCGGCCAGCGTGAGGAGGAATCCCGCTTTGCCAAGCACCCGGCTCACGTTCCGCGCGCCAATGCTGCCGCTTTCGATCTCCCGGATGTCACGGCCCGTGCGTGCGCGGACGAGCAGATAGCCCGTGGCAAAGCAGCCGAGCACATACGAACCAAACACCGTTGCCAGTGTCGGTCCCGCGCCTGCCGCCCGAATTTGTTCCATCCACGCCATGATTGTTTTCCGGGTTGCCCCGTTTGCGACCAAGTTTTACACCAACACGAACGCTGGAGGTGAATTCATAAATCCATGCACACGTTCATTATTTTCGATGGCCGCGAAACCTGGACTGGCTTTCAAACGCAATAAACCAGACGCGGAAACCGCGGGCGAGAAGTATTTTGCAGCAAAATGAACGCCCCCGTGGAAGGGGCAACCAGCAGCGTGTGATCTTGGGGAGTTGAAGACGGAGCAGTGCGCGCTCCACGCTAACTCGCATTCGCGCAATACCACGCCATCGCAAGGTTCAGGCCGTCGCCGACGCGCAGGGCAGGATCGTATCCGAGCAAGCTGCTGGCCCTGTTGATGTTCGCATGCGAGTGACGGACGTCACCGGCCCGGAAATCCGCATAGCGCGGCTTCTGGTTGGGCAACGTGGGATTCAGTTTGCGCAGGCCGTCTTGAAGGAGACTGAAGAGTTCGTTCAGCGTTGTTCGTTCCCCAACGGCGATGTTGTAAACTTGATTTGCCGCGCCGCTGTTTTGTGTGGTCGCTGCGAGAAGATTTGCCTGGACGACGTTGTCCACAAAACAAAAGTCGCGGCTGGTTTCGCCGTCGCCGTTGATCTGGATGGTTTCGCCGCGGAGCATGGCGTCAATCCACCTGGGAATCACGGCGGCATACGCGCCGTTCGGGTCCTGGCGCGGACCGAAGACGTTGAAGTAGCGCAGGCCGATGCTCTCAAAGCCGTACGCAATCGCGTAGGCTGAGGCATAGACCTCGTTTATGCGTTTGCTGGCGGCGTAGGGTGAGAGCGGGAGGCCGATTTCGCCTTCAATTTTCGGCAGTCCGGGATG
Source organism: uncultured Bifidobacterium sp. (assembly GCA_964429665.1). GTDB lineage: Bacteria > Verrucomicrobiota > Verrucomicrobiia > Limisphaerales > JADLHS01 > JADLHS01. The sequence continues at coordinate 4,921 of CAYSDO010000209.1, forward strand.
ATCGCCATACACGGCGCTGCTGCTGGCATAGACAAAGCGCTTGACCTTCGCACCGCGCGCGGCTTCGAGCATGTTGATGAAACCGGTGACATTGGCTGCGTGACAGGCAAGCGGTGCCTCCATGGAGCGTGGCACCGAGCCAAGCGCGGCTTGATGCAAAATCAGATCAACGCCCGCGCACGCGCGACGACATGTTGCTGCATCTTCAATGTTACCTTCGATGAATCGAAAGCGCGACCACTGTTCCGCACTGACAAGGGTTCGCACCTGATCGAAGTTATAACGGTTGCCGGTGGAGAAGTTGTCTAAACCCACGACGTGCTGGTTTAGCTGGAGCAACTTCTCGAGCAGGTTCGAACCTATGAAACCTGCCACGCCGGTTACGAGCCAAGTCCGGGGGGTGGTGTGAAGTAGATTTTGGAGTTCCTGATATTTCGACATTCGCTTTCAGATTTGTCGGAAGGTGGCAAAGATCAGGTGCTTCGTAAACGAGAATCCTTCCACTTCTGGCAAATCACAAGCATCAAACAGTTGCTTCTGCTGCACGTCGACCTGGAGCAGAGCGATACGTCAGTATCAGTTCGTTCAATACAGTATCCACACGCTTTGTTTGGAGCTTTGGCTCTGACTGAAGCTGTAAATGTTGCCAGAGTCGGTACTCACGAATAGTCTGCCATTCGCTACGGCTAATCCGTACGCACGACCAAGGATGGGGCTGCTCCAGGTTTTGTTGCCCGTTGCAGAGTCGAAGGCGGCCACTTCGTTTTCCCCTCCAGCGAACAGCGTCGTTCCCGCCAGTATGATGCTGCAGGGGTAGGTGGCATTCTTGGTCCAGATGGGTGCGCGTGTTGTGCGATCCAGTGCGGAGAGGGTGGTGTCTCCCAGCAGATACGAACGCGTTGCCGTCACCACGAGTGCATTGCCATTGTTATATGAGGCAATCGTGTCCCCCATCAGGCCGCCTTCCGTCATCTGAGCGCCACCGCGGGCGGTCGGGCCGAAGAAGAACGAGTTTCCGGCAAGCAATGCGTATGTGCCCATGGCCCCATTGTATTGGCCCAACATGTTGCCGGTAGCACGATCAAAATAGTAGGGTGTGCTGCGGCTGCCGGGCATGAAGATGCGCGTAGCGGTCAGGAGGATGTAGCCTTGCAGCGCCGCGGAGCCATCGAACCGGCGCTGCCAGTGGCTCGCGGTCGTGAATGTTCCAGTCGAGGCGTCGACAGCGCAGAAGTAAACGCCTTCGTGTGGAAAGAAGCCCGAGGTGAAATACGCGATGCCTTGATCCACAGCAACCGAGCTGCGGATCGCGTAAGGGGAAACGAAATTGCCGTTGTTGGCCACCAGATAGTTGTTGGTTCCTGCCGGGGTATATTTCCAAATCAAACTGGCATTGGTGGAATTGAGGCAATAGACCGTGCCGTCGTCCGAACCGGCATAGACTTTGCCGTCCTGCACAGTTGGTGACATACGCACAGGGCCGTCGGTGAAGAAAGACCAGTTTGTTGTACCCGTGTCGGTGTTGAGACAGTTGATCGTGTGTTCGACGGACGAACCAAAATACAAATGACCACCGACCACCGCGACGTGGTGAGCGCGATCAAATGCCAGCCGTGGTTTGAGCGGTTGTTGGGGAGCAGAAGTGTAGTAATCCGCCTTAGGGGGATCGGTCCATGCAGGTGCGGGTGCTTTGGCTTGGTGCGTCCACGTTAGCGTGAGTGGCAATTCGAGGCTTTCCAGCGTCAGGCCACTTCGTTGGTAATCGTGTTGATACGTTGGCCAGTCCAGCGCAAAGAGATGACTTTCCTGTAGTAAGATGAAAAGTGCCATCCAGATCAACCTGCAAAGAGGGAATATGCCCGGCCATTTTCCTGGCAGATGCTCGAGATTTGACGAAGTAGAAATCATCACGGGTCAAGTTCCCTTCAAGGCGCGGCAAAACCAATGGATGTTTGTATCGGATATTTGCAAGTGCAACCGGCGCTTGCAGATGGTGACAAGACCATGCCACCAGCAGAAATAAGCGACATCCAGCAACTCGCCCGCGATCCAACCATCTGGCGGCGGTTATCCGTGCCAAGGTCCCAGAAGCAGATTGCAGCGCTATCATAGTTTTGTTGGACGGTGTGAATCATGTTGGCAGCCGCAGACATCGTGCTGCAACCCGCCCGTTCCGGCAGTCCGCTTTTGACTACTGTTCCCGTAGAGACATCGTAAGCATAGGGCTCGAGATAAACCGTGTTCCCGACAATGACCGGATGATACATGTGTCCACCGTGGTTGTTCCGAAGCCATGCGTGGCTTTTCTGCCACACATTGGTTCCGTTTTGTGCATTATAAGCGTAAAGATAGAACTGGCTTGTGGAACTTGTTAGCAACAATTTCTCGGCAGTATAGGACAGGAAAAACACTGCGGGGTAAGGCGAGACGGCGACGTTTGTAAGCGCTTGCTGCCAGACTTGAACACCAGTGCCTGCATCGAGCGCGACGAGATAGAGATCCTGCCAGAGGGTGGTGGAGGTAATTCGCCCCGTGGGCTGACTTCTGGCGGTAGCATTGCGGGATTCTGCGAAATAAACCCGGCCCCCGCCAATCGTGATTGTCGAGTTGATGATTACGCCATTGGTGTAGCTCCAGAGTGTCGCCCCGGTCGTTTTGGACTGACAGAAAAAGTTGTCGCTGCAAACTTTCGCGGTGCTTTCCGTGCCTAGCGAATCATACCAATATGCCGGACCGCTATATTCGGTGTAAGTAGCGCCCGACTTCATGCTGCTGCCATAGACACGATTCGAAACCATGGCGACGTAACCCCAGTCGTGGTTGGTATTCAGACCCGATTGTACCTGGTAATACTGTGTGAGGTTACCGGAGTAGGCATTGATTCT
>CAYSDO010000210.1:0-7801 GCA_964429665.1 uncultured Bifidobacterium sp.
TTAGTTTAATTCTTGTCCGAGGATTAATCGGACGAATTGCAATTTAAAACTCTTCCAGCTTTCGGAACTAACTCCTTGAGCCGGAAGGGGCTCTTACTTATCGCACAATTCAATTTTCAAAGAGCAGCAGAGTGTTTCCACTCAAAATCTTATGCTCAAACTCGATTTTAATCTTTCCCATCTAGGGGACAAAAACCCGAGTGCCGATTTACTAATTTCTAACTCGGATTCGAGTTTTGGGACGCGGAGATTATCTCAACCGCACCGACTGTCAACTTGGTTTTCGTTTTTCAGTCTTCCGTCGCCTCAGCGGCGAAGGACGGACAAAATATCAGGAGTGATTTTTAGCGCAAGAGTTTTTTGAAAAATTTTTGGAGTGTTCTTTTCTCAATAAAATCTGGCTGAATCTGAGTTTTTGTGTCTCCGCCCTGAAAAAATTTTCTCCGCGCGTTACGTTTCCGCATCAAACACCCGGCTGTGTTGCATAAACCAACCGCAAGCCTTCCAGTGTCAAATTGGGCTCAATTCCTGTGATTTCCGGCAGTTTTGCCGCAATCAACTTCGCATAACCACCAGTCGCCACCACCGGTAACCGCTTAACTTTTAATTCTCGCTTCAACTCAATGATTAATTCGCGCACCAAGCCCCGATAGCCATGCACCGCACCGACGAGCATTGCGTGCTCCGTGCTTTTTCCAACAAGTGATTTCACTTCACGAATCTGGATGCGCGGCAGCAACGCCGTTTTCTCATGCAGATAATCCGTCATCGCCGCAAGGCCTGGTGCGATGATTCCACCCACGTAATTCCCTCGCGCATCCACTACATCGAAAGTTACCGCCGTTCCGAAATCCACCACCACTGCGGGCGCACCAAAGTGATGCCGTGCCGCCACTGCATTTGCCAACCGATCTGGGCCAATCGAATCTGGTTTCGGATAATCAATCCCGACACCGCGTAAAGTTTTTGGCGAAAGTTCGAGCGCTCGCAACTTCCACAACGAACGAATCACAGTCTGCACCCTTGGCGTTGCCCGCGGCACCACGCTGCAAATCGCCGCGCCAGTTAAATTTGATTTGCCCACAAATTTCCTGAGTGACTTCGCCGCCAGCCCCGCCACGAAAGTCGCCGTGGAAATATCTGTGTGCCGCACCACGCGCTTGTCATTCGCCAAGCCGACGTGCGTGTTTGTATTGCCGATGTCGAAGAGTAAGATCATTTGTCCAAAGTCACATCACCGCCAATGATTCGCTCCAATCGCCCATGTTCCGTACGCAACAGCAACGCGCCGTCATCATCCAGCGACTCCACCCGCCCCAGCATTCGTCGTTCCCCGATGCCGACGATCACCTGCTTGCCGATGGTCGAGCAATGTTCTTCCCACTCGTCCGCCAACTCGGAAAATTTGCCGGCACAAACGCGCGCGTAATCACGATCCAACTCACGTAGAATTTCTGTCGCCAACTCTGCACGCAGAACCGGTCTTCCCAACTCGATACGCAATGATGTTGCGATCTTCCTAAGCCCCGCAGAGAACTCGTTCGCTTCCAGATTTACGTCCACCCCAATGCCCACCGTAATATGCTTCACTCGATCCACCTCTGCGCTGAGTTCCGTGAGAATGCCTGCCACTTTCTTGCCTCGAATCAAAATGTCATTTGGCCATTTGATTTCCGGCCGCAGATCCGTAACTCGATTGATTGAGCGCCAGATCGCGACAGCAGCAGCAACCGTCAGTTGCGTGATTTCTTGAGGTTGCAACCTGGGCCGCAGCAAAACGGAAAACCAAAGTCCTTTGCGCGCAGGTGACATCCAGACGCGACCAAGCCGCCCCCTGCCCTTTGTCTGTGACTCCGCGAATACAACCACACCTTCCTTCACCCCATCACGTGCAAGTTTTTCAACAACATCATTCGTGGAAGTTGTCTCCTCGAAAACCTGGATGTCCCGCCCGATGACTTTTACCTTGCCCAGGCGCGCAATTAGATCCTCCGCGTGTAACAAATCCGGCGAGCCCGTCAGCTTGTAGCCATGATGAGGAGACGTTTCGATCTCGTAGCCTAGTCCGCGCAAATTCTCGATTCGCGCACGCAGTTCAGCCCGTGCGACACCACACTTTTCGGCAAAATCCGCAGCCGAAACTGATCCACCCTTGGCATCTCGCAAGGCAGAAAGAATATGTGTATCTGTTGTCACAAAGTCAGCGCCCGCCTTGTAGCCGCCAGCGACCGAAGATGCAAGACAAGCCGCTGATCAACTCAACAAACAACAGGAAGAGAGACAACTCAGGATCACTCACGCCGCTTTTGTGCGCGCTTTTTCGCCTCGAGCAACCGGCTTGTCGTTCTTGGCTCATCTTCTTTGTTTTTATCAGTTTTTTTCGCCTGAGGAGGAGCCGCCGACTCAGGTGATGACCTTGCCGTGGGAGTTTGCCCCTCGCCTCCAGGTAATTCAATCGGGGCAGCTGGCTGCGTGGGCTGAAACAACTCCGGACGAGTCTCACCAGCCGCTGTTTTTGTTGAGCGGACATGACCACGCTTGGCAAGCAAAGCTCCGAGTGATTCCTCCTGCTCTGAGGTTCGCGGCCTGGCTTTGCCAAACAACAATACGCGCCGCGCTGCCGCCATTACTTTATCCCATTCCTCACGTTCGATCTGCACACGCCGAACCCCCACGTCGATTACGAACAGAATGACCGCCAGCTTCAACAACCACTCCCAAAGGTCAACTGGCTGGAAAGTCTTCCTGCGATCGTGCGTGAACGGATTTTCCGCCGGATTCTCAGGATCAAGCACCTTGCCACCTCCACTCTCGGCAATACGTCTCAGCAAATTCAAATTTGGCTCCGGCGCAGCGTACTCAGGTGAAAAATTCACACTCGTTCCCACAACCTGCGAGCCTACCGGCTTGCCGTTTTCCATCTGCATCAGGTTCACAAGATACGCGCCCACCTCCTTGGTTGGGAACTTTGCTTCGTAATGCCCTGGCCCGCTCTGCTCCAGATGTACATTCACACGCTCTCCTTTGGGACTCACCACTGTCGTTTGCAGATCAAGGAAGTTCCGATAATTCCCCTTTTCATCCAAAGCCTCGACACTGATTGTTCCCAGCCCATTTTCCACATTCACTTCCGTACTGAAATCTGAATTCTCCAGTCGCCGCAAACTCCATTGCGCAATCTGAGACCAGAATTGCTTGTAGCGTTCCCAACCCAGCCAGGTCTTTGCCCACTTCGGTCTCGCATCCGACGTAAACGCCACCGCGCGTCCCAACCCATATTGCCAGTGCGCGAGGAGCGGATCGCCCTTGGGCGTGAACAGCGGCGTTTCGGCGCGAGGCTTGACCGTTGTCGCCACGTATCCAAGCAGGTTCGGATATTCCTCCGCACCGATGCCGCGAATCACCTCGGACGACGAACGCAATTGCGGCTTGAAAGGTTCTTCGTAAATAGCCGACTTCAAAATCACCGCCGTCTCCTTGATGAAAATCTGAGGCAGCATCGCCGACGAAGTCACATTGTAAAACCTGCCTTTGCCCTGCTCCGCAATTGAAACCATCGTGTCCGGCCCGGAGTGCCCCGCAATCAGCACCGTGCTTACTGTGATTCGATCCGAAACCATCTGCTGCATGAGCGCCGTTGAAGGCGGACCCGGATCACCGTCGCTGAAAACTATCATGTGCTTCAGGTTCGCGGTGGATTTCTTCAGGGCCTCGTAGCCCTTCTCCATCGGCCCTTGGAATGCAGGCATATCACCCTGATTCATTCCCGCTATTGCACGTCCAGCCTCGCGCTTGTCACCCACCTTCAGCAAGGGCAACAACCACCGCTCCGTCCCGTCCCATAAAACCACGCCCATCTCATCGTCCGGTCCGAGTGCCTGCAAACAACCGAGGGCACAATCCCGCGCCACCTGATTCCCGTTCGCAAATTCCATCCCATGCATGACCAACACCACTGCGCCACGAGGCAAAACCTTTTTGCTGTCCAGTTCCATGCTCACAGGCAGCGTCGTTTCGAGCGGCGTGCTGCGATAACCACCCGCCGCATACGCCTGATCACCTCCGACACAAACCAACCCCACACCGAAATCTCTCACCGCACTCTCGAGCAGATGCATCGTGTCGCGCCCCAGATCGCCCGCCGCAATGTTGCTCAGAAAAATGGCGTCATAACTATCCATCTCCGCGAGTGTATTCGGAATTTTCTCCACTCCACCAAGCCGCACATCCAGTCGCGCTGTCTGCAATGCCGCCGCCAGTTGTTTATCCTGCTCCACATCCGACGAAATAATCAGCACGCGCGGATCACCCTTCACTCCCGCGAATCCAGCCGCGCGATTGTTTTGCGGCAGCGGATCGCTTTTTGCATCCACGCGCACGTCGTAACTGTAAAACCCGGCGTCCGGCAGTGTCTGGGGAAAGCTGAAAAGATTCTTCCCGGCTGAAAGCTCCACCTTTTGTTCGCCGAGAAATTGTTCGTTGCGATACAACCGCACCATCGCCGGAGTTGCCACATCCGACTGCACAAAGATTTTCACCTCGAACGGCTGACCCTTTTTCAACTTCGACGGCACATTAACCTTCTGCACGAAAACGTCACCGCCGCGCGAAACCCCGAGCGGCAACACATCCACCGTCACACCAAGCGCACGACCTGAGAGCACTGCACCCATTGCATCTCCCATGTTTTCATTGCCATCAGACATCAACACCAACCTCTTCTGCCCTGTTTCAGCAAACGCCGCCGTCCCGAGCCTCAACGCCGAAGCGATGTCCGACCGCTGCGTATCCACCACCGCTTCCACTTTTTCGAGATCAATCGCCGCGTTTGGCATCCGGTCAATGCTCGCATCCGTTCCGAATACGATCACTCCCGCCCGATCTTGCTTGCTCTTCTGATCGGACATCTTGTTCACGAGTTTTTTGGCCGCGTCCTGCTGCTCCGACGGCACGCTGTCCGAACGATCCAGCACAAAGAACACATTCATCCCGTCCACACGCCGCTTCCACTGCAAGCCTGCAAGCGCAAAAACAACAAGCAACGTCACAACCACGCGAATCGTCAGCGCCACCCACTTACGCCACGCAGATAACTGCGCCTCCGTCCTCCAGCCCAACCAGAAAATCCACGCCAGCGCTGGTAACAACACGAACAGCCAATATGGATGGGTGAATTGCATCTTAGTTCGTAGTCAGTAGTCCGTGGTCAGTAGCTGTCGTGCTCGCGGAGTCTTTTGCTACTGACAACTGACCACCGGCTACTGACTTCTTTCGAATGAGCTTTTGCACACGATGATTGAGCGCGTCCGCCACGTAAAGATTCTCGTGCGAATCAAAAGCGATTCCCCAAGGATTGTTGAACTCACCCGGCGCAGCCCCGGCTCTGCCGATGATTTCCACCGGGCGACATTTCGCATCGAAAACCTGAATCCGACTGTTCCCGAACTCGCAAACGAAAATATTTCCCACCTTGTCCACCTTGATGTCGTACGGGTAACTCAATTCACCCGGCCCTGAACCCGCCTTACCGAACGCGCGCAAAAACTTTCCGTCCGCCGAAAAAATCTGCACGCGATGATTGCACGAATCCGCCACATAGATTTTATCCTCGCTGTCCACGCAGATGCCTTCCGCACGATTGAACTCACCCTCCGCCATTCCCGGCCTGCCGATCACTTGGAGCAACTCGGCCTCAAAATACGGAACTGCGTTCTCCGCCTCAGTGTGCTGTTGCGCCTGCGCCGAAAGCGGCCTGTCCACCTTCGCGTAAGGCCAGCGATTCGTCTTCTCCGTCTCCCCATCGGATGAGGAGAGGGCCGGGGTGAGGGGATTGCTTTGACCGTTCGGCGTTGAACGTTGAACGTTGGATGTTCCGACTTGAAACTTGAAACTTGAAACTTTGAACCGCTGCACCCTTTCCGCCAGCGTGTACTCCGGCACAAAAATTTCCCCGCGCGAGTTCTGCGCGATTGACCGCGGCAACAGGAAGCAACCCTCGTTTGTCCCGCGACAACCCCACTGCGCCACCAGCTTTCCCTCCGGCGTGAAATGATTCACCCGCTGATAATGCGGCTCCACCACCATGATGTTTCCGTCCACATCGCGCCCCATGCCTTTCGCCTTGCCCAGCACCGTCTCCGGCATCTGCCACGTCAATATAAACTTTCCATCCGGCGAAAATTTCTGCACGCGCCCGGTCATGTCCACGGCAAAAACATTTCCGTTCGTATCACAAGCCACCGAGCGCGGCTTGTTAAACTCGCCAATCCCCACGCCCCGCGAACCGATGACGATGGCCCGCTCGAAGAACTGGCTGTGCAATGTCGCCTCTTGTCTTGCGTCCGCCGGAGAACAGCCGGAGCAAAAGCACCCAGCTACCAGCACCGACATCCAAAGCGCCGTCAATCGCCACATCCCATTCGTCGCATCCGCCTCATTGGTCCTATTCCTGAAAACCACGCACCACACCACCAGCGGCCCCACCGCCACCGCCAGCAGCACGACACACAACGCATTCACCTGCGCCGCGTAGCCATAATGCAACAGATTGAAAATCTTCAACGCCAGCGTCTCGCCGCCGGGCGGCTGCACCAACACGATGGATTCCACGTCCCACAAGCAGAGCAGATAAACCACATACCACGCTGCGCACATCTGTGGCGCAATTTGCGGCCAAACCACGAACCGGAACATCTGCCAGCGCGATGCGCCTTCCAGCCGCGCCGCATTGGTCAAATCCTTGTCCACGCTCGCGACCGCGTGCTGCGCCGCCGTCCACGCCAGCGCAAAATACCGGACTGCCAGCGCCAGCAAGCAAATGCCGATGCTCTGATAAAACGTCACAAGCACTGGCCGGTTGAAAATCTTGATGAGGGCAATGCCGATCAAAACGCCCGGAATAAAGAAAGTGAGCCAAGCGATGGATTGCCATGCGGGGAAACCTTTTCTCCGTGTCTCTGTGCCTCTGTGGCTAAACAGAATTCCTGCGCCGACCACCACCGTGGCCGCCACTACGGCGAACCAGAACGAATTCCAGATCGCCCCCGTGCTCGCTTCCATCGCACCAACCACTTCCGCCCAGGTTCGCTTTGCGAAAACAATCTGCCCCAACGGCAAACCGACGGACAAAATGCAGAGCAGAATGACAAAGATTCCACTGGCAACTCTCCACGATGTGCCCAGTTGCCGACGAAAGATTCGCGCTGACACCGTTCCTTGCACTCGTGGCCAACTCACAACGCGCCGTGCAGTCCAGGCCAACAACAACACCGGCGCAATCACCAGCGGCACGCTCAGGCGCAGCGCGGCCATCGTGTCGAACTTGGTGTTGAACTGAATCCACATCTCGTCCGGCAGAACTTTCGTTTGCAGAATGGCGGGCACGGCAAAGTTGTTCAGCGCGAGCACGAACGTCAGTACGGCGGCCAGCGCGAGTTCGCCTTTGGCTACGGGGATGAGCAGCCAACGCAATAGTGCCAAACCCGTCATCGCCGGCTCACACTCGAATTGCGCGGCTTCCAAACGCCGCCATGCCGCGAGCGCTGCGAACGATGTGATCGGCCACAACAGCAACGCCAGAATCCAGATCGTTCCGCCGAGCGAATAAATCTTCAGCGGCAACCACGCGCGCAGCACGCCGGTTTCCCCCAGCAAATTGATCCAGCAATTCGTCACCAGAAACGGCGGCAACGCCAACGCCACGATGACGAGCGCGAGAAACACATTCCGCCAGCGCGCTTCCAACGTCGCCAGCCATAGTGCCGCAACGAGGCCAAAGACTATCGCCAGCGCCGTGGTCGTT
>CAYSDO010000211.1:0-7786 GCA_964429665.1 uncultured Bifidobacterium sp.
GCAAGATTTTCAAGATGGTCAACAAGCTGCGCGCCGGCGTCGTCTGGGCGAACACTTACAACAAGTTCGACCCGACGAGTCCGTTCGGCGGCTACAAGGAAAGCGGCTTCGGTCGCGAGGGTGGATTGCAGGGACTGGCGGCGTATTGTCGGGTGGATTGAAGCGACAGTATTTCCGATCTCCAAGCGGGCGGAAATGGCGCTTTCAAACTCTTCCCGGCTGTGTTAAGGTTCTCCCGAACCCGAATTGAGCCATGAGCCCGAAAACCTTTCCGTGGGGCGTGAAGCGATTGTGGCTTTTCGCTACGCTAGCCGCGCTCGCGAACGCTTCCGCTTTAGCAATTGATATCGTCGTTACCAGCAATGCTGACACTGGAAACGGATCGCTGCGGCAGGCGCTGCAATTCAATGTTGCGCTGGGCGGCGGCAACACAATTCTTTTTTCCAACAGCGTTATCAGCCCGATTACGCTGACCAGCGGCGAACTACCCATCACTACCAACGTGAACATCGTCGGCCCAGGACCCAATTTGCTGACCGTCAGCGGCAACAATTCCAGCCGGATTTTTAGGATCACAAACGACGTCAGTGTCAGCATCACGGGTTTGACAATTGCCAACGGCTACAACCCAGCCGCCAGCGGCGGCGGTGGAATTTTGTTATCTTTGGGCGCGGTGACGATCCAGAACTGCACCATTTCCAACAACTTCTCTGCCAATGGTGGTGGAATCCTAGTTTTTGACGGTTCGCTCGGGCTCACTGATTGCACCGTGGCGAACAACGGAGTTTCCGAAATCGGAGCCGGCATTTTTCTAAACACGGGCACGCTCGCGCTCCTCAACTGCACCGTCGCGGGAAACACGGCGACCAATTCAAATTCATCCGCCGGCGGAATTTATGCGGGCTTCAACGGTACGACGGCGCTGACCAACTGTACGATTTACGGTAACTCTGCTTCCCAAGGTGGGGGAATACGGAGTCAAGGAGGGACTGGATCGCCTTTGGTTCGCAACACAATCATTGCCGGCAATTCCGCATCTCTCGGACCGGATTGTTACAACACTTTCATATCGGGAGGCTACAATCTCATCGGCAAGACTGATGGCAGCACGGGCTGGGGCGGCGTCGGAGACCAACTAGGCACTGCTGTCGGCCCGATCATTCCGGGTCTTCGGCCGCTCGGAATGTATGCTGGACCAACGCCCACCATGCCGCCGCTATACGGAGGCCCGGTCATCGACCAAGGCAAGAATTTCGGCATTAGCGTTGATCAACGCGGACGAATCAGGACTTTCACCAACAGTGTTCCGTCCATTCCTTTCGGTGGTGATCACACCGACATCGGCGCGGTGGAATTGGGAGTTGGAATCAACCTGCTGGTGACCAATTCGAACGACAGCGGCCCCGGTTCTTTGCGCCAGGCAATCCTCGACGCCTCACCGATGGAGACTGACATTATTACCTTCGCTCCCGATGTCACCAACACCATCACGCTTACGGGCGGCGAGATCGTGCTGAATAAGACGTTGAACATCACCGGGCCGACCAACAGGGCGCTAGCTGTCAGCGGCAACAATTCCAGCCGCGTATTTCACGCCACCGGCGTCACCGGCGGAATCCCCAGCCCGTTCATTCAGTCCCTTGTTATTACGCGGGGAATGGCGCCAGATTACGGCGGAGGCATCCTTGTGGATGCAGGCAGTTGCTCTCTTGTTAACTGCCAGATCGTGAGCAACGCGACTGCATTCTTCGGGAGTGGTGGTGGAATTCTCGTTCGCAGCAATGCTCTGGTGTCGCTCTACACGTGCAGCGTCACACACAACGAGGCCAGTTTCTCCGGCGGTGGTGTTGGGGTGGTCCAGAACGGTTCGGTCCATATCTACTCCAGCACCATCGCGAGCAACCGGACGACGCTTCTTTATGAGGGCATCTTCACACCATACGGTGGAGGCATTGGCATGAATGGCGGCCAATTGTATTTGTGGAACAGCACAATCGCCAGCAACGTCAGCACCTACTACGGAGGAGGAGTCATTAGCGGATTGTTCACACCAGGAAATACCGACATCCGCAGTTCGATCATTGCTGGCAACACCTCCGTCAGCGTCGGCCCGGATGTTGCCGGCTCGTTCAATTCCGGTGGCTACAATCTCATCGGCAATTCTAGCGGCGGCACCGGCTTCACCAACACCGGTGATCAGCTAAACGTCAACCCTCTGCTCGGCCCGTTGGCGAATTACGGCGGGCAGACTTTGATGATGGCCTTGCGCTCCGGCAGCCCGGCGATTGACAAAGGCATGAGCACTTACGGAATTGACACCGACCAGCGGGGCTTCCCCCGGCCGATCGATGATGCTGCGATTGCGAACGCCAGCGGTGGTGATGGCGCGGACATTGGCGCGTATGAAGCGGACTCGAACTTTCGCATCGTGGACTTGCAGCGCAATGGCAACAATGTCGCATTGAGCCTGATGACCGTGCTCGGAAAAAATTATCGCGTCGAATACACGAACAACCTGCCCGCGTCGAGCAACTGGACGGTTTTCACGAACAACGCACCCGGCAACGGCTGGTTGCTTTGGGTCACGAACTTCGGCGGGGCAAATCAATCGAACCGGTTCTATCGCGGGGCGATTGTGCCTTGAACTATTCCGGTCGCTACGGTTCGTCAAAGCTCTCGATTCGCCAGAAGCCTTGCGAGTTATCGAACCGGAAGGCAATGGCCATCAGACCGGTTTGCCGGCTGGACGGACCTGCGTTTACGGCGGCAGGATTTTGATGCGGAAGAAGGCGTTGGTGTTGATGGGGTCGTTGAAAAGCGGCACTTCGATGGGGACGACCTTGGGGTTGGCAGTCAATTGCACAGCGGTATAGGATTGCCAATCCACCGGTGGCGTCAGGGCTGCGGCGTAGTCAATTTCATAATACCGCCCGACCAGGCCGGTGAATGTAATCTGCATGAGGTTAGGCGAACTGGCGGTGACACCCGTGATCACCGGCGGTTCGGCGTAATAAACATCCACGGTGGTCATCACATCGTTTGTCACGGCGCCCTGGGGATAGGTCAGCTTCAGTCCGTAATCTCCCGAAGTGGAAGGCTGCACATTGGTGAGGGTGAGCACGGCGGCGGTCGCGCCGGGCAGGTTTGTGCCACTGCGCCGCCATTGGTAGGTGGTCGGCAACGGGCCTTGGACGATGGAAGTGACGGTGACGCTGCTGCCGATGGGGGCTTGCAAATATGATGGATCGGCGTAGAGCTGCACGTCATCCACGGAGGACAAGACGACCAGTTGGCCTTCGTTGGTGCTGGTGCGCGAGCCTTGGGCGAAGGTGACCACGACTGAATAGTTGCCACTGCTACCGATTTGGACATTCGTGAAGACGAGAGAAGAGTTCGTCGCATTGTTGACATTCGAAAAATTCTTTTTCCATTGATAACTCAACGGGGTGGCGCCCGCGACGCTGGCGGTGAAAGTGCCGGTGGTGCCGGTGAACAAATAAAGCTCAGCGGGCAGCACGGCGACGCCCGGGTCAATCGCGGTCAAGGTGGCATTGGAACTGGTGGCGGTGCCGAACTCGTTTTGCACGACCACATGATAATTGCCCGCGTCCGAGTTCGTGACGCTGGTCAGGGTTAGGATCGGCTCGGTGGCGCCGGCGAGCGGGACGCCGTTCTTGAACCATTGATATGTCATGGGCAGACGGCCGGCGACGCCAACCTCCAGAGTAGCCACACCGCCCGCGAGCACCGTGCGGGATTGCGGCTGGCGCTGGATGGTGGCGGGAGTGCTGGCAAGGAAGTCGGATTGATAAATCGTGCCGGCGTAACCGACGATGAACGCGGAGTCGTTGGCAAATTCAACCGAGTTCAGGTTTTGCCGCGTGCGCACGAAGCGGCTGACCCAGTTGCTGCCGTTGGTGGAGGTGAGGATCGAACCGCTCGGTCCGACGGCGATGAAAGTGCCGAAGCCGTAGCGGACGTTTTCGATGTTCACGCCCGACAACACCGTGCTCCAGTTCGTGCCGTTGGTGGAGAGCAGGATGCTGCTGCCGGCGGCCACGAATTTGCCGCCACCGAACGCGACGGTTTCGCCAAAGGCGCCGGCATTCGTGACCCAGTTGATGCCGTCGCTGGAGCGCACGCTGCCGGAGGAGCCGACGGCGACGAAGACGTTGTTGCCAAACGCCAGCCCCCACAGCGCGGCAGGCATGCCGGAGTTGCGATAGGTCCAATTGACGCCGTTGGTGGAGGTGAAGATCGCCGCGTTCGTGCCGCCGGGGCGGTCGCCGCAGGTGACGAACAAACCGTTGCCGTAATCGAGGCCGTAGAGCTGGCCTACCGAGCCGAAGCTCAGATCAGTCCACGCCTCGCCGCGATTGGTGGAATAGCTGATGCGGGTCTGATTGGCGATCTCTTCGGTGCCGACGGTGATAAGGATGCCGTTGGTGTAATACGCATTGTTGCCGGCGGTGTTGAAGTTTGCCGGCGTGGCTACCCAATCGCGCCCGGTCGTGGACCTCGTTTGCGAACCGGCATTGAACGCCATGATGCGGTCATCCACGGCAAGAACCTTGCGGAAGATCGGCTCCGTGGCGCCGCTGCCCAGAAAGCGCGGCTTCCAATCGAGTAGATTGGTCGTGCTCGTAACCAGGACGCTCTCGCCGCCCAACACAAGTTGACCGCCCCCGACGGCAGCGCTGGTCAGGTGGATGTCGGTGCTCGCATCCATGCTGCTCCACGTGACCGAATTGGACGAGACGAGCAGCGTGCCGAAATCGCCGACCGCGACGTAGCGGTTGCCGAAATAGGTAATCGCCGCGAGATCGCGGGTCGTTCCGGAGGCGCGCCGTGTCCATGTCGTTCCGTCGGGAGAAGTGAAGATGCTTCCGGCATCGCCGACGGCGACGAACTGGGAATTCGTGAACAACACACTGCGCAAATGGTTGGAAGTCGTGATGGATTGTTGAGTCCACGAAATGCCATCAGCCGAGCGCGCCACGGCCCCCGCCGCACCCACGGCGACGAAGTTGCCCGCGCCGTAAGTGATGCCGAACAGGTTGTTGGTGAGTTGCGCAAGGAAAGTCCTGACAGACCAATTCACGCCATCACTTGAGGTGAGCACAGGCTTGAAGCCGTCGCTTGCCCGGCCTACAGCCACGAATTGCGAACTGCCGAACGCAACGGCCTTCAGGGCACCGCTTGACCCCGTGTAGTTTTGTGTCCAGTTCGTGCCGGTCGTGGAACTGGAGATGGCGTTGTCGCCGGTGGCATCATTGCCGCCGACCGCGACGAATCTCCCCGCGCCAAACGTGACGGCGCCGGGCGGCACAGTCAGCATGCTAGCATAGGGACTGCCCGTCCAATCGGAACCATTGGTGGAATAAAAAGTGTTGCCTTGGCTGATGGTATTGGCTGTGAGAGCGACAAATCGCCCTGCGCCGAAGGCGACCCCGGAGACGGGCGAGCTTTTGATTCCGGCAAACGTGAATATGTTACGCGTGCTGGAAACCCAGTTCGTTCCATCAGTCGAAACCATGATGGCCGGTCGCGTTCCAGTGGGAAACACGCCGGGGTCGAGCGATGAACCGACGGCGATGAAGCGGCCATTTCCGTAGGCGATGCCGTTGATGCCGAGCGCCCCCCCGGTGGCCGTCCACGCGGCTCCGTCGGACGATGCGTAAAGCGCGGCGCTTTCGTTGACTCCAAAGTAACTGACATCCGCCGAGACGAAGAGTGACGGGCTTGCCCCCACTGCCGTGCGACTTCCGGGATTGGCATCGGTGACATCCGTCCACGTGACGCCTGTGCTTGACCGTGAGGTGGTATGCAGCGCCACCGCGACAAAGCCATTCGCGTTGCCGGCTACAGATTTGTAGTAGTCCGCGACGTTCGTTCGTCGCGTTGTCCAAGTGATGCCGTCCGACGACGTGACGATGAAGCTGCGATTCGTCGGGAATTGCGTTCCGCCCACCGCCACGAATTGGTTTTGCGCATACGTAACGGCGGTGAACGCATCGCCGACACCGCAGAATCGTCGCGTCCAGGAAAGGCCGTCCGGCGAAGTCAGGATCAGGTTTGTGCCACCGGTATAACCCACCAGCACGAACGAACTTCCGCCGAAGGCAATCGCCGTGAAAAACCAGCTGTTGCTGAAAGCGACGGGCGTCAGCACCCAGTTGGTGCCGTTGGTGGACGTGACCAGGCTCTGGAAGCCACCAGGTTCGGGCGCGGCCACAAACCGACCGTTGCCGTACGCCACGCCCGCGAGATTGATGTTGAGATTGGTGATGCCGGAGTCACGGGCCGTCCATGAGTCGCCGGAATCTGCCGAGGTCACAATCGTGCCGACGGTGCCGACGGCGACTCCGAGTCCGTTCCCAAAAGTGACGGCGCGCAGATTGTTGGGCGTCGGTCCGGGATTGCGCAAGGTCCAGGTATCGAGCGGGTCGGCGGCCTTGCAGTCCCTGGAGAGGATAAAGGAAGTTAAAACGACAAACACCCATACGCGAAAAAAATAGGCCTTCATAGTTAAAACCATCTGATCGAATGCATTTCAGCACGACTTTCCGTGATCGTCAAGACGGCATCAGCTCTTGGCAACCAACTCGGGCAGAATCAAGCTGCTTAAAATGTTAAGGTGTTCGTACCCGCTTGCTGGGGTTTGAGGCGAAGGAACTCATGCCAGTGGCAAAGGTTGCACGAGTGGGGAACGATGTTGGTCTTGGTTGACTTGGCATCGAAAACAATCTCGCCGTTAATCAGCGCGGCGACCAACGAAAACGCCACGGCTACCGGATCACCGGTCAGGCGGCGATGAATAGGATGCCAGGATTTAATCTTGACAATTAGGGACACTAGGTTGAGCTAGAGGGGAATCACAATCAGCCCCGCTATGAACCCCAGCGTTGATGATCGCTGCGCTCGCAGATTTTCCCGGTTTGGTCAAGTCTGCGTGGGCGCCGCCCTCTGCTTGCAGGCGGTGGCCGAAGGCAACGCGCAATCAACCAGCCTCCAGCTTTCAATCCTCGCAAGCACGAATCACGTTGCATCCGGCAGTGGGAGTGGCCTGGGATTGCCCGATGGGCGTTTCACCTTTGCGCCGCCGAATGTTGTGCCCGATTTTCAGTTCGCGCCGCCGATCGCAGCCTCGGGCGGTCGCTTCATTTTTCAGGCGGCGGTGCAGCAGCGCGATGGGAATGGGAATCCGCAGGGAATTGACACGGGCATTTGGGCAGGAACTCGCGGCAACACCAACTTGACGATGCTCTTTCGCCAACGATTGGCCGCGCCACCACTGGGCAGCAACTTCACTCATTACGGCCAATACAACATCAGCGCCGCCAGCCCGGCGACTTTCTTTGCGCAAACCGGCGCACCGGTTCCGGACGATGGACTTTGGTGGGGCAGCACATCGGCGAGTGGCGCGGCGGGTTTGACCAACATTTTGCGGATGGATTTGGGAAGCAGCTACACGCTGTTTCCGACGCTGCAATCCTCGAACTATGTCGCGTTCTTCTACGGAACGACCAACTGGCTATACCATACGCAAACAGGAGCGCTCCAACCGGCATCTTATGTCGGCATGCCCGCGACTGTCTTTGGCGCGGGACTAACGATCACCAACACGGGCACAATCGTGGCGCTCACCGACGACGGACGATTGCTGCATCTGGGCACGACGAGCGATGGGACGAATCGCCTGTTCCTGGTCAACGGCTCGGGCGTAATCACGCCCATCATTTCCCAAGGCGATCTGGCGCCGGGCATTGCCAACCGGCGAATGGGA
>CAYSDO010000212.1:0-7723 GCA_964429665.1 uncultured Bifidobacterium sp.
GGTTCTTTCAACCAGCCCCAATTTTTCACCCACAGGTGCAGCGTGGCGTAATCCACCGCAGGACTTTGATGCGCCTTGAGAAATGCGTCCGACCTCCCGACGCAACCCATTATGCCCTCGCTGCCGGTGCTGACAAGCTGGCGAGGCGCGAGTGATTTGATGTAGTGCGCGGTTTCATTCATCCAGTTATAGAATGTCGGCAGATTTGCTTCGGTGGCAGGATTGTTTCGCCCAGGGCGTGGTTCGTTTGACAATTGCCAGGCCATGATGGTCGGATCGTCGTTATATCGGTGACCGCTGACAGTATTGCGACGGTTAACAACGCGTGCAATGTGCTCGCGGAAGAACTCCTGAGCGCGCGGCAATCCATAAAACCGCGCGGCGTAGGTCATGTGATCCGCGCCGGTGCGCATTGCGTCGGGCCGATTCGGATTTGGGATCGGTTCGCCCGTGGCCCAGTTTACATACACCGCCATTCCGCCAGACCATTCCCAATAGTTGGTGAGATAAAGCACGGCGGTCATGTCCCGTTTGCCCATCTCGGCGAGGGCGAAATCCAGGCCGCGTAACAATCCATCGTCCCACTGGCCGGGCTGGGCCAACATCCCGCGCCGACCATGGCCCGTCGCAAACGAACCCTCCGAGCCGGCCATGATCCGCAGATTTGTCACGCCGATGGAGCGAAGTTGATCCAGTTCGCGAACGAGGCGTCTGCGGCCTCCGGATAGGTCGGGATCGCCGAGCATGGCTGCCAGATAGAAATTCGCGCCCAAAAATGAATATGGCCGATGACGCCGCTCAAATCGCCGGTTGCGAATCGTTACAAAGTCGGGGGTGGTCGCTCTCGGTTTCGGGACGCTGTGGCATCCCGCAGCAATCAGAGGCAGGGCGAGGGTTGTGGCCTTGATGAAATACCTCCGGTTGGTATGCCTGATCATAAGTTTGTCATCATGGTCTGCACGGGTGGGTGCTCAACGCAGATAATGATCAGGGCGACACGGATGTTTCAAGCACAGGTGCGTGTGCCGGATTGCATGGTGTACATCTGGAAGGTTCCCCCCTGATAGGACCGGCGCTCCGAGAGGTACTCTCAAGATGCACACGGTTGCATGGTGCTTTATTTGAAGGCAGGTGTTAGTCGCCTGCTTTTACAGTCCACATGCCGCGCGGATTGTTTGTGGTTCCAGTTCCTAGCTGGGTGGGTTTGCTCACGGCTGCCAGACGGCACGCCAGTATTTTTGAGGCGGGTTTGTGGTGATCGGGTTTGTGACAGACAGCGTGGGCGTGGCAAGTGTATTCGTGGCGATTGAAACCCAGGTTGTCAGATTGCTTGAACTCTGAATTACGTAGGGCACGTCTGGTTGGCCCTCCAATTGGAATACAAACTGACCCGGAGCCGTAGGGGAGATGGGGGACAGTCGTGGAGCAGAGGGGGAGAGCGTTAACAGCGTCATCGAATACGTCGGGAAACTCTGGGTGAAGCTGGCACTCGCAATCGAGACGCTGTTCGTGCTGATATCCTTTGCGGTGGCCGGGCCATTCGTGCGCGCGGCCTCGTCATTCAAGATGCCGTAGGAACGGACGATTGCGGTGGATGCGGGAGTGAATCCGGTTAGAGTAATTTGCGAATTGAGATCGGTGATTTGTGATTTGTTCAACACGAGCAGTGTGATCGAGCCGTTCGCGCGACGAGCAGCGTAACTGGAGAGCCATTGGTAATCGCTGGTGGCCGCCAGAATTTTATCTCCCGGTCGCGCAAACCACTGCATGAGCTTCGCCGCGTAGAATGTCGGGTGGCGAGTGCTCGGGCCGTTGACCATGCCGAGGTCGCCGTAGTTGCGCCAGCCGTATAGGGACGAGCTAAAATTTCCATTGGTGTCGCTACCGTTACGAAGATCCCACCAGACAAATCCCTTGAACTCGGTCTTCAACAATTGACCGAAGCTGTCGGCGTAATAAAGTCCATTGACAAGACTGGTGGATTGACGGCCTTGCCCGCCGGAACCGCTGTTGTTTTCGGTGACGACGAGTTCGATGTTTGTTCCGGTCGCGCCAATGTAATCAGTGATCATCTGTCGCAGGCTGGCTGACTCGGTCGCCCAGTTTCCCGAGGATTGAAGGAGAGAGAGGTCGTTGTCGGAGGAGTTTGCAGGGTTGTTGGGGTCCGTGTATTCGGGATAAAAATGGTGGATGAGAAAGTCCGGGGTGACGTTCATGCTCTTGAGCGTGGCGAGCATGATGGGTGTCCAGCCGTAATTGGTCTGGCCGGTGCGGGCATTGTAGGCGGGATGGAGGTAGTTGAATTGATTCGAGTAACTGGCCTCTCCGGGAGTGGCCACGACACCGATCTTGATTGTGGGATCGGCAGCACGCATCAGCGCGAAATAATTCGAGGCGCGCACGGCGTAGGTGTAGGGATCGTGATGGAAGACATTGGTGTCGGTTTCCCAGGAGCCGAAACATTCGTTTCCGATCTCCCAATATTTGTAGCCGAGATTGTTGGTGATGTTGGCGTGGCGCACCCAGCCAGCAGCTTCCTGCGGCGTGCCGCTGCCGTAGTTGACGACAATGAAAGCCTGCACGCCAGCGTTTGTGGCGACACGAACCATTTCTCCGAACGAGGCCGCCCACTCCCAAGTGTTGTTTAGCGTTTTGTTGGATCCCCAATGATACTCGTCCGACAACGAACCGCCCGGCATCCGCACGACGAGGCAACCCATTTCGCGAAGCAGCGAGCTTGAGGTGTCATGGTTTGGCGTCTCCAAATTCCCATCCCAAATGGCCAGGTTCACGCCGAAGTGCCGCGCGTCCACAGTACGAAGCGATTGGGTGGCGTTGACGCTGACATTGACGACCGATGGCACGGGTTTGGGCATGAATTGAATGTCATCCACATAAAACGTCGGCTGCGCTGCGCCGATACGATCCTGAATCACGAGACCTGTGGCGTTGCCCTTGTTGGCAAGGCCGAGTGCCGATAGCGGAACGATGAATTGCTGCCATGAGTTGGTTCCCAGCGTGTCGAGCAAGAAGGAGGCTTGCCCGACGTTTTGCGTGTTTTCGATTTGTGCCAGACCGTAAACTTGAAGCCGCTGTCCGCCGCTGGTACCTCCGTTGAGCCAAAAACTCACGCTGTCGTATGGTGTGCTGCCGAAGGCGGAATGCAGTATCTGTAGCCCATCCCAAGCGGAAGCGATGGTAACGCTGGCCGAATTGTTGCCGGAGTGGACCGGCAAAGTGTTTGCGTAATTGTGAGGTGCCCAGCCCCAGTCTTGGAAGCCGTTGACGAGACTGTCTGCGTAAACTTGGAGATTGGCTTGGGCTTTGGTGTCGGTGGTGGAAACCAAGGCCAGGCATGTCATTCCCATGATGATGGCAACGCGACACGGCAAACGGATCAAATGTGGCATTATGTTAGAACGGTAGTAGTGGTTGTGGTGCTTGTAAATCGGGGCAGTGTCTCAGGATCATAGTTGTCCTGATTTACGTTCGAATGCTTGTGAAAGTTTTGGATGCTTGATTGAGAATCGCCGCAATCGTTCGTAAGATGAATGTTAAGTGTGCTATATGCTTGAATCGAAATGTTTGGCCGCATGGCCAAGTGACATTGTACTTCAAAAGTATCACGCCAAGCGGTTGGTGCACGTCGTCTAAACTTACGACAGAGTTGTTCGACACGTAACTGTCGCGGCGAGGCAGGAAACATCACGCGCGCACATTCACCAAAGAAAAGGACGCCGGTCGTCATTGGACCGGCGTCATGATCAAGGAGTAATAGTTGTCGTTGTTTTCCCGCTCTACTTGACGAGCCGGAAGTAACACTGATTTGTGGCTGGCAAAGCTGACGCCGGAATGTAACTGAATTTCTGGCCGTATGTAGTCGCGGGTACGGTTGCTCCAAGCGGAACGGAATCAGACCAGGAGTTCGGGTCCTCGATACTGCTGCTCTGTTGAAGGGTTGCCCCGATGGCCGGAGCTTTCCAGTTCAATTGCCAGGCTGTGTCTGCTGGAGTTGGTATGATGCCGGTGGCATCCCCGATAATACCCCAGGTGAGGCTGTCGAGAGTTGTAAAGCTGTCATCCACTGGAGTGCCCGTGCCGGCGATCTTCACGTTGCTGTATGCTGCCTTCTGTCCGACGTTGGGAACTTTGTTCGGCATAATGCCGATGTAGGTGGTGAGTGGATCGGCAAATATGGACGCAACATCCGATGGAATCACCATGTTGGTGGAAGCACCATTGGGGGCCACGATGGTAACATCCGTGTTGTTGCTGAAGACCACACTCCACTTGCCGAGTGCATTTGGGGCATTCAGCGTTCCAATTGTCGTCGTCGGATTGCTGTTGGGAGTATTCGTCTTGTAGGCGAGTGTGGCGTAAGCGGTGCCATCGGAGTTGTCTGAAACGCCAAACACGAGGTTGTTGGTTGTATTCCAATCCACAGCTCCATCCCCCTGGCCGTATCGCATTGAACTGTTCGGAACAAAAAACACCTGAGTCAGAAAGTTGCTGTAAATCGCCGCACCCGGGTAGTTGGCAATCGTAATGGCATACTCCACCGGAGCGGAAGGAGATGCATAGCCAACCCAGGAAGATGCATTCTTCGTGTAAATCATCTGGCGATTATATTCGGGGTTCGACCCGCTGGTCTGTGAAGCGAAGACCTGGAGGCCGCCAGTAGATGGTTTGATAACGATGGCTGGTGGCGGTTGGGGCGGAGTGACGAGTTTAATATTGTCGATCCAATAGCTGATATTGCCCGCAGGAATTTGTAACCAACCCCAATGCAGTGACAGGATGGGGTTCGCCATTGTCGTGGCACCACCCAATGGCCTCACAATGTGGAGCCACCCGCTTGAATTCGGAATACTGGTGCTCCCCAACGGAGTCCAGTCCCACTGTTGAATGATCGGTTCAGCTTCAACGTAACTGACGGGTGTGCCGTCAAGGTTTGTAGCGAGAACGGAATTCGCCACATCTACCTTGATGTCAAATTCGAAATTAGCGTAAGGAGCAAGACTGAGATAGGGCCAGTCGTACTCATGGCCTCGTGAAAGTTGAGATTCCTGATAATTGTTGCCATTGGTGGGATTCCAGTTAACTGTCACATACATGGATCCGGAGGATGGGTTGTTGTCGGAATCCACTGTGGGTGACCAAACCAAGGTCGTTGGTCGACCACCATTGAGCTTCCATCCGCTGATACTGTTGGTGACGCCATCCTCAGTGTCGAAGCTGCTGATGACGAAGTCTTGCGCCAGGCTTACGCCCGCCGAACCCGCCACCGCCAGCGCGCAAACGGAGGAGAGCCAACGTGAAGGCAATTGTATGTTTGGTTTGTTTTTCATATCGAGTTTCATGGGTTGTTGATTTCGGTGAGATCGGATTTCACCCGTAATTTTCGTTTGGTTTGTTGGCACTGGTTACGGTGGTGACGTTATCACCAAATAGGAAACTGACACGTCGTCAAAACTCATTACAATCGCGCATTTACGCGTAATAGAGGCAGATTCAAACCGGCCAGGACAGTCAAAGGAGGCATTTGGGACGCTTGCCCAATAGAGCGAAGCTTGATAACCGACAATCAAAGAGGTAGAACTCCACATAACTCAAATGGCTTGCCCTAGCTTCAATAAACTCATCCTTTGGGCATTCTTGGCCGTGACTTTTCTTGGTTTGGCGATTCCCTCCACGGTTTACAGTGGCTCGTCAGATTTGACCGGGGAGTTCGCGATTGAGACATGGACGACGGACAATGGAATGCCGCACAACACGGTGACGGCTCTTATTCAGACGCGCAATGGATACATCTGGGTTGCCACGTATCACGGCATCGCTCAGTTTGACGGAGATCGCTTCAAGGTTTTCGATACCTCAAACACGAAGGGACTCGACGATAGCCGTATCACTGCGCTGTATGAAGACTCCCAAGGAGTGGTCTGGATCGGCCATGACCGGGGAGAAGTAACCCGCTGCGTGGACGGGCGATTTGAGTCGGTAGCTTTGGACAAATCTTGGGGAAACGCCAACGTGGTGGCGTTCGGGAACGATGAGCATGGCGATCTGTGGGTGCTGAATCTGCGCGGTGAAGTTGTTCGCTTGCGGGATTTTTTCCTGATCAAACCGCTACCGCAAATGGCGGCAGAACCAACCATGAGACCCTCCTTGGCAGCGGATGCAGACCATCGTCTATATGTATTGCGCAACGGGCTGGCGGCCCGGATTACACAAAACGGCTATCAACCGGAGAAGTTTGACGGCGAGTATCATGCTCAACTGACGCCCTCGTTCGGAGGCGGATTCTGGGTGGCGGGGGTCAACCGGCTGCGTCGATGGGATGGGCAGAAATGGATCAAGGATTTTGGTCCATTTCGTTGGGATGATTCATTTATCACGACCATGCTGGAAACCTCCAACCACCGCGTGCTGGTCGGCACTTTGCTCAAAGGGTTGTACGTGGTGGATGAATCCGGTGGCTGGATTTGTTTAAGCCGGACCAATGGCTTGGCCCACGACTGGGTCCGTTGCTTCATTGAAGATCGGGAGCATAACATCTGGGTCGGCACAAGCGGGGGGTTGGTGCTGCTGCGCGAACGCAAAGTCGCAATGTTGTCTCCGCCGGATGATTGGGAGGGCCGACCGGTGATGGGTATTACTAGAACCCATGACGGTGCGATCTGGGCAGCGACCGAAGGTGCTGGTGTTTACCGCAAGAAAGGCGACGAATGGACTCATTTCGGTTTGAACACGGGGTTGTCCAACCTCTTTGTTTGGTCCGTAATGGAAGACAGCAGTCATCAGCTCTGGGCTGGTACGTGGGGCGGCGGATTGTTCCGATTCGATGGGGAAAAATTCGTACGTCAGTTCGAGCTTGCGGAGCTGTCGGAGCCAGTGACCGCGCTTCATGAATCTCCGCCCGGCACGATTTGGATCGGTACGGAGGCGGGCCTGATGCGTTACGCGAGCAACAAGCTCGAACGATTCGCGGGATTTGGCGATGCGGCTGCAGGCGCAGTCCGTGCCATTGAATCTGGGGCGACCGGAGAAATCTGGTTTGGTACCCAAGGTTCTGGTTTGGGCCGGATTCGTGATGGCAAATTTACATCGTACGGGCGGGCTGAGGGATTGGACCACAACTCCATCCTGTCGCTGCACCATGATGGCGAGGGTGTCTTATGGATTGGCACGCTTGAACATGGCGTGTGTCGCTTCAAAGACGGTCGCTTCATAACCATAACTGCCGAGCACGGTTTGCCGAACAACATCATTGACCACATCGAGGAGGATGGTTTTGGAAACTTCTGGTTCAACTCCCAGAATGGATTGTTTAGCGTTGGCAGGCAGGAACTCAACAATTGCGCCGATGGCAAGACGAACTTCCTCCGGGCGCTCGTCTTCGGCAAGGCGGAGGGCATGACCACTCTTGCGGGTTCGGGCGGTTTCACACCGTCGGGATTTAAGTCGCCTGACGGGCGGCTGTGGTTTCCTACTGCACGAGGGCTTGCTGTGTTAAACCCAACTTTCGTGCGACCCAATCGGATTCCTCCTCCTGTCTTGATTGAGGAAGTTCTCGTTGATGGACAGCAAGTGGTTATCACGAATCGTCCTGTGGGACGATCAAAGCAGGAGAATTCACCAACCCGTGGCATCGTGGTGCCCCCGGGGCGACGGTCTTTGGTGATAAAATTTACAGGCATGAGTTTCACATCGCCGTCACGGGTGC
>CAYSDO010000213.1:0-7689 GCA_964429665.1 uncultured Bifidobacterium sp.
AGGATTTGAAGTTCCCGCATCACGAAGACGAAATCGCCCAAAGCGAAGGTGCGACTGGCAAGCCGTTCGTCAAATACTGGCTGCACGGCGCGTTCCTGCTCGTCGAAGGCAAGAAGATGAGCAAGTCGCTCGGAAACTTTTTCACCCTCCGTGATCTGCTGGCGAAAGGTTTCACCGGACGCGAAGTCCGTTACCTCCTGCTTTCTGCGCACTACCGAGGCACCTTCAATTTCACTTTGGATGGCCTGACTGGCGCCCGCGCTTCCCTGGCTCGCATAGACGAATGCATCAGCAAGCTGCGCGAACTCGCCGCCGCGGCGGGAACGCCGCCTTCAAGCGGGAATCCTCAACTTGTCACCAATTTCACGGACGCACTCGACGATGATCTCAACATCTCTGCTGCATGGGCCACCATCTTCGATTGGGTTAGCGACACCAACAAACGCATCGCGGGAAAGACTTTGACGCCAGCCGATGCTGCCGCCTTGCTGATCACCTGGGATCAGATCAATTCCGTCCTCGGCATCAGCACTGTTGCGGAAACGGAAGTGTCCGCAGAAATCATCGCTCTGCTCGAAGCCCGCCAAGCTGCACGCAAAGCGAAGGACTTCAAACGTAGCGACGAAATTCGTGACGAATTAAAAGCGAAAGGTTGGGTTGTCGAGGACTCACCCAAAGGTCCTAAGTTGAAAAAGATTTGACCCCATGAAAGGCCTGTTCATCACATTCGAAGGCACGGAAGGCAGCGGCAAAAGCACTCAAGTGCCATTGCTCGTAGAGCGGCTTCAAGAATGGGGACACACCGTCCGCGTGCTTCGAGAACCCGGCGGCACGCCCATTGGCGAGGAAATCCGGCACACGCTCAAACACAGCCCGGCCAACTCCGCAATGACCGCCGAGGCCGAATTGCTGCTCATGAACGCCAGCCGCGCACAACTCGTGCGCGAACTCATCCGCCCCGCCCTTTCGCGCGGCGAGATCATCATCTGCGACCGTTTCTACGATTCCACCACAGCCTATCAAGGTTACGGACGTGGCCTGAACATGGATGCCGTTCGCAGCGTGATTGGTTTTGCCGTCGGCAATACCATCCCCGACGTGACTCTACTCTTGCGCGTCCCGCAACAAGTCAGTGAAGAGCGCCTCCGTTCCCGTCAGGCCACTCTGCCGTTCATCCGCGACCGAATGGAAGAAGCCGACCGCGCGTTCTTTGAGCGTGTAGCGAAGGGTTACGATGAAATTGCCGCTGCCGAATCCCAGCGCGTTCGAATCATCAACGCCTCTGGCGCAATTGCAGAAATCCAGTCGGCCATCTGGCGTATCATCGCCCCGCTCGTCGCGACCCGGCAACACTGAGTTCATTACACGGCTTTTGTGCAGCCATTTGCCATTTGCCTTGCCACGAGTCGTATGTTCTAATGTCAACATCGCGAACGCGGCCAAAACAATCCGCCGAAGCAATACAACACTATGCTGACTGAAGCCGAAGAAAACATTGTAATCACAAAGGCCCGCGAATTGTGCGACACCATCCTTGCGCAGCCCAACATGAGCGTCATCCGCAAAACTATTGACACCTTTGTGGCTGACGAGAAGGCCCGAGGCCAATACGAAATCGTGATGACCAAAGGTCAAGCATTGCACGAGAAACAACACAAATCTCTCCCGTTAAGTGGCGAAGAGATCAGCGATTTTGAACGCTCACGCGAGGACATGCTCGCAAATCCCGTTGCGAAGAATTTTCTCGAAGCTCAGGACGCCCTCCAGCACATCCAGGGCACGATCCAGAAACTCATCACCAAGACCCTCGAGAATGGCAACGTGCCCACTGCAGAAGACTTGAACGAATCCTGCGGTCATGGCTGCGGGTGCCATCACTGAGTAGTCATCCTGAAAAATTCACGCGCGCGCGAGCGGTTCAACTGCTCGCGCGCAACTTTTTTACGGCAACGACGTTCAAACCCACGTCGCCACAGCGCGCAAACTCCGGGCGAGCGATGCCGTTCGCCTTGCGTGCCGTGGCAAAACCAAACTGAACCGTTGCCATGAAAACAAAACACATAGCCTCCAGGGGTTTTACCCTCATTGAGATCATGATCGTTGTGGCGATCATTGGAATCCTTGCAGCCATCTCAATTCCAAATCTGCTCGGAGCCATCGAGCGCGCCCGTAAACAGACCTGCGCCGTGAACCGCCTCAACATCAACGGCGCAAAACTCCGCTGGTCCATTGAGAACAACCAGCCCGCCAGCGCCACACCAACCGAGGAGGATTTGTTCGGCAAGAATCCCTACCTCGAACACAAACCCAATTGCCCGGCGGGCGGCGCGTATGCGCTCGGTGCCGTGCAGGAAAAATGCACATGCAGCTACGCGAAGCACGAGAACTGAGATAGCTCGATTCACCATCCAGGCGGAGCGCGGTGCACCGAGTCCGCGCGTTCCCAGTCTCGCGAAACACCTTCGGTTTCAGATCTGTGAAGCACGCGCGGATAAGGCCGCCCGTGCTCCGGCTCAACGCTCACTGGACATGGCTTCATCACGAGTCAGACCAGCCGTCAGGTCGGCAAATTCAAAAGCTTTGAGCATTCATACACACAATAACTTCGCCTCCAACATCCCAACCCCGGTGGAATTGACTTCACTTTTTCACCGGACTTCCGCTGAATGAAGCGTGTGAGTTCACGGGTTGAAGCATGACCGACCAAAAAAAATCCGCCGCACACCGGCGCGTCCTGTTCGTGGATGACGAACCGCAGTTCCTTGAGACCGTCAAGGAACTCATGGGCGTATTCAGTGAAGGCCATTGGGAAATCTCCACTGCCGACAGCGCCAGCAACGCCTTCCGCCTCTTGCAGGATCATCCCGTGGACCTCGCGGTCATTGACGTGCAGATGGGCGTCATGGACGGCATCCAGATGCTGTCGTTGCTCAACCGTGGCTATCCCAACGTGCAGAAGGTCGTTCTCACTGGTCATGCCAATGAGAAATACCGCGCCGCCTGCCTGAGCAACGGCGCGGAGTTGTACCTCGAAAAACCCACGTCACCCAAGGGCTGGCAAAGTCTCTACGGCGTCCTCAATGAACTCGTGAAGTTCAAACCCGAGGAGGGTTTTCGCGGCGTGCTACGGCGTGTCGGGTTGCAGGACGTGATTCAGATGGAATGTCTCGCCCGAAATTCCTCCGTGCTCGAAATCTCCAACGCCGGCATGGCAGGGCAGATCTTCATTGAAACCGGCAGCATCGTTCACGCACAGGTCGGCGACGCCAGGGGTGAGGAAGCCTTCAATCGCCTGCTCGGTATGCGTGGCGGCCAGTTCAATCTAAAGCCGTTCACTGAACCCTCCGCCCGTTCCATCTCCGGTCAGTGGGAATTCCTCTTGATGGAGGCGGCGCGCAAGACGGACGAAGACAGGGAGGCACAGGCGGGAACGCCCGCACCCACACCGGAAACTGCATCCGCCAAAGCCTCCGCGGACAACGAAGCGCTACGGGCTCAACTCGATTCCTTCACGGCCATCAAGCCAAAGCCAAAGCCAAAGCCGGAAATGGCCGCAGCCGAGCCCGCAAAGCCCGTCTCCACTCCTGCGCCCAGGCAACCCGCGCCATCGGCACTCGCGCCCGGCATTCCTTCAAGACCGCAAGTGGACGAGATCCTCATCTGCTCTGCCGAAGGCGAGGTTTATTACAACTCAAAATGCCCCAACCCGGACAATTGGGTTACTTTCTTCGAGTTTCTTTCCCAGCGTGCCATGCGCCTTGGTCAGTCCATGCCCCTCGGAGAGTTCGACCGACTGGAAATCCAGAGCAACGGCGAGAGTGCGGTCGTCATGATTTCCGCGGAGCGCGGCGTGCTTGTTAAGTCACACCGCGAGGCATTGGAAAACGGCACACCCGAGGCAAAACCCCAATGACCGAGGAAGCCAAACAACAAATCACACGCTGGCTCGAGGCGTTGCCATCCCTGCGCGGCGGTCTCGTGCGCGGCGTCCGGTTCCCCGACGAGACGTTCGTGTCGGATTTTGACTCCCGGGATTTTCCGGTCACCGCACTGGAGCAGGCGTGGCGTTCCGTGGCTGACACCTATCAGGTCTTGACCGCACAACAATTTCCGCCCTCGCGCCTGACGTGGGTTTATGAACGCACCCTGCTCCTCTGTGTCATGCGCAACGACGGCGCCATCTTCGGCATGTTCGTTGCAAAGAAAGGTGCGGAAGCCAACCAGCCGGAGTTCGACCACCTGTTGACGGAATTTCAATCGCTCAAGATCGCCGAAGCCGAACCACCCGCCCCGAAAGCGTGAAGCGGAGCGCGACTCTGGCTGAAAGACCAGCCGCAGCACATGAAAAGTTCGGAAGCTGTTGAATTACCAAGATGTGCTGCGTTCCGAAGCTGGATGGAATGTACCGGCGCGGAGTGTCCACTCCAACCCGTGTTGTACGCAGGCAGCCTCACTTCCCATAAGGCAGTGGCACGTTTGATTCCCCATCGGCACCCGGTTCAAAGACATTGTCGAGAACATGGATGTTCTTCGGATAGCGCGCGTCGGACTCTCCAGCCTTCGGCAACTCGATGTAGAACGCATAACGGTAGCGCGGCTTGGGATGCGTCAACTTGCCATCCACGAGCAGGCCGTCCTGGCCCGGATCCGTCACGATGTTTCCCTGCACCAGCACGTCGCTGATGGGCGGATTTGATGCAATTTGTCCGCGATCAATCCGGATGGCATAGCTGCTGGACACTCCCGTCTCACCGCCCCAGTTCCAATACTCGTTCCCGTAGCCGTAGTCGCTGATGACATTTCCGACGAGCCGCACCGCACCATCCGTGTTGGCCGGACGCGCGGCCCTGCCCTCCGCAGCCGCTTCGGCGTGCTGCGACGCCGCGCCTGGTCCGAGCATGATGCCCCAGAGATCAATTCGATTGAGCATGTTCTCCGAGATGACAAGATGCCGGCTGCCGTGCATGGCCTTGATGCCAATCATGCCGCCGTTGACGGTGTTGTGGGTCACCAGAGCGCGGTCGCAATGCAGGTCAATTCCCTGCGCACAATTCTCAAGGTAATTACCGGCCACACGTGTGAAATCCGTATCCTCGGGACTGGTCACGACAATGGCAGAGCCTTGATGCCAGTTCCGGGCGAAGCGTGACTTCTCCAATGCGCGGCCCAGCTCGCCGAACTTTGTCGGCTGCCTGCCCTCGGTCAAATCGCCAAGCTGGTTGCGCTCCTTGATTTCACGCGTCGGCAACAGGCGATGCTCAATGATCTGATTGTCGAGAATCCAGTTGCCACGCCCGCCCTGTATGATGACCCCGTTGCCGTCCAGACAACGGAAGGCGTAGCCATAGAGCGGGCTAGCCGTGCGATCGTCCACCGTCACGCGCTTGTAATCCTCGATGACGCAGCGTTCCACCCGAGCAAACCGGCATTTTTGAAGCCGAACGCTTGCGCCACCAGAATGATTGTCGTGAATGCGTAAGGATTCGACCCGGAGAAACCCGGCTTCCACTGCCAGCACTGCATCGCGGTCAGTCTCGGTATTGCCCAGTGATCGGGTTAGGGTCAGGTCGCGGAGAAGCACGTGATGCGCCCGCACCTCAATGATCGCGGCTGCCGGATTCGATTGCACGAGAATGCCGGGGCCGTCCAACTCTGTGTTGTCGGCCTTGAGCACAACTGCGTTTGTGAGAACGTAACTGCCAGATGGAACGTAAATTCGCCGACCGGGATTCTGGACTACGGCCTCGTGGATCGAGGGATAATCCGCAACTGAAACAAGCGATGCTCCAAAGGCATTGACAGTGGCGACCACCCAAATCAGAAAACAAATAAACCGTTCACACATCTGTTGGAGAGAATTCTTCATAACATGTCGCTCACGCGCAGCAGAGTTTCTTGAACGAGCAGTTCCACATCAAGAGTCACCGACAATACCTGCTCACCACGCACGGCAGCGGTGAGTTCCGTAAAGTCCCCTTCGTAGCGACGGTAGGTCGGCATGGGAACTTTCTGTGACCCTTTCTGATACGGCCCGGCGGGTTTTGCCAGGTCCATGGTAAGAGCAGGCGGCTCGATGGGTTGCAAGACAGCGGTGCCGTTTGTGCCAAGCACCTCGAAGGATCGCTGCGGAGTACCGGTCGGTTGGAGAGCGGTGTTAATGAGAACGGCGGTGGCGCGTTCATATTCCAGCACGGCCACGTTGTTGTCTTTGAGAGAATCGTTGAAATTGCCGTGCTGGCGCAGGAACGGCGTCACGGCTTTTGGTTTGCCGAGCAATCGAACCGTGGCGTCCACAATATGTGAGCCCAACTCGAACATGGAGCCGCCCGTGAACTCAGCCCACTCCGGGCGACGAGCAGCCGCAAGGTTGTTGCTGATAAAACCCCGCACCATGTAAACGTCCCCCAACCATCCCTGACGCACGGCTTCCATGATGGCGTGGAAGCCGGGATGTGAGCGCCACATGTAGCCCGTTTGCAGAAGCAGTTTCTTTTCGCGCGCAATCGCAACGATCTCCTGGAGTTCGGCCAACCGCACGGAGGCAGGCTTCTCCAGATGCACGTGCTTGCCAGCTTTGAATGCGAGTAAAGCGTGCGCCGCATGATCACGCACGTCCGATTCCACAGCCACAACACGGGCGCGCTGAAACAGTTCGTCCTGCGAGACGAGTTTCGCGCCCAGCTTAGTGCATGTCTCCTTTCCGGCGTCCGACGCTTCGCACACACCGACGAACTCCCAATCGGGGGACGCCATGACGATCTTTATTTTTTCGGGACCATGCGAGTGCGTCGCGCCAAGGAATCCTATGGGAATGCGCGGTTTGTCGGAGGCGGCATCGGCGGCTTTGATTGAAATCGGCGTGGCCGCGAGCGCGGCGCAACCGAGACTGGCTTTGAGGAATTCTCGTCTGTTCATAAATAGTCTGATGTGTAGCTATTCATCCAGTGATTTCTTTCCCGTGTCCGGCGCCCAACAAATAACGACGGCACCGAGCAGATAAATGAGTCCGCAGATCGCGCCGACCTTTGGATACGATCCGCCCAACGCGGTGAAAAGCAGGCCAGCGGCAAATACGCCCACTGCCGTGGCAAAGCGGCCGACGTTGTAGGCAATGCCGCTGCCGGCGGCCCGCACGCGCGTGGGAAACAGTTCCGGCAGATACAGCGGTAGCCAGCCAAAGAAAAGCGTCGCCACAAATCCCTGAGCAAAAACAATAGGCAGGAACGACGCCTGCAACGGTGACGTGCCGAGAAACAAAACCAGCGTGAGGGCGGTTGCCCCGGCGCTGATCAAGGCGTACGCGCGACGACGACCGAGCCACGCTGCGATTTGTGCCCCAAAGAAACTGCCAAACACCGCGCCCAACGCCCACCAACCTTGCGTGACAGCCTTGTAGCCCGCTTCTGTTGCGCCGCCGACCTTGTCTGCCCAAGGAATCATCCATTTACTTGCGGACCATGCACCGACCATGGGGATGGAGCCAAGCATGATGCCGATGAGCGTGAGGCGTAACAGCGGTGGGCGGAAGAGTTCGCGCACGGACGAAGGTAGCCGTTGACGCGAGGAAGCGGTCGGTCCGCAGTCACCAGAATCCGCCTCGTCATCTCGGCGGCTACGAAGACCTCGACTTGCCAGCCACAACGGCGATTCGGGCAGTGCCACCAGAATAAGCACACCAAGCACGGCTGG
>CAYSDO010000214.1:0-7688 GCA_964429665.1 uncultured Bifidobacterium sp.
GTTGAAGCTCGGTATCACGGAACTGCACATCGTCGGCGGGCTGCATCCCTCGCTGCCGTTCAGTTACTACACAGACATGCTGAAGGCGTTGAGTGCGCTGAATGATGAGGTGGGGAGTGCACGCGCCCCGCGTGCTGGTTCGGACGCCCCGTCCGAACCTCCGTCAGACAAACTTTCCAAAGAGAAACAGTTAGTTGAACGAGTTTTTCAGCGGGGCGCTGTAAATGACACGCGGGGCGCGTGTGCTCCCCGGCTCCAGTTAAAATGCTTCACTGCGATTGAAATCCTGCACCTTGCCTGGCTTGCGAAGAAAACTGTCGAGCAAACCTTGATTGAATTGAAAGAGGCGGGCCTCGATTCCCTCACCGGCGGCGGTGCGGAAATTTTTCGCAAGGAAGTCCGCAGCGCCATCGCAAAAGGCAAGGAATCCGCTGAGGAATATCTCGATGTCCATCGCACCTGGCACAAGCTCGGCGGGCGTAGCACCTGCACGATGTTGTTTGGCCACGTCGAATCGCTCGCCGACCGCGCGGATCATCTGCGGCAATTGCGCGCGTTGCAGGACGAGACCAAGGGGTTCGTTGGCTTCGTGCCGCTGGCGTATCAGCCGGAGAACAACGACATCCCGGTGAAGACGCCCCCCACGGGTTTCGACGCGTTGCGCACCATCGCCGTGAGCCGCATCTACCTCGACAACTTCGATCACATCACGGCCTACTGGGTGGGCCTGGGCATGAAACTGGCGCAGGTGGCGTTGAGCTACGGCGCGGACGACCTGCACGGGACGATCATCGAGGAACACATCTTCCACATGGCCGGCGCGACCTCGCCGCAATTGCAGACCGAAGCGGACATGATCAAAGCCATCCGCGAAGCTGGCCGCACGCCGGTGCAACGGAATACCTTCTACGATCCCATCCGCGTGCTGGAAGACGCGCCTACCGCAAACGAAGCCGAACCGCCGTCAGGCAAATCGAAGGTGTTGGAAGACAATCTGGCGACGGCGTAACGCCAAACGCCCGGTTGACAATGGTAACATATAAGGCACTATATGAATGCGCCGTTTGAAATCCGCGAATACACCGCAGACGGCCACTCGCCGTTTGCGGAGTGGTTCGACGACTTGGATGCTGTGACTGGAGCACGGGTGGAT
Source organism: uncultured Bifidobacterium sp. (assembly GCA_964429665.1). Classification (GTDB taxonomy): domain Bacteria; phylum Verrucomicrobiota; class Verrucomicrobiia; order Limisphaerales; family JADLHS01; genus JADLHS01. The sequence goes on from CAYSDO010000214.1 coordinate 1,154, forward strand.
CGCTACATCCGCCGGCTGGAGTCCGGCAATTTTGGCGCGGCCAAAGTCGTGGGCGAGGGCGTGTCCGAACTGCGGCTGGATTTTGGGCCGGGCTACCGCGTGTATTTCGGGCGGGACGGCAAGACGCTCATCATCCTGCTGGGCGGCGGAAGCAAACGGCGACAGGACGCGGACATCGCCGCCGCGATGGCGCGCTGGAAACGATACCAGCAGGCGAAGAAAGGCAAATGACATGGCTCTGACTCGCGAATATAAAACCACGGTCGTGGCCCGCATCCAGCGGGACAAAAAATTTGCCCGCGCCCTCTACGCCGAGGCGTTGAACGCGCTGCTCGATGGTGAGACCGAGGAAGGACTTTCCATGCTCCGCGACCTTGTCCACGCCGGCATCTCCTTCAAGGAGCTGGCGGAGCAGACGGGCTTGGGCGAGAAGGCGCTGCACCGGATGTTAAGCCCGCGTGGCAATCCAACCACGCGCAACCTCTTTGCCGTGACCAAAGCCATCTGCGAACACTTAGCCTTCAAGCCACGCATTGCGTGAGGCCCGAAGCGGACATGATCAAAGCCATCCGCGAAGCCGGCCGCACGCCGGTGCAACGGAATACGTTTTACGAACCGATCCATGTGCTAGAAAACGCCCCCGCCGCGAACGAAGCCGAACCGCCATCGGGCAAATCCAAAGTACTGGAAGATAATCTGGCGACGGCGTGAAAATGCGTAAATGGAATAAACCAGCGGCACTCTGAAATCATGTTCGGGAATATTTTCAAACCCAAGGACCTCTGGTCAGCGGCTAAGAACGGCAACACAAAAGCCATTGAGGAATTGGTAGCGGGCGGCCAGGACGTGAATGCCAAGAAAATTGGATTCGTTCGTGAAGGCTGGACGCCGCTTCACCTCGCGGTATTACATGAGCAAAAAGAAGCGATCAAGCTGCTGGTTAAACTTGGGGCGGATGTGAACGCCAAGAACAAGGAATCTGAGACACCTCTGTGGATAGCTATCTCCGAACTAAGGAAGCCGGACATCGCCGAGTTACTTTTGGATTTAGGCGCCAGGATTAACTCGCGCCGAGGCGATTTGGGAATGACCCCTCTTGATTGGGCTGCTTTCGACGGGAAAGTGGAGGTGGTAAGAATGCTTTTGAAGCGAGGAGCGAATCCCAACGCCGGCAAAGGAACAACTCGTTCAGCCCCGATTCAGCAATGCGCAAACAATGGAAATGTCGAGATTTTGAAAGCGTTGCTCGAAGCAGGCGCAGATGCAAACGCGAGGCATGCTGGGGATAGCGCCTTGGGCTCGGCGGCCATTAACGGCCACGACGAATTCATAGAAATCTTGTTGAAGGCTGGTGCAAACGTTAATCAGGCAGACGAATCGGGAACAACGCCGCTTATCTCTGCTGTTGCTGGAAGGAAACTGGCCATCGTAAAAATGATCGTTGCGGCTGGCGCTAACCTCAACGCAGTTCGCTTTGGAGGGAGAGTTGAAACGGCTCTGGATTTCGCCGAAGACGGCAAAAAAGATCTCGCAATAGCTGCGTATTTGCGAAGTGCCGGGGCGAAACGCGCATCGGAACTTCCAGCATCAGAAACCACTCGACCAGCACGAGAGGAAGCGGGCACGTTCTGGCAACTCAAGGACGATTCAGTGTTGGAGGCGACATTTGATCCCTGGCCACCAAAGTCTGGTCAGGCAAAGCTCAAGGTGGAGTTCTCAGCAAATGGTCATGACCCAAGCGTTTCTTTTGTTGGAACGCTTGATTATCGTGTGGCTGATTCAGAGGAAAATGACGAACCTTGGAAACCAATTAAGCGGGGACGAAAAGATGAGGAGAACACCGTTCACTATTCCGATTCGGTGACCTTGACCACGGGCACGGTCTTTGTCCAGTTCAAGGTTCACCCAAAGTGAGATAGCGAACCAACGATTCTAAAAGACTGGAAGATTCAGGTTGAGATTTGAGTGAAAGAGAAGCTGGTTCGCATTGAGATAATTTGCCTAAGCTTCAAGCATTTCTCCCAAGAGCATCGCTGCTTTGTGCCGCTGCCGTATCAGCCGGAGAACTGGTAGGGCGTGTCACTCCGTGCGCGCCGTTGTTTGTCTCGTGTCGGAACGGCGGGCAGAGGACTGCCCCGCCCTACCTTTTGGCTTCGACGCATTGCGCACCATCAAACGCCAGTGTAACAAGCGGGCGGGGCGGGGGGGGGATTCAACTTTTTGGCACGGGGTTGCTGGCGTTTTACTGCGTAAAGGCTCAGTTGCTTTTCAACCGGAAGAACCATTGGGATTGCGATAGGGAGTTCGTGTGCGGTGAAGTCGCGCCGGTCACGTTGGTGTAGGTGCCGGTGATGTTGGGAGCGGATTGCAGGCCGAACGCAGCGTTGGTCCACGTGAGCACGAGTTGGTTGCCTATTCTCTGATGGTTCAGCGGAATGGGGGAGAGGCTCGCTGGAACAAGACTGGCGTATTTGATGGTGATGATGTCCGGGGGTTGCAGACCGACATCTGCCCAACCCGTGACAATTGTGTTTCCAATTGAGTCCACTACGATTGCCACGGCTTCGTCTGTCGTATTTCCCGGGCCATTGTTGAAGCGGTTCGTCCGAATCCCTGCACCCGAGTTGTTATACGTGACGGTGACAAAGTCCGCGAGCAATCCGCCCGCTTCAGCGAGACCCGTCACGTGAACATTGCCGGCAGAATCCACCACGATATCCTCTGCCATATCGTCCCCGTTGCCGGGGCCGTTGTAACGATTCGTCCACAACGGCACTCCTGCGCTGGAGTATTTGATGGTGGCGTAATCCCAATTGCCGCCGCTGCCGGTGGAAAAGCCTGTGACAAAGACATTGTCGCTCGCGTCCACGGCCACGCTGGCTGGCTTGTCTTCGTCGTTACTTGGGCCTGCATAGATGTTTGTCCACAACGGAACACCGGCGTTGGAATACTTGATTGTGACGAAGTCATTCTGGTTGCCGGTGGCCGTCGTGTAACCCGTGATCACCACGTTGCTGCTGCCGTCCACGACGATGGCGCGCGCCTCATCACCCCGGTTGAACGAGCCGCCGAAAAGATTTGTCCACAACGCCACACCTGCGCTGGAATACTTGATCACCACCAAGTCGGGCCACAAATTTGTTGCAGTCGCATAACCGGCAACAAACACGCTGCCGCTTGCATCCAATGCCATGCATCTGGCCGTATCGTAGCTGTTGGCGGGGCCATTGTAAGTGTTCGTCCAGAGGGCCGTGCCCGCCGCCGAGTATTTGATCGTTACGATGTCCACCGAATCCACGCTGGCCGTGAGTTGCGCCGAGCCTGTCACCACCACGTTGCTCGAAACATCCGTTACCACGGCCATGGGCCGGTCGCCGCTATTGCCGCCGCCCGCGTAGCGATTCGTCCACAACGGCACACCGTCTGCCGAGTAGCGGATGGTCGCATAATCCTCAGAGGTGCTGCTGCTCGTGCTGCGCGAGCCGCCTGTGACGACGACGTTGCCACCGGCATCTACGGCAACAGCGTTGACGAAGTCGTATGAATTGCCCGGGCCATTGTAGTAATTCGTCCACAAGGCCGCGCCCGCGCTGGAGTAGCGAATCGTCACAAAATTGTCGGCACCAATTACAGAAGTAGCAACCGCGCCTCCCATTACCACGTCGCCATTCGGCGCGACGGCCAGCGCGTTTGGCATGTCCATTCCATTCGCAGTCCCGCCAAAACGATTCGTCCACACCGCAGTGGACTGGGCGGAAACATTGGCGGGTTGCAATACATGGACCGCGATGACGATCATTGCAGCAACTATCCTCGAAGAAAAGGGACTTGAAACGGCAGCAAGGTGACAGAAGACGTTCATACAAAGCTTTGATGAAGGTTGATTTACTCTGGATGTCTGAATGATCAATAGGTATCACAAACATTGGAGGCGCTCAACGGAGAAATGATCTCACCTCCCGGCACTGCCTTCCTGAAAGTGTGGTCGCCGCTGCGCTCTGCCGGTACTCGCCATGTGTGGCTTACATTTCTAACGCCGACTCTGCTGGGGCAATCTGAAGGGTGATCTCGGGAAATTGCGAAGAGTTAGTCCGCTTTGTGCCTGCGATTCTGCTTCGACGGTAAATCGTCCCGCGTGACACATGAGTGGTTTTTGCTTGCTGCTATTTGACCCGCACCACCAGCGCAGTGGTGTTGTCGCGACCGTCATTCTTCACGGCGGTTTCCACAAGCGTCTTTGCGATGTTCGGGTCTTCCGCTTGCAGCATCTCGGCAAGGTGACCGTTGTAAAGTCCCTCGGTCAAACCATCGGTGCAGAGCAGAAAGACATCGCCGCTGTTGCACGCGACCGAGCCGACCTGCGGATCCACGAATTGATTGCCGCCGCCGAGTGATTTTTGGATCACGTTGCGACGCGGGTGCGTCCGGGCTTCGCGCTCGCTGATCTGGCCGTTGCGCAAAAGCCAGCCCACATGAGTGTCGTCCTGGGTAAGTTGTTTGATTTCGGTCGTGCCGGAGGGCAGGTGATAGATGCGGCTGTCTCCAACGTGACCGAAGAACGCGCGTCCTGGCGTGAACCAGCACAGGCTCATCGTTGTCTCCATGCCGTGACATTCGTCGTAGGAATTACCGAGGTAAACCAGCGCGCGATGGATTTCTCGAAACAACTTGGTCAACACCTCCGCCACCACATCATCCTCGCCGCTGGAGGTTTTTCTAAATGAGTTGGGCAGCAGCGTGGTGATTTTTTCGACGGCGATGTTGCTTGCAAACTCACCCGCCTTGGCGCCGCCCATGCCGTCACAGACAGAGAAGACAAAATCTGCTTCCGCCGTGGTGGCATCGCCGTATTTGCCGAGGCGATGGACTTCGTGCGCGTCGAATCGCAGACCGAGAAAGGAATCTTCGTTGTTCTTGCGCACCCTGCCGATGTCTGAGAGACCGGACCAGATGAGCGTGTTGGAGGTTTCTTTGCGCGGTTTCATGGGTGCGTCAGGGATGATGGTGGCGAACTCAAAATCAATCAGGCAGAAGCGCCCGTCCTTCTGGCGGTAGGTCACGTTGCGGATGTCGGGATCGTCGTGACGCACGCCAAACTTCTCAAGTTCGACGAATAGTTCCTTGATGCGTGTCTCGTCCAGATGCTCCACGCGTGTGCCGCAGTTGGATGTGATGATGCGGACCTTCTCGGCGTCGGCGTCGAGCAGGCGCGGGACGAACGGGCAATCGCGCATTTCGAGATGGCGCAATACGCGCACCTCGTTGTCGAACCGCTCCTGTGCGTTTGGGCCGTGATATGATTTGATCACGCGACCGTCAAACGTCAGATGCACCGTTGCCCGGAGTGTGTCTTTGACCTTCAGCATGGAAACAAAATCTGATCTGCCCGGCGAATGACTAGCGGATTGGTGGGGTGAAGGGAAGCGTGTTTGCACGCATACTTTTGAACATGCAGGTCAATTTTCAACAGCCGGAATGCTGTTGACCGATCATGCCCGGAAACGGAGGGAGAAATTATCCAGGCATGAAACCCTTGCTGGCAGCGGGTGAAATGCACTCATGCAAATCGCAAAGCAAAAATCTTGCGATGCGGCACTGACCCTGCTGAAATGTTGAGCCGTTGACCGGGCCGGATGTTTTTATGACGGCGCAGTCGAAACAAACCTGAATTCACAGACACGAACAAACAACAACCACACACATGGCCAAATACAAATTAGAATACATCTGGCTTGACGGTTATGAACCCGTCGCCAACCTCCGCGGCAAGACTCAGATCAAGGAATTTCCCAGCTTCCCGAAACTCGAACAGCTCCCGATGTGGGGCTTCGACGGCAGCTCCACGCGTCAGGCCGAAGGCAAAACCTCGGACTGCATGCTCAAACCTGTTGCTGTCTATCCTGATTCGACCAAGAAAAACGGCGTACTGGTGATGTGCGAAGTCATGATGCCGGATGGCAAAACCCCGCATCCGAGCAATTCACGCGCGACCATTCTCGACGACCCCGGCGCATGGTTCGGCTTTGAGCAGGAGTATTTCCTCTACAAGAACGGCAAGCCGCTCGGCTTCCCGGAATCCGGTTTCCCGTACCCGCAGGGCGAATACTACACAGGCGTAGGCTACAAGAACGTGGGCTGTATCGCTCGCGAAATTGTGGATACGCACCTGGACCTCTGCCTCGATGCCGGCATCAACCATGAAGGCATCAATGCCGAAGTGGCCAAAGGCCAATGGGAATTTCAGATCTTTGGTAAAGGCTCAAAGCACGCCGCCGATCAGATGTGGATGGCGCGCTATCTTCTCATGCGCCTCTGTGAAAAATACGGCGTGGATGTGGAATGGCACTGCAAGCCTCTCGGCAAGGATGTGGATTGGAACGGTTCCGGCATGCACTCCAACTTCTCGACAGCGTACATGCGTGAAGTCGGCGGCAAGGAATACTTCGAGGCCCTCATGGCTGCGTTCGACAAGTATAAGAACGAACACATCGCCGTGTATGGCCCGGACAATCACCTGCGCCTCACTGGTCTGCAT
>CAYSDO010000215.1:0-7673 GCA_964429665.1 uncultured Bifidobacterium sp.
GGAGTGGACGCGAGAATTATACAACAAGCATCGAGTATTAGTGATCAAGCTAACGGGTAAGTATCTTTGTGCTTTGCTTGGTAAATTGCGCAGTGCGGAAAGATTGCAGAAGGGCGATCCTTGCGACCTTGCAATGACAAAACTGATCGACACCTATGTTCGCGCTTACTTGAGTGGTTCTAAGTCCACTCGCGCCATAAAACAAAAGCAATAGCACTGTCGCACGATCTTACCCAAACAAATCCATCTGCTGCGGCTGGGTGAGTTGCCTGCCCGTGCAGTGCGCTTTTGGATACTGATTCCTTGACTTCATAAACGGCTGACCAAAAATTAGCACTGTAACCGCGACAAAATTGTATCATCGAGGTTGCCGGTCATGGATCGGCCTGGCTGGCATCAGATTGAATTGGAAAAGTATGAAACCCCGTCATTCATTTCTCCTTGTGACCGCATTCCTGTTGAGCCTGTGCTGTTCGCAGGCACAAGGCCCGGTCGTTATCAACAGTTCCCAGGTCCTGAATGACCGCAGCTTTGTCCTCTTATACAACGGCAATCCCGGCACGAGTTACAGAATCATGGCGTCTGCCGATCTCGTGAATTGGGATACGTTGGCCTATCAAATCGCCGATGTTTCCTTTGGAGATTTTGCTTTCCTGGATCGAACCGCTCCTTTTCTTCGCGCCCGCTTTTATTCTGCTGGCCTGGCGGGTGGTGACGGGACGTTTCCCAACCTCAACATCACCGCTCCCACACCAAACCAGATCGTAAATCAGTCCACGACGCTGTTGCAGGGAACTGCATCAGACGGCAGCGGCATTCGCGAGATCCGGCTTAACGACTTGATCATTCCGGGCACGACGAGTTTTTCGACGCTGCTCACGCTAGTTCCGGGCACGAACCGTTTCCTTGTGTCGGCAACTGATTCAAGTCCCAACCGGAATCGCAAGAGTCAGATCGTGCAGGTTCAGTATGCGCCAACGTTTCCAACGATTCTCACCCAACCCGTGAATCAAACCAATGATGTCGGCACGACCGCGCTGTTCAACGTGGTTGCGACGGGCACCGAACCGCTAAACTATCAATGGCGCAAGGATGATGTGGATCTTGCCGACAGTGGACACTTATCAGGCACGACGAGCGCTAGTCTGGCAATCACCAACGTGGGTGTGCGTGATGTGGCGGGCTATGCAGTTTTGATTTCCAATGCAAACGGGTCGGTCACGAGCAGCGTTGCCACGTTGACCCTGAAGACTCCGGCAGGGTTGATCCCCGTCACCGGTCCTGGTTACGCCGAGAATTTTAACAGCATGGGAAGTGCGGGCACAACCACCCCAACTGGGTGGTTTGTCGGCACGGGGACTGGAGCTATTGGTGCAACGAGCGTGATTGTGACTGCCGGCACTGCAACGGCTGGCGGCAATTACAACTTCGGTTCTGCGGGCAACTCCGATCGCGCGCTTGGTTCTTTGGCCGGGAACAGCCTCCAACGCGACACCGAGGTCAGGTTTATCAACGCCACCGGATCGAACATCACATCGTTCACTGTCAGTTACACCGGCGAACAGTGGCGGCAGGGAGGGGCGTCGGCCGTCAACAACGACCTGGTGATGCAATTCAGCGCGAACGGAACAAACTTCACGGCGATGGGTGTCGAGTTTACTTTCAACACTCCGTTTGATACCGGTACGGCGGGTGGTGCCTTGGACGGAAACAACGCTACGAATCGGGTGACGGATATCGGGGGTGTGTATTTTCCAGCCTCAGTTGTCACAAACGCCGGAGTATTCTATTTGCGCTGGGCCGATGCGGACAGTGCGGGCACGGATCACAGTATAGCCATAGATGACTTGAGCGTAACATTTACGTTCGAGGAAGTGCCCTGAGCCTTGCTGACGGTTGGGTTACCCAAACAAATCCATCTGCGGGGGGCGGGGCGAGTTGCTTGAGTTTGTCGCGCGACCTATTGCTTTGGCTGTGGTGGTTTGGGGAGACGTTCTTGTTTGACCCACTCACCGAAATCCCTTGCAACGGCAGCTTCCAATTCAGGGCCAGTGAAGCCGGAACACCGGGAAGCTTCTGTCAACGCGACCTTGTATCGGCGCAACATTTCGGGTTTTTCCGAGCCGGCACAAAACCGCAGATCGTATTTCGCTGCGTGAAGATTGGAGATGTAGTCAGGCCTTGGCACCGAACACGGCCTCCTGAACTTTCGTCAACTCACCGTCGGTAAAGCCGTGATGCCATTCGCGGAGGCTTTGCTCCAATTCCTCGACGTAGGCTTCTATCTCTTCGTGCTTGATTTGAAACTTGACCAAGTCGTCAGGCTTGAATCGTTTTGAATCGATTATCAAAACCCGTCCGAATGTGAGAAGCCCGTGGAGGCAGAGGGCATGAAACTGGAGGTCAATCGGCTTGGGTATTCCGAGGATGATTCGCTTGTTCTCAATCTTGCGGAATTGTTTGACGGCCAAATCCCACTGGAAAAGTTTTTGGGCAAACAGGTCACTTTCTTCCTCGCGTGCGACATCTTTGATCAAATCCTTGACCCATGCCCACTCTTCACGTGTGATCCCGTCTTCGTCGAACCGTTGTTGGAGCGGTGCCATGCCCTGAATCTATGTCTGCCAACGTGACGCGTCAAGCATCGCAAACAAGCCGGAAGTCACTATCCAAACAAATCCATCTGCGGCGGCGGGGCGAGTTGTTTGAGTTTGTCGCGCTCTTGCTGGCGGCGGGGCTGGCGGACGTTGCCTTCGGGAGTGAGTTCGGATTCTTCGAGGTTCACTAGGATTTGTTTCGCACGCTCCACCACAGCCTTTGGCACGCCGGCGAGGCGCGCGACCTGGATGCCGTAGCTCTTGTCCGTGCCGCCCTCAACGATCTTGCGCAGGAACACGATGGAGTCGTGCCACTCGCGCACGGCGACGTTGTAATTCTTGATGCGCGGGAGGCGGAGCGCGAGTTCGGTCAACTCGTGATAGTGCGTGGCGAACAGCGTCTTCGCGCCGACTTGATTGTGCAAGTGCTCAACGATGCTCCACGCGAGCGACAGGCCATCGAACGTGCTCGTGCCGCGGCCGATCTCGTCGAGAATGATGAGGCTGCGCGGCGTGGCGTTGTTGAGGATGTTGGCGGTCTCGCTCATCTCGACCATGAACGTGGATTGTCCGCGCGCCAGGTCATCACTCGCGCCGACGCGGGTGAAGATGCGGTCCACAAGGTCAATACGCGCCGTTTTGGCGGGAATAAAACTGCCAGTGTGCGCGAGCAACGCGAGCAAGGCGACCTGCCGGATGTAAGTGGATTTACCCGCCATATTCGGCCCGGTGATCAAAGCGATTTGCGGAGCGCCCAAATTGTTTCCCTCGCCCCGCAGAGCGGGGAGAGGGTGGCCGGAGGCCGGGAGAGGGGAACTCAGTTGCGCCACCTCTCCCCGGCCCTCTCCCCCGCTTTGCGGCGGAGAGGGAGGCGAATATGCGCTGCTCGAAAGAGCGGTATCATTTGGGACGAAGCGTTCATCAATCAAACTTTGTTCCAACACGGGATGGCGACCGTCGGCAATCTGCAAAACGCCTTCATCGCTGACTTCGGGGCGACAATAATCGTGGAGACGAGCGATTTCGGCGAAGGACGCGAGCACATCGAGTTGCGCGAGGGCGGAAGCTGTTTGCTGGATTTTGGCGAGCTGGCCGAGGACTTCTTCGCGGAGGCGCTGGAAGAGTTCGTATTCCAATTTCACGCTGCGTTCTTCCGCACCGAGGATCTTGCCCTCCATGTCCTTCAACTCAGGCGTGATGAAGCGCTCGCCGTTGGCGACGGTCTGCTTGCGGATGTAGTGCTGGGGAACTTTGTCGAGGTTCGACTTGGTGACTTCGATGTAATAGCCGAAGACGGAGTTGAAGCGCACCTTGAGCGACGTGATGCCGGTGCGTTCGATTTCGTCCTGCTGCAGTTTAGCGAGCCAATCCTTGCCGCCGCGTTGGGCGTTGCGGAGTTCATCGAGGTCGGTGCTGAAACCGTCGCGGATCATGCCGCCTTCCTTCACGGCCAACGGCGGTTCGTCCACGATGGCGCGACCGATCAACTCGACGAGGTCGGGCGCTTCGGAGAGTTGGGCGGTGAGGTCGGCGAGCAGGGTAGGGCGGACCTCCTGGTCCGTCTCTTCGGATTGGCCCAACAAGGCCGAACGGCAGCTCGGCCCTACCGAGGAGAGCGTCTGTTTCAGCGCGGGGATTTGCTCCAGCGCCTGGCGCAGCACGACAAGATCGCGAGCGTTGCCGCTGCCGGTGCTGAGACGGCCCAAGGTGCGTTCGAGATCGCGGACATTTCCCAGTTGTGCACGGAACATGTCCAGGCCGGGCGCGTTTTCAATGAACGACGCGACGGTTTCTTGGCGTTGATGGATGGGTTCAACGGCAGCGAGCGGTTGCGAAAGCCAGTTACGGAGGAGGCGCGCGCCCATCGGGGTGGCGGTTTTGTTCAGCGCGCCGTAGAGACAGGCATTGCGTGGGGCATCGCGATGTTGCGGTTCGAGAATCTCCAGATGCCGCAACGTCGTGTAATCCAGCGCGAGATAATCCGTGCGTTGATAGAACGACAGGCGCGTGAGGTGTTTGATGTCGCGCCGGAGATTTTGCGTGAGGTAATGCAGTGCGCCGCCCGCCGCGCCGATGGCCGCAGTGCGATCCTTCAGTCCGAAGCCGTCGAGCGACGCGACCTTGAAATGCTCGCGCACGGTGAAGACGGCGGTTTGCGGAGCAAACGTCCAATCGTCGTAGGCGCTGACGGTCCAGCCGGAATTGCGGAGCAGATCGCGCAGCGCAGTGGCTTCCATCGGATGCACGATCTCGGCGGGACGGAGACGCTCGAGTTCGGTGAGGAGCGCGGCTTCAGCTTCAACTTCCGTGGTGAGGAAGTCGCCGGTGGTCAGGTCAATGAGGGCGAGGCCAAACGTGCTGCCGCTGCTGACGACCGCAGCAAGAAAGTTGTTTCGCTCCGCGACCAGCATTCGTTCGTCGAAGTGCGTGCCAGGAGAAAGGATTTGCGTGACCTCGCGATTCACGAGCTTGCCGGGCTTGGCATCTTCGGTTTGTTCGCAGATGGCGACCTTGCGTCCGGCCTTGAGCAGGCGGCTGATGTAATTGTTCGCCGCATGAAAGGGCAGGCCGCACATGGGCACGCCGTTACGGGCGGTGAGCGCAAGGTTGATCAAATGCGCACCTTCCTTGGCGTCCTCGAAAAACATCTCGTAGAAATCGCCGAGTCTGAATAGCAACAGCGCGTCCTTGGGCAGTTCGCTTTTGATACGGCGATACTGCGCCATCATGGGAGTGAGTTGCGCTTCGGCAGACATGCGGCGGACACGTTAATGAGCGACGGTGCGAACGTCGAAAGGAAACTGATAGGCGCGTTTTCAGTCGTGTAGGCTACGGAGTGTGGCCAATTCATGGTTCGGGTATTCATGTGATGTGACTAATCCGTAATTCCTCCGACGGTGTCCCCGTAATAATTGGGGGGGTAGTTATCCGCAAATTGCGTGTGATTTCTTGACGCTGGTAACCAGCAATCTACAGTCGCTCTCAGATCACCGATACGGATCGAAATCATAAGTTCGGGATGAGCGCAGGGCTTTTCCCGAAGCAATGTATTTCGGAAATCTGCCGGGACACAGAAGTAAGAAAAAAGACTCAAGCAAGCTATGAAGGGGAAGAAATTGTTTCACGCGCACTCTCGGCATCTGATCTTGGGTTCGAGGCGAACATGGCTCACAGCCATGTTACTGCTCGCAGGTTTGACCTCCATATTTCGTGCGGAGGCAGGTGACATCACCAACGTTGTTGCCGAGCTTACTTTGCTCACAGTGACTAATTCAACTGCGGGCCTGGAGGCGTCCACCAACACCTTGACTTACAGTCTGGTGAACCCTCCTGTTGGTGCAGTGGTGGACACCAATGGTGTAATCACGTGGATGCCGACCGAGGCGCAGGGGCCAGCGACGAATACGATCGTTGCTGTTGTGACTGACGGTGTGGTGAGCGTGACGAACCACTTTGTAGTGGACGTGACTGAGGTGAACATGCCGCCTGCTGCATTCAATGACAGCTTTGTTGTCAGCGATGCATCATTCACAGTTCCAGCTCCTGGAGTCATGGCAAATGACACGGATTCCGATCTCCCAGCAAACACTCTGACAGCTGTAGTGGTGAATGGTACTACTAACGGAGTAATCAATCTAAGCAGCAACGGTGGGTTTGTTTACACACCCAATTCTGGTTTCATCGGGACGGATGCGTTCACTTACACGGTCAATGACGGTTGGAGCAATTCCGCTCCGGCCACGGCGACGCTCACAGTATTGGAGCAACCCTTCCGGATTACTGCTTTGACCGTTGCTAGCGGCCTGGCCACGGTGTCGTGGAATTCAAAGACGGGTAATACCTATCGCCTCCTTTACAAGGATGACCTGACCGCATCGAACTGGATTCATGTACCGGGAAACATTACCGCGACAAGTACGACGACGAACAAAACCAACTTTGTAGGCCAGGCGACGCGACGTTTTTATCGCGTGCAATTGGTGACAAACACAGCGCCGGAGTTGCCGGTTCAAGGGCTGAGGACCATCGCCGAGCTCTCAACCTTGTCGGTGACAAATACAGCAACCGACGTAGATTTGCCGGATGAACTCCTGACCTACTCATTGATTACACCGCCTGAGGGTGCGACGATTTCGACGAATGGGGTGATTACGTGGACTCCGACTGAAGCACAAGGTCCGACGACGAACAACTTCACGACAGTGGTCACCGACCACACTGGACTAAGCGCGACGAACAGTTTCAGCGTGATTGTGACGGAAGTGAACCAGCCGCCGCAGTTGCCAGATCAGACCAATGTGTTCGTCATTGCCGAACTGACGTTGCTGACTGTGACGAATGCAGCGACGGATTTGGACGAACCCGCCAATACGTTGACTTACAGTCTGGTTGATGCTCCGGTTGGTGCAGTGGTGGATGGCAATGGTGTGATTACTTGGACACCGTCCGAGGCTCAAGGTCAGACAACCAATACAATAACGACTGTTGCCAGCGACGGCAGCGATTCTGTGACAAATAGTTTCCTGGTGATTGTAACGGAAGTGAATCGTGCTCCGTCGCTCCCGCTGATCGGACAGCAGACAATTTCCGAATTGGTGACCTTGAACATAACCAACACGGCGACAGACCTTGACGAACCTGCTGATACATTGACGTATTCACTCGTCAGCGCTCCGACCAATGCAGCCATCTCTGTTGCTGGAGTGATCACATGGACTCCGACTGAAGTGCAAGGGCCGGGGACAAACTTGTTCACGACGGTCGTGACTGACAGCGGAGGGCTTGGTGACACAAACAGTTTTATTGTTGTTGTGACGGAAGTGAACCTGTCACCGTCCTTGGCTGTGATCGGTCAGCAAACCGTGGCTGAGTTGGCGACCTTGACCGTGACGAACGTAGCGACGGACCTTGATCAACCCGCCAATGTCCTGACCTATTCATTGGTCGCACCACCTTCCGGCGTGACGATTTCAACCAACGGTGTGATTACATGGACACCAACTGAAGTGCAAGGGCCAGGGACAAACACTTTGACGACAGTTGTAAGCGACGGAGTAGCGAGTGCGACGAACAGCT
>CAYSDO010000216.1:0-7627 GCA_964429665.1 uncultured Bifidobacterium sp.
CGGCGCACGTCCGAGCGAATGGCTTTGACCGCGAGATTGCGGGCCGTGCCATGCAACCAACCGGCCAAGGTGGGGCGGACGGTGAGATGTTGGGCGTTTTGGGCCAAAGCCACGAACACCCCTTGGGTCACGTCCTTGGCGGCATGGGCGTCGCAACTCAGGCGGAGCGCGGCGGAATAAACCAGATCAACATAGCGGTGGACGATGGCGGCAAACGCGGCTTCGGATTGGCGTTCGGCATAGTCGCGCAGCAGTTGTTGGTCGGTTTGATCGTTCACTCGTTGGATAGTACCCGGCGCTGGTGAAATCCGACAGAAATTGTGGCGGCAGCCATTCCTGCCTGACGTGGAGGGTGGCATCCTGCCTCCCGGAAGGAACCGTGGATGGCGAGACGCTTGGAATTTTTCCACGCGCTCGGCAATGCGCCTGGCTGTTTCCGCCGGACCGGGAAGCCCGTTCTCATTGGCGGGCCGCTCGCCTGTGTTGAAGATTGAAATGTCCATCGGTCAGCGGCTATGCTTCCTGACATGGAATCAGAAACGATGCTCTGCGATACGAGCACAACAGCCGCAACATTTGCCCGGACACGATGCCAACAGTGACCAACAAAGCTGTCACTGTCGCATGGATTTCGGATTTCCCAATCGAGTGGATCAATGACGTACCAGTGGCTCTTCAACACCTGCCGAAACGTCACCCCGCCACATGGCAGTTGGTTCTGCTTGGCGAGTTCCAAAAGGACCCGCGCATCAAGCTTCACGTCATCCTGTTTAGAGGTCAGATTGAACGCGACTTTAGCTTCGAGCAGAATGGTGCCATCTTTCACGTCCTGAAAGCGTCGCCGAAAATGCGGCTGGCCTCGTGGTTCTGGCTGGACACGCTCCGGATTCGCAGAGTTTGCAAAGAAATCAATCCCGATCTCGTCCACGCATGGGGCAGCGAAAAAGGAGCATCCCTCATCGCACGCCGCCTCCCCTACCCTTACGTGATGACGATCCAGGGGTTGTTTGCGTGGTATAAGCAGACAATCAAACTCCCGCTCTACGACCGCATCGTCGAATACATCGAACGCGTGAGCCTCCGGCATGCGCCTGTTGTAACCACCGAATCCAATTTCGCTGTAAAGTTCCTTCAGGAACATTTTCCCGGGCCAACAATTCACCAGGCCGAGCATGCGCCCAACCACGCCTTTCATCGCGTGCAACGCCGCCCATTGACGCACCCGATAAATTTCGCTTCCATCGGCAGCGTCAGTCATCGCAAAGGAACCGACCTGCTTTTTGCTGCTGCGGAACGACTCTCAGGTGAATTCGATTTCACACTCACCATCATCACCAATCCAGTTCCCGGCTACATTCAATCCATCGAAACAACGATCAGCGAACGGACGAAAAGTCGCATCACATTCAAACACCATCTTCAGCCACACGAAGTCGCCAAGGAACTCGAAACCGCCACGATGCTCCTTATGCCGACACGGGCCGACACCAGTCCCAACGCCGTCAAGGAAGCCGCCGTGGCGGGAGTTCCCGTTGTCGCCTCGACCGTCGGGGGCATTCCCGACTACATCGTGCATGAGAAAAACGGATTGCTCTTTCCACCCGACGACCTTGAAGCGTTCGTAAAGGCATTGCGAGCTGCATTTGCACATCCATTGTTCGGCAAAGGACTGGTGGACCCGGAGACTCTCGTAAAACAGCGCGAGTATCTTTCTCCGGAGTTGATGGCCCGGAAGTTTTTCCGCGCCTACGAATCCGCGCTGGCATTGGGCCGATGAACGAAGATTGCGCAAAGCCCCGGTGTGTGTACCCATCCGCCCCAATACGACAAACCATGATTTCTATCCTCAGATTCGTTTTATTTCTGGCGCAATGTACCATCACTGCTCACATCTGCCAGGCTGAGACGCCGAGCAAAGCAACCTTCTTTCGATCTGATGCCGGCATCGCCAACAAGAACGCGTCCCCTCTTCCGGAACGGTTCGACGCACCGACGATACTGCGCTGGCGGACTGATGTGGATTCCGGACAATCCTCGCCCATCATTTCGAGCGGCCGCGTCTTTCTCACCACATACCGTGCTGCTGACCGCGAACTCGCCACCGTGGCACTGGATCAGGAGAGCGGTCAGATTCTGTGGAAGCAAAAAGCGCCTGTCACACGCATCGAACAACTTCATGACAAGATGGGCAATCCCGCCTCTGCAACACCCGCTTGCGATGGCAAACGCCTCTTTGTCTTCTTCGGCAGTTACGGCTTGATCTGCTACGATCTGAAAGGGAGAAAACTATGGGAACAACCTCTCGGTTCCTTTCGTGACGAATACGGCGCGAGCAGTTCGCCCATGCTCGTGGATGACAAGATCATTCTCTGCGAGGATCACGACATTGACAGCTTCCTGATCGCGTTCAACAAGCGCACCGGGAAAATCCTCTGGAAAACTCCACGCCCAAACGCGGTGCGCAGCTACTCCACGCCCGCACTATGGACGCAGGCCGGCCGCAAGCAATTGCTCGTGGCAGGCGCGCTTGAACTCGCCGGTTACGATCCGGCGAATGGAGAAAAGCTGTGGTGGGTCAACGGGCTTGCCCGCATTGTCATCCCGGCTCCTGTTCCTGTGGGAGATACGATCTTTATGGCGGCATGGTCTCCGGGTGGCGACGTTGGATCGAGACTCAACTTTGGCTCCTGGACGAACGCCCTGGAAAAATGGGACAAGAACAATGACAACAGGCTCTCAAAGGAAGAGATTGATGACGGCGCCGTACTGGACCGTTACTACCGTATGGACCTTGACCAGGATGGATTGCTTAACCAGCCGGAATGGGAACGCATGGCGGCCGTATTCAATCACGCGCAAAACGTTGCCTTGGCCATCAAACCATCGGGCCGGGGCGACCTGACCGACAAAGCAGTCGTATGGAAATACCGGCGTGGCGTGCCCTATGTGCCGACACCCATTGTTCTCAACGGTGTGTTGTGGATGGTCAAAGACGGCGGAATCGCAACAAGGCTGGACTCAGCGAGCGGCAAGCTTCTATCCGAAGAACGTCTGCCCGGCCCCGGAGGTTACTACGCCTCGCCGGTTACTGGCGATGGAAAGGTCTATTTTGCCAGCGAGGCGGGTATCGTAACCGTGGTTGCCGATGAAGCGACATGGCGGGTGATTTCATCGCAGAAACTCGACGGAAAAATCTACGGCACTCCAGTGCTTGAGAAACATCGTGTTTATATCCGCACGGAAAAGTCCCTCCATTGCTTCGAGAGAGAACCTGTGGCGCAATGAACGGGTCGCAGCTTGTTGACGCCCGTGATCTAGCTACAACTAGGCTGACGACCTCGAACATTGTTCCGCAAGCGGATCGCTTTTGTTCCACTATCGCAACACGACTGACCAAGTCGGGCGGTAATCTGCCCGCCGTAGTTATTCCATCCAGGTGAAAGCCGGATTTTTATCTCCATCATTGAGCAGGGCATTTTTGGCCTGAAAATAAAGCCGGTTCTGAACTGAACTTTTTCAAAAGATCGTACAGAGCAATGCGTGAAAAAAACTTTTCCATCTGCGGCATCGGCGTTGCTAAGGGTGCGGTGTTGCGCATTTGTGTTCCGGTTGGGCGGAGGGATGCGCCAAAGAAACAAACAAATAGAAAACCATGAGAACAATAAAAGACATCACTGCATCACGCCCCATCGCGTTTGCAACTCCACTCCTCCTCGCCATTGGCCTTTCGGCTTTGACGGGTTCCAGCTTGAACGCCCAAACCTACACGGTCATTGACCTCACGCCCGACGCCGGCAACGGCGTGGCCACCGGCATCTCCGGAAACGTTGTGGCGGGCTACGCTGCCGGCGGCATTTACAGCAGTCTCACCCGCGCCACGCTCTGGGATGCCACCGGAACAACCGACCTGCATCCGAGTTCACTCGACGATCTCGTCAACGGCATCTCCGGTCGCTCCTCCTTGCTCGACAACAGCGGCAGTCTGCAAGTCGGTTGGGGCGCAGGAACCTCGACGGCCAACCGTGCTGTTCCAATGCTCTGGCATGGTTCAGCGGACAGCGCCACGGCACTTGCCATTCCCTTCACCAATGCAGGCGGTCAAGCTCAAGCTACCGATGGCAGTCAGATCGTCGGTTACGCCACCGGACTGAACAAGGATGGCACTGCTTTCGGCATGACCCACGCCATGTTGTGGGATGCAGCCACGGGTACGCCGGTTGACCTTGGCGACGGCGGCAATGGCGCGCAAGCCTACGGCGTCGGCGGCGGACAGCAGGTGGGTTACGTGATGAAGAATCAGGCCAACGCGGCGTTGTGGCGCGGCACGAGCAAATCACTCGTTGTGCTCCAACCGAACGGCGCGACGATGTCGGTTGCTAACGCGACCGACGGGACTCGTCAGGTCGGTTACGCGGGCTACGACGTGCGCGTGCGGGTCGAAGCCGCCAAAGGCAACAAAGACGCGCGCTTCTATTACGCCACGGTTTGGACCGGCACTGCCGCCAGCGCCATCAACATCCATCCGTATCCGGTGAACAATCTGCCCGGGGTGGCCTTGTCCCACAGCTATGCACTCGCCATGAAGGGGTCGTTGATTGTCGGTTACGCGGGTGATCAATCCAAGTTCGGCACCCCGGCCTACAGTCACGCCATCGTCTGGGATGCGAATTACCAGGCGGTTGACCTCAACGCCTTCCTCCCTGAGGGCTTTGTCGGCGCGCAGGCTCTGGCGGTTGATGGTGATGGCACCATCTCCGGCTTCATGGCCAAAGCCGACGGTACGCGGCACGCCGTGGTCTGGGTGTTGAACCCGGCCCAATAAACGAATCACCCGGCGCCAGTAATTCTGCGCGGCGCCCGGATGAACCGGTGGCGGGTTGTGGCCCAACCCATGGCCCGCCGCTCAATTGTAAGAAACGCAACCTCGAAAATAGAACTCTCTGGAAATGCAACAACGGGTCTTGGCGCAATGTCACGCGCCAAGACCCGCTTGCTTTGCACATGGCCGACGCCATGCCGCAGGAGCGCGGCGTTGACGCCGCTTCAACGCCCGCATGGTGTTGAACATTCGTGAATCGCGAGCTTGGTAAGCAGTGACACAGACTGAAGGCCACGCTCCGTTCGCGCCCTGCGATTCAACTCCGAGTTTCGAAGCAAATTCTCCACACGCGGGCTTGCTGGCGGACTATTTATCCCTAACCTTGAGTGAGGTGACGGTCGTCCAGAAGCCGCCAATTCACTACTGATGAACCGATCTTCGATTTTGTCCCGCTCGAAATTACCTTCCACCCCAGGCGACCGTCGCTTACGGCGAATACTCATCGCATTGTTGATTTACACAGTCGTAGGCTTCTTCATCGCACCCGCGATCATCAAGTGGCAATTGCGCAAACGTCTCCCCGTCCTCACCCAACGCTCGGCAGCAGTGGAAACGGTGAAACTCAATCCCTACGCCCTCTCCCTGACGATTCGAGGATTGTCGCTAACCGAAACGAACGGTGAAGCCTTCGCCGGGTTCGACGAACTTTACGTCAACTTCCAACTTTCATCATTGTTCCGCTGGGCGTGGACGTTCAGCGAAATCAAACTCACGCATCCCACCGCGAGCATTGTTCGCGACGCAGGCGGACAATTCAACTTCGCCAACCTCTTCGTTCACGCCACCAATGCGCCCGCGCCTCTGCCAGCCGACACGAATCAATCGCCATCGCTGCCCGCCGTCATCGTCCAGCGGCTCATCGTGACTAACGGCAACGTAACGGTCACCGATCTGACACGCGCACGGCCATTTCATGCCGAGTACGGCCCGGTGGATATTGACCTCAAGGATTTCACCACGCGCCGCAATCGTAACGAGCCATATTCCTTGCTGGCGTCCACGGGTGACGGCGAAAGTTTTTCGTGGTCGGGCAGAATCTCGGTCAACCCACCACGCTCAACCGGCGAGTTCAAGCTGCTCGGCATTCCGTTGAAAAAATATTCGCCCTACCTTGCCGAATTCGCGCGCGTGGAGATGGCGGACGGCGTGCTCGGTGTCAGCGCCGCCTACCGGCTCGACGCAGAGGCCCGCCCGCTCGAGTTGGAAATCACCAACGCCGCCGTGCGCCTGACGAACTTGCAGGTCAAATCGCCCGACCCGGAAGAAACTCTGCTGGCGTTGAAAGATTTTGCGATGACGGGCGTCTCCGCAAGTCTTGCCGCCCGCGAAGTCCGTGTTCCGATGCTGACATTGCAAGGCGGTTCGATTCTGACTCGACGGAATGAGGACGGCCAACTCAACTGGCTCGCGCTCCTAGTCCAGCAAACAAACGACCCGGTGAACGCGGTGCTTGCCAACACCAACGCCGCGCCAATCCCAGCAGCGGCGTGGAGTACTTTTCTGGATGAATTGTCCGTGGATGGTTTCAATGTTACTGCCGAAAATCTCGCCACGCCCTCTCCCGTGCGACTTGGTCTCGATGATTTGCATGTCAATTTGAAGGGTCTCTCCAACCAGAGCAACGCACCGGTTGACGCGACGATTGCTTTCAACTGGCGCGGCGGCGGCGCAGTCGGCGTCGAGGCCAGTGGTACATTGCTGCCACCGTCAGGCGAAGCGAAACTTGCGATCACCAATCTCGCGCTGCCGCCCATCCAACCCTACGTCGAACAGCAAGCGCGGCTTGTTCTGAACACCGGCGATCTCACAGCCAACGGCCAAGCCAGTTACTCGCCGGGCGGAGGACCGCTGATTCAGTTCACCGGCGATGTTTCCATCACACATTTCACCGCCATGGATACCATCGCCTATCACGACTTCGCCAAGTGGGAGGATCTTAATCTGCGCGACATCCAGGTCTCGCTTCAAACCAACTCGCTGTACGTGGAGGAAATCAAATTCACAAAACTTGAAACGAGTCTGGTCGTCAGTTCAAACGGTCAGTTGAACGTTCAGTCGCTGTTGCGGGAGAAGCGGTCAATCGCTGTCACCAACACCGCCGCAGGAGAATCGGCGTCTTCACCCGACGCGTTCCCGATCAAAATCGGCGCGCTCGTCTTCGTGAAAAGTTCCTTCCACGCAGCAGATCATTCGCTCACGCCGCATTTCAACACCAGCATCGAGGAGTTTGACGGCACGATTCGTGACCTCACGCTCCCCGGTTTGAGCAAGGCCGTTGTGGACATTCATGGCAAGGTTAGTGCGGTGGCGCCGTTTGAAATCGTCGGCACAATTCTGCCCGACGTGAAGAACCCGTTTGTTGATTTGAAACTCTCGTTCACGAACAGCGACCTCACACCATTCGATCCTTACTCCGGGAAGTTCGTCGGCAGGCCGTTGAACAAGGGCAAGCTCACGTTCGATCTGCGTTACAACATCGAAGACCGCAAGATGAAGGCCGAAAACGTCATCACACTCGATCAACTCACCTTCGGTGCGCGCAACCAAAGCACGAACGCAACGAAGCTGCCGGTGAAGCTCGGCGTGGCGCTGCTCAAGGATCGCAACGGGCGCATTGACCTCAACCTCCCGGTCACCGGCAGCCTCGACGATCCCGAGTTCCGGATCGGCGCGCTGGTCTGGAAGGCCATCATGAACATTCTTGCCAAGGTTGCCACGTCGCCGTTCTCGTTGCTCGGCGCGATGTTT
>CAYSDO010000217.1:0-7576 GCA_964429665.1 uncultured Bifidobacterium sp.
AAAAAATTCGAGGTCGTTACCGTTTCGCCAGAGCAATTGAGACAATGGACCGGGCGCAAAACCTGGGCTGCTGAGGATGTTCTGCCGACAACGCTGCTCAAAACGCTGCGTGAGAAACTGGACTGCGATGTTGTGTTGTTCAGCCGCGTAACACAGTTCCGGGCGTATCCGCCGTTGGCGGTGGGATTGAGTTTGAAGCTCATCGTTGCTTCCGATGCGGAACAGCTCTGGGCGCTGGACGAGGTTTTTGACGCGGGCGACCCTTCCGTGGCAGTCAGTGCCCGGCGGTTTCAACAGGCTCGCGACCCGATGCCCGCAGCGTTGGCGGATTCCCGGGGAATACTGGTTTCGCCCTCAGGCTTCGGACGTTACGCAGCCAACGCCGCCTTTGAGACGCTGCCGTCCAGATAGGGCTAAAGCTTTTTGGACACCCTGCCGATGATATGGGTGGAGTAGCGAAACGGTAAATCGCAAGGCCTGCCTAGAAGGTAGAAATATGGAAGTCACACCAAACAACAGTCTGGACACCTCGATGAGGGTGAATCCGAATCCGGTCCGCGCGCGAGCCGCGCATGCCGAATCGGATAACCTCGACACGGCGGTGTTTAACCGCGCACAGGCGCTGGATCAGGCTTTGCGCGCGACCGACGCGGTCCGCCCCGGCGAAGTCAGCAGGGCGCGGCAGTTGATCGCCGATGTGAAGTATCCGCCTATTGCAGCCATCGAAGGCATCTCGGCGTTGCTCGCCATGAAGCTCGACGACTCCAACGACGGTTCTTCACCTCAAGCATGAAGCCAAAGAATCCCTGGCAGTCCTATAAGAAGGTAGCCACGCACACAGCGTCACCGGGTCAGCTCGTACTGATGCTCTACGAAGGCGCGATACGGTTTTTAGACCATGCCCGCAACGGCTTCGACATTGAGGATCCCGTGGATTCCGTCGCCGCCGTCAACAACAACATTCTCCGAGCACAGGAAATCATCCGGGAACTCGATTTCTCCCTTAACTTGAAGGAAGGCGGCGAACTCGCGCTCCAGTTGCGCCGCCTCTACGATTATTTTGACCGCACCCTCACCGAGGCCAACCAGCGCAAGGAAGTCAAGGGAGTCCACGAAGTCATCACACGAATCACCACGCTGCGGGACGCATGGGCCGCGATGCTCAAGACGCGCGGTGAAACCATTGACCCTTCCATGGTCAACACCGCGAATGCTCGCCTCGATTTCGCCACCGCCTGAACCTCAACACAAACACTCATGAGCGCCAAACAAAACCTTTTGAATGCGTATGAATCATGGGAACAACTCACCCAGCGGGAAGGAGCAGCCATCACACGCTCTGACTGGGTGGGTGTGAGCGAATGCCAGAAAAACAAGCAGGAGCTCCAGCGCCAGATCATCAATCTCACCGACGCAGCCCGTGCGGAATCCCTGGAGGCCGGCGTGGAAACAAAACGCTTCGACACGGATCTGCGTCAAATTGTAAACCGGTTGATCGCGCTTGAGAACAGCAACTCAGAATTGATTTCAGAACGTCGTCAGACTGCGGAATTGCAACGCGCCGAACTGGACCAGACCAGCCGCAACCTCCGCCGGATGCAAAAGTCCTACGTCCAGCCCGCAATTGCGGTCTGGCAGTCCTACTCGTAACGGACGCTCATTCGTTGCCCATACGCCTTCGGCCTGGTGGTTTCGCCCCCCCGCACTCCTTCACGATCCACCTGATATTACGGGATTTGCCTTGCCATTTTCCAACGGTTTCTGAGATACTGTTACCGTCATCCCCGCAGGTGGCTTGCCCGGTTTGCCATCTTTTTGGGAATACTCAGAAAATCAGACTCAAGACCTGCTTCGCCATGAAAACTTTGCTTGCCCTGCTACATCTGTGTTTCACCTCAGTTCTCACCGCCACCGCCGCCACTCTGGTTTGGACCAACACAACTGGCGGCAATTGGAACGTCGCCGCAAACTGGAGTCCCAACCAGTTGCCCACCGTTGCCGATGATGTCTTTATCACCAACAACGGCACCTACGCGGTCACACTCAACGTCAGTTCCACGAACGGCACGCTCACCGTCGGCGGGACATCGGGCACGCAATCACTGACCAACACCGCTCAGACGCTGACGGTACCAGGCGCGGTCGTGTTCAACTCCAACGGACGGTTGGTTGTGAGCGGCGGCACCATCGCCAGCAGTAACACGTTCACAATGAATGGTACGTTGCTCTGGAATGGGGGCTCGTTTAACGGTACCAATGCTTTGGAACTTAATACTCCAACAGCCGTGGCCGGGGCGGGGACTAAAACCTTGAGTGGGAAGACTCTGGTCAACAATTCCACCATTACTTACTCCCTTGGCATCTTCAGCGCTACTGGAGGGGCGACCATCAGCAACACTCCGGCTGGCATTTTCGATGTTGCTAACGACGTGGGAGTGAATGCTGCTGCGGGCGTGCGATTTCTTAACGCCGGGTTGATTCGCAAGTCGGCGGGAGTTGGGACTTCAGTTCTTGCGCCCATCCTGAACAACACCGGCACCGTGGAGGTGCAGACGGGCACTTTGCAACTCGACGGCTCCACGGTCACCAATGCGGGCAGTTGCACGGTGTCCGCGGGTGCGACGCTGGTGGTCAGTCCTGCGTCCGGAACATTCCTGGCAGGTTCGACCGTCAGTGGCGCCGGAAATTTTGAGGTGAGCGGCGCGGGGACAATTGATATTCTGGGCAGCGTAGCCACCACCGGGACCAACACTTTCTTAGGTGGCGGCACTACGGTTAATTTTTCTGGCAGTAGTTATAGTTTGAGCGGGGGCACCTTGAATTCGCTGGGTTCCGTAAATCTCAATGGTGCTGGCACAGTCGCTCTCTCCATTTTGAACCTGGGTGGCGGCAATCTCGGCGGCTCCAACAACGCGTCCATCAGCGGACTGTTCACCTGGACGGGGGGCAACCTGATCGGCAGCGGCAGCGTCACAGCGAATGGTGGAATCTATTATCCAGTTGGTTCCGCTCGAGGATTGAACGGGCGGACACTGATCAACAATTCCACGATGACTTGGGAAGGTGGCACCTTCGGACTGAATGGTGGCGCGGTCTTCTCCAATGCGCCTGCAGCAACCGTCAACCTCACCACGGGTGCCGGTTTGACGTCCGCCAACCCCGCCGACTTGTTCCTGAATGCGGGCATGTTTCGCAAGACGAGCGATGACCCGGCTACCAAATCCATTGCCGGGCGGTTCGTCAACACGGGTACCGTCGAGATTCAAGGCGGTGGTTTGAACTTCAACGGCAGCGCCACCAACACGGGCAACTATCTGGTATCCGCTGGGGCGACGCTGGAATTGTCCGGCAGCGCCATCGCCATGGCGGCTGGTTCGAGCATCAGCGGCGCGGGCAA
Source organism: uncultured Bifidobacterium sp. (assembly GCA_964429665.1). Taxonomy (GTDB): domain Bacteria; phylum Verrucomicrobiota; class Verrucomicrobiia; order Limisphaerales; family JADLHS01; genus JADLHS01. The sequence goes on from CAYSDO010000217.1 coordinate 3,398, forward strand.
TTTCTCTGTTACTGGTGGAAGCAGCGATCTCGCTGGATCCCTTGGTGTGGCTGGCACGAACACCGTGATCGGCGGCACCGCCAATTTTTCTGGCGGCAGTTATACGATCAGCGGCGGCACGCTGAATATCTTGTCCGGGAATGCCAATTTCAACGGGACTGGCACAGTGACTCCCGCCATCCTGAACTTGAGCGGCGGCAATCTGGGCGGCTCCAACAGCGTGACCGTGTCTGGGTTTTTCACTTGGTCGGGTGGCAACATGGTCGGCAGCGGGAATGTGACCGCGAATGGTGGGCTGCTCTATACCGGGGCCGCTGTTCGAAGTATCACCGGTCGAACGATTATCAATACAGCAACCGCGACTTGGGATGCTCAGAATCTCAATATCAATGCTGGCGGCGTCATTTCCAATGCTCCGGGTGCCACTTTCAACCTTAGCACCGGATTAAACATGACTGGCACTGCGGGAGTGTTCGCCAACGCCGGAACTTTCCGACGGACCAGCGCGAACAGCAATCTCACCACAGTGGCGTGCATCTTCAACAATAGCGGCCTCGTGGAGATTCAGGCGGGCGGCATCCAGTTCAACAACAGCGGAACGCACACCGGAACTTTTGAGGTGTTTGCGGGCGCGACGCTTGATCTATCTGCCTCCACTGGCACCAACACACTGACCGCAGGATCGAGCGTGAACAATGCTGGCAATTTTACAGTCAGCGGCGGCACGGCCAATCTCAGCGGAGCGCTGGCTGTCAGTGGCACAAACACCTTCAGTGCTGGCACAGCGAATTTCTCCGGCACCTATTCACTGATCAACGGCACCATGAACATCACGGGCGGCACGGCGAACTTCAACGGCGATGGCGTCATCAATCCCGTGGCGCTGAATTTCAGCAGCGGTACTCTGGGCGGTAGCAACAATGTCACCGTGAACGGCCCGATTGTTTGGACCGGCGGGACTATCACCGGCACAAACAGCGTCATCGCCAATGATGGTCTGACCGTCAGCGGGGCCGGGGCAAAAACCCTTACCAGCCGCTCACTGGTCAACGCGGCCAATGCAGTGATGACCAACAGCGGCAGCATCACCTTGGCGGGCGGCGCAATTGTTTCCAACTCGCCTGCGGGCAACTGGAACATTGCGGCAGATGTGAACATCACCGGCAGCGGTGCCGTGGCCAATGCCGGGGCGTTCCGAAAAACGGTGGGCAGCCTGTCCAGCATCAACGTTCCATTTGCGAATTCCGGCACCTTGGAATCGTTGTCGGGTCTGCTCAATTTCGCCACGCCTTCCATATACACCCAGACCGCCGGTTTGACGCTGCTCAACGGCGGCAATCTTACGAATAATTCGCCCCTCCGAATCCAAAGTGGCACGCTCGCCGGCTCCGGAACAATTTTTGGCTCCGTCACCAACTCTGGCACGCTCAGTCCGGGCACTTCTCTGGGGCAGTTGATCATCACGAGCAATTACGTCCAGACCGCCGCAGGCGCGATGGATGTCGAACTGGCCGGCACTCCGGTCAGCGGCGATTACGACCGTCTCGTGGTCAGCAACAGTATGACTCTTGATGGTACACTGAACGTCACGCTCACCAACGGTTATTATCCCGCTCCGGATGTCGTGTTCACCAACGTCCTGCGTGCCGCGTCGCGCACCGGCACGTTTGCCACATTTAATTTCCCCTCCAATTCGATCGGGTTGCAGATCCATTACAGCAGCACGAATGTGGACCTGGAGATCATCAACACGCTCCCGAGCCTTCCGCCCATCAGCAACCAGACGATGGATGAACTTACGACGCTCAATTTCAACGTCGCTGCTTCCGATGGCGACGCGCCCGCGCAAACGCTGACCTACACGCTCGCCAATTCGCCGACGAACGCGAGCATCAATGCCTCCGGTCAACTCACCTGGCAGCCCACCGAAGCCCAAGGCCCGTTCACGACCAACATCACCGTCGTGGTCTCCGACAACGGCACGCCGAACCTGACAACGAATGTGACGTTCCAGGTCGTCGTCCGCGAAATCAACGTCGTGCCCGTTCTCACATTGCCCGCACCCACCAGCATCAACGAGCAATCCACTTACTCCGCCAATGCCACCGCGTCGGACTCGGATATTCCGACGAACTCATTGACCTTCGCGCTCGTCGCCGGTCCTGCGGGCTTGACGGTTTCACCCGCTGGCGCGATCAACTGGACCCCTCTTGAATCCCAAGGTTCAAACACCTACACCGTCTTCATCAGCGTCACCGACACCAACCCGGTCGCATTCAACACCACGTCCTTGAGCGTCACCAATAGTTATCAAATCACGGTCAACGAAGTGAATCTGCCCCCCGTCCTCACCGCGCCATCCAATCAGACCATCACCGAGGAAAATCCCCTGACCGGCGTCACCGCTTCTGCCACCGACCCAGACTTCCCAGCCAACCCGCTGACGTATTCGCTCGTCTCCCCGCCCAACGGCATGTCCATCAACCCCGGCACCGGCGCGATCACCTGGACGCCAGACGAATCCCAAGGCTCGAATACTTTTGCTATCAAGATTGTTGTCACCGATACCAATGCCCTCGCCGTCAACGCAAAATCCATCAGCGTCACAAACACCTTCAATGTCACGGTCAACGAATCCAATCGCCCGCCTGTCCTGACCGTGCCGGGCAATCAGATCATCACCGAGGAAAATGCTTTGAGCGTTTCCGCCTCCGCGACCGATCCCGATCTCCCGGTAAATACGCTGGCTTACTCGCTCATCGCGCCGCCCGCCGGCATGACGATTAATACCAACACCGGCGCGATCTCATGGCTGCCAAATGAATCGCAAGGTTCAAACAGTTACACCATCACCGTCGTGGTCGCCGACACCAACTCCTCCGCCATCAATACGACGTCATTCCGGCTGACGAACACTTTCAACGTCACGGTGAACGAATCCAACCGTCCGCCGGTGTTGACCCTGCCAGCGAATCAAGCGATCAACGAACTCGTGCTCTTCACCAACAACGCGACCGCCACCGATCCGGATTTCCCGGCGAACTCGCTGATTTACGCGCTCGTCTCCGGTCCGACGGGCATGGTGGTTACGGCCAGCGGCGGCATCTCCTGGACGCCGAGCGAATTTCAAGGGCCGACCAACGCCGTCGTGCAAATCAAAGTCACCGACAGCAATCCGCTTGCGATCAATTCCACAGCCTTGAGTGTGACGAATAGTTTCACCCTGACCGTCAACGAAGTGAACGTCGCTCCGGTGGTCGGCACGTTGCTGAACCAATCGGGCAATGCCGGGCAGATCGTGAGCTTCACTGCCACCGCCACCGACGCCGATCTGCCGACGAATACGCTTTCATTCAGTCTCGTCGGTCCGCCGTCCGGCGCGAGCATTGGGACGGGCAATGGATTGTTCACTTGGCGCCTGCCCGCCGCGCTGGGAAACACCACCAACCTCGTGCGCGTGGTGGTGACGGACAACGGCAGCCCGAATCGCAGCGGCACCAACACGTTCACGGTCACAGTGAATCCGTTCGGACCGGTGGTGTTGACACCGCTGGGTTATTCCAACGGGTTGTTCCGGCTGAGTGTCACCGGCGGGCTGGGGCCGGATTACGTCCTGCAAGGCTCGGTCTCGCTGACGAACCTGGTGGATTTGGCGACCAACACCCCAGTCGCGATGCCTTTCACCTTCACGAACAATAGCGCCTTTAGTAATCGCTTTTATCGTGTGCGCGTCATGCCTTAAGCAAGTCCGCCAGCAGGAATATCAGTAAACGCCCTCGACGATGTTCTTCTCCATCGCGCCGAACGGGCGGACTTCCGCCACGCCGTCCCAGGCATAGGGTGCGCGGGGGCTACGGCGGAGGGCTTCGTCGCGTTCGAGGAAGCGGGGCATGAAGAATTCCTTGGTGAGCGTGGTCAACTCGACGCGGCCCCATGTGTCGTATGCGACCACATGCGACGTATTCTTCGGATCCACTACACGCAACACGGCGCGCGGCTGCGGCGCGTAGTAGGTGATGGAGAACTTGTCTTCCGGCAACAGCGGCACACTCGCGGCCAGGCCCATGAGCGTGTTGCCGTAGGTAGGATAAAATCCGATGCGGCCTTCGAGCACTTCCTCCACGATGAAACGCACGTATTGCGGCGCCATCGTCGTGCCGCCGCAGAACACGCCGCGGA
>CAYSDO010000218.1:0-7563 GCA_964429665.1 uncultured Bifidobacterium sp.
GTAAAAAACCTCCTCCAGCGGCGGAACTATGATGGTCATTCCAAAAATGCGCACCACGATCAATGCCCACGCCAAAGCGCTTGTCTCACCAAATCGTGCGAACGGATTCCAGATGCTTTCCGGCGTGTCTTTGAACAACAGGCTGATTTTAGGGTAATGCGGATCAAGACCTACCCAGACCGCGAAGATTCCAATGCCAACGACCACAGCTTCCCAACTGATGGCCCAGCGCATTTCGGGAACGAATGACCGCATCTCCCACACCAGCCACGCACCCACCACCACCTTGAGCATGTAACCCCAGAACTTCCAGTCACCGCCCATCAGTCCGGCAACGAAGGTGATGATGACGAAAATGAACAGCGGCGCGAAGCGCGCGTATTCTGGCGACCTGGCCATGTTGCGGCGGAAGGACGCAATCATGGCTTGCAACTTGTGTGTTTCAACATGGGCAACGCAGTGTGAAGCACCTGCGTCACTCTGACAAACTCAAAACATTGGTAGCCGTCTCACTGACAAGCGTGACCGTTTCCTGGGTGATCTGAATCACGCGAGAGCCTCCCACCGCGTTGCCGACATACACCGTCCTGCCGTTTATGACAGCAGAAGGCTGCGCGGGATTGAAGAATATGCCCTGCAATTTGATCACCGCTGGTTTCGCTGCTTCGACCTGCACCGACACAGGAAGGCTGTTTGTCTTATACTCTCCCGGGAATGAGGGTATGGGCCCTTTTCCATCAGAAGGAGCCGGCGGCCTTTCGGTTACATCATTCGTCTTTCCTGGTGCAGGAGGAGGTAGCTCTGCTGCAACGACGGGTGTTATCACCGGCGGCTGTTGTGACACCGCAGGCAATGGCGGCGCGGTGCGGGCACCCGCGCTCAAACGTGACTCCTGTCGCTTGAACAAAAACACCACAAACAACGCCATGCCACCAGCGAAGATCAATGTGAGCGCTGCGCCAACCAAGATTGGCAGCACACGGCGATTGTGCTTTTTATCCGCACCGCGAAACTGCAATGGCGGCGGCGGGGTTTCAGTTTGAGTTTTTTTTGCGTGTTTGAGTGCTTCGTTGATAAGGCTCATGGCTTTTGGAATTGTTGCAGGTTACAGGTTGGTTGCGCACGCAAGATGGCTGGAACTCTCAACCTTCAGCTTGTAACTCGTAATGAAGGAGGTCGGTTTCATAAATCAGATGTTTCCTTCCAATTCACGAACGGCACGTCCCACCATTTTGAAATTGATTCGCCCTGTTTGATTAACAAAGCCCGCAAGCAGCGCCTTGTCGCACAGCGCGTTCACCAGGCGTGGAATTCCACCGCTGTACCTGTAAATCCGCCAGAGCGCAGGTTTGGTGAAACACGGTTCGCCATTTCCACCGCACGCATGCAACCGATGGCTGATATATTCCGCCATCTCCTGCCGATCCAAAGGTGGGAGATGATAGCGAACGGTGATGCGCTGGCGAAGCTGCCGCAGTTTATGATTGTTCAACCGGTCGCGCAGTTCCGGCTGGCCCATGAGAACGATTTGAAGCAGCTTGCGATTGTCGGTTTCAAGATTGGAAAGCAGCCGCACTTGTTCAAGCAGGTCGTCTGTCAGATCCTGCGCCTCGTCAATGATGAGCACCGTGTCCTGACCTCGCGCCACCTGCTTGAGCAGAAACTGATTGATCACACCGAGTGTATTGAGGCGATCAAGACCGTTGACCGGAAGTCCGTATTCCATCCCGATGGCACGCATGAGTTCATCCGCGCTCATCACCGGATTCAAAATCAGCGCCGTCGAGTAATGCTCATCCAACTGCTCCATCACCGCACGACACAATGTTGTTTTTCCCGCGCCGACTTCGCCCGTGAGTTGGACAAATCCCTTTCGCTCACGGACACCGTAAAGGACGTGATTGAACGCCTCGCGATGTTTCGCGGAGTAAAACAGGAATCGCGGGTTCGGCGTGATGTCGAACGGAGCTTCTTTGAGTCGGTAAAATTCCTGGTACACGCGAAATACCAAGCAGGACGAGTGCCCGGACGGAGATTGCTTTTGCAAGAGGGGCGATGTGTTCCGTTTTGCATATTGCGTCAAGTAAGTGGGCACACCCGCCCGACACTGGACGCGAAAACGTAAAACGGCTCAACCCAGGATTGCACCCACTGCCCTGACCAGCGCCACCGCCTCCTGTTGAGTGCCGATGGTGACGCGCAGGTAATTTCGCACTTCCGGCGTGCTGAACCAGCGAACGAGGATTTTTCGGTCGCGAAGTTTTTGAAGCCATTCTTTCGCCGGAAACAATGGTGGCTGAACCAGAATGAAATTCGTCTGGCTCGGAAGCACACGGAATCCAAGCCTCGACAACTCGCGACTCAGCCAGGTCCGGGTGGCGATGATCTTCTTGAAATTCGCGCGGTAGTAGCCGAGGTCGTCCAATGTTGCTTCAGCAGCCACCTGACCGAGGCCGTTCACGTTGTAGCTGTCACGAATCTTGTCCAGCGCGGCTATCAGTTCCGGATGACCAACGAAATAACCGACGCGCTGGAAACAGAGCGAGTACGCCTTGGAAAACGTTCGGGCGACTAGCACATGAGGATGTTTCAGCGCGAGGTTCATCGCGTTGTCGTTTGCAAAATCCACGTAAGCCTCGTCCAACACAACCACACCGTGCTGGGCCTTGCAGAGCGCATCGAGTTCGCGCGTCGAGTAACCACGGCCGCCCGGCGCGTTCGGCGTCGTAACGAGTGTGAGCGCGGCGTCGAAGTCCCACTGTTTCCTGCGCTTCAACTCCGCCACGGACGGCAGACTGAAATCGTCTTCGAGCGACACCGCGTTCTTCGCTGCACCATGAATGTCCGCCAGCACAGGATACAACGAATAGCTTGGCGTGAAGTATTGCACCGTGGTTTCTGAGATTCGAGACTTTGGACTTCGTACTCCGGACTCCGATTTTGGTTCAACAAATGCCCGAACGGCCATCGCCAGCACTTCATCCGAACCGTTGCCGATGATGATGTTCTCCGGTTTGCAGTGATGCAATTTCGCGAGCTTTGTGCGGAGGCGCTCCGATGTCGGATTTGGATACAATCGCAACCGGTCATCCACGGCGGCTCTTACCGCACGCAACACTTTTGGCGATGGCGGATACGGGTTCTCGTTCGTGTTAAGCTTGATCAACCCTTTGATCTTCGGCTGTTCGCCGGGAACGTATGCGTGAAGTTTATGAACCAGCGGGCGGATAAGATTTTTTGGATTGCGCGAAAACATCTACGTCATTTCAGACGAAACGAATCCAAATGTCGAGTTTGCGTCGAGTGGGATGAACAATCTGTCCCGGCGTCTTTTTTCCGTGACGCTCAGAGCTTCGCAGCCACGAACTTCTCCAACTTCATCGCATCCGCGTTGAACTGGCGGATGCCCTCGGCGGTTTTTTCCGTGGCCATCTGATTTTCATTGAGCAGCCAGCGGAATTTCTTTTCGTCGAGCACGAGCTTCTCGATCTTGCTCGTTTTGGCTTCCGAGGGAGAAAGTTTGCGGGCAATGGGCGTCGAGTCCGCCTTGAGCTCTCCAAGCAATTGCGGGCTGATGGTGAGAAGATCACAGCCCGCAAGTTCAAGCACCTCGGCTTTGCTCCGGAAACTCGCACCCATGACCTCAGTGGCGTAGCCAAACTTCTTGTAGTAGGCGTAAATCTCCTTCACGGAAACCACGCCGGGGTCTTCCGCCGCCGCGTAATCCTTACCGGTGGATTTCTTGTACCAGTCGAGGATGCGGCCAACAAAGGGTGAGATGAGCTTTGCCTTTGCCTCAGCGCAGGCGACGGCCTGGGCAAGCGAGAACAACAGTGTGAGGTTGCAGTTGATACCTTCCTTCTGGAGGACTTCGCACGCGCGTATGCCTTCCCACGTACTGGCAATCTTGATGAGGACGCGTTCACGCGCGATGCCCTGCTTCTTGTAAAGCTCGATGAAACGCCGGCCTTTGGCGACGAGCGCATCGGCATCGAACGAAAGATTTGCGTCCGTTTCTGTCGAAACGCGACCCGGAACGATCTTCAAAATCTCAACACCGAACGCGATGAGCAAACAATCCATGACCTCGCCAAGAAGTTTCGCACCGCTCGCGCCGGTTTGTTTTGCATTGGAAACAGCTTTGGCGACGACGGCGGCGTATTCGGGCATCTGCGCGGCCTTGAGGATGAGTGACGGATTCGTGGTGGCGTCCTGCGGCGCATATTCCTTGAGCGTGGCAAAATCGCCTGTGTCAGCCACGACCGTGGTGAAAGCCTTGAGTTGATCGAGTTGAGTTGTGGGAGCGCTCATAGGCGGAGAGTAGGAAGTCGGCTGCATGTTGTCACGCGTTCAGATGCAACATTGTTTGGACACGGTGACAAGCGGCGGAGACTGATGTTTCTCCAGTTGTTCACTGCAACCGTTTGACCTGCTCTTGAAATTTCTCGGCCTGGTCTTTTCTGCCAAGCTTGTTCGCGAGAGTCACGAGCTTCTGATAGTTGATCAACCGGTCCGCATAGTCTGGTGATTCGCCTGCCAGATTCTTGTAGTTGTTATAGGCGTCCTCGTCACGACCGGCGGCGAGCAGTCTTTCACCGAGCGTGAGACGCAAACGGATTCGCTGCTGAGGCGTCACATCGAGAGTGAGTGCGCGTTCATAATTCAGAATCGCGGAGGAAGGCTTGCCCTGTGCAGTGCAAAGATCGCCCAGCTTCTCAGACATCACGGAACTTGTTTTCGTGAGCGGCACTCTTTCCAGGACGGATGCGAGTTCGTTCAATGCCACACCACGAACGCGGTTGAGGTTGATGATGCGCACATAGCACCACTCCGCAAGTTTGCTCCCGCGCGCCTCAAGTTCCTCATGAAGTTGCTGCAAAGGTTTTCCGAAAGGCCTGTAAAGTGGATCGCCAACAACCGTGGTCTGCCATGACAGGACAGGTTGCGACGCGTACGCCGCCTCACCGAACGTGAATCCAAAATGGACAAACCGCCCGGTGAACACGCCCACGTCAGGCGTTGCGGCCAGATACGGCTCATCCACGCAGCCCATCGTGCAAGTGGCGCCTTTGAGCAGCAACGGGCCAACCCAGCTTCGATTCGTCAAGCGGAGCGAGGAAGCGCTGAAGGAATGGAGATGATACGCGAACGCGCCCGGCATGAATTCGACCTCAGGCAGCGTGAATGGACCAAAGACATTCTCAGTGTACCAGCCTTCGTAAAATGCAATCTGGCTCATCGGAAAACTTGACGGGATTGGCGCGCCGCTCTCGTCCACGTAGGTGTCATAACCGAGTCCACGGCAGATCTCCGAAGCGTTGCGAATCCATTCGTCACCCAACTTGTATCCAGGATCGCTGATATTGCGCAGGTCAAAGTATGCCCGCCCATGCAATCCATCGCGCTCGGCTTGAAGTGCCTTATCCACCAGGCCACGTGCGATTTCAGGCGTGGGTCCGTCCAGTCGCGCGACCATGAGAATTCCGTTCGTAGGACTCAGGGCGACGGTATTCGTGACGGAGTAAAACGGACTCTGGAGCGGTCCGCTGAAACGCATCGCGTGAAGCGTTTGAGGAAGACAGGCCAGGTCGCTGTCCACGGCGGCTTCATTACGCATGAACTCGGGACGCGCATTCGTTGGTTGAAACTCGCGCAAAGTCGGATCTGAAAGAATTTTCAACGGCACACCGTAGCAAAGCACAACGTAACGGATTTTGCTGTCGAGCACGGAACGAACCGCAGTGGGAGGTTGTCCGTTCGTTGTGACGACCATTTTCGGGCCGACGGTCCAAAGCTTTTCCGAGGTCAGTTTTTTTGCCAGCGGCTCCTGCAAACTGTTGCGAAACTCAGCCCGCGACATGGATTCCGAAGTCACCATGTCGAAACCGAAGACCTGACCTGTGGGAACGCTGCGCTGCCTGGCGTAATGATCCGCCACAGCCTTGGACTCCCTCACACGAGAGTTGTAGATGACCACTACCTCGTCGCCCGGGTTCGCGGCGACTGAAGTCAGTGCGCTGACCAACAGCGCGAACAGGGGCAGAAATTTCTTCATACTAGGCAAGGCGGCTTTTCTCACAACTCGTCACCTATGACACTCCACTTTCAACCCATCCCAGGCAAACCAGGTCCCCGGCGGTAGTTCAGCCTGCGCCTTCTCGTAATCGTAATCGTCGGTGAGGTGCGTGAAATAAGTCCGCCCCGCCCCGATACGCCGCGCCACGGTCAATGCCTCGTCCAGGCACATGTGCGTCGGATGCGGGCTGTAGCGCAATGCGTCAATTACAGCAACCTCGACGCTTCGCACCTGTTCGACGGCTGCGGCAGGGACTTCCTTGCAATCGTTCAGATAGGCGAGGCGCTTGCGACCGTTCTGCTCAAACAAAAAACCGTTTGAGGTGAATCGCCCATGTGGCAATGGCAGTGGCGTGATGCGCATATCCCCAAGATCAAATGCGCCGTTCAGCAAGCGCGCTTCAGGAATGAAATATCCCTTCGGCCAAGGTCCGTTATGAAAAGCATATTGGAACACGCGGCGCAGACCATCAAGAGTGGCGGCATCGCCGTAAATGGGCATCGCTCTATCGCCGTTTATGTGACAGAACCGGCGGCAATCATCCATTCCCATAATGTGATCTGCGTGCGCGTGCGTCACGAGGACGGCATCCACCGAGCGGATGTTTTCGCGGAGACATTGCGTGCGAAAATCGGGCGTTGTGTCCACGACCAGTTTCACTGCGTCCGTGGCAACGTAGATGGAAGGCCGGGTCCGCCAGTTTTTTGAATTGGCCAGAAACCCGGGCGGATAATCCTTGCCGATCATCGGCACGCCAGTGGAGGTGCCGCAACCCAGAAATGTGAAAGAAAACGCCATGATTCAAATCGTGCATGCACGTTACACAAAGCGCGAAGCTCTCCGCGAACCTTTTCAACAAACGACATCGGAGGTCTCCCGTCCCCGACGCACACCAGTTTCAATCCAAAACTTCTTCACCGGCGAAATAAATGTTCCCCCGGGTCGGTGAATAATCTTTTCTGACCACCACCAAAGCCCTGATTTTACGGGCGAATAAAATTGTTCCCCAACTGTTCACCGGATGTTTTGGAGAATAACCGTGTGCACAAGGTTCCGTTGTCGGTGGGCGAATCCGTTGTATGATGTGGGCAGTTCATTGAAAGAACTGAGTCGGACGGCGGCAATCGAGAGAGAGGCGTCGCGAGATTCAAGGATGATCCCAGGTGACTGGGGAAAGGCCGGGCCAGGCTGGTTGGCGCGGCCCCTCTCAAGCCGGAAGCGATTCCGGGAGCGGAGGCAGGATTCACCGGTTCCAAAGGCACGTTCGCGCGTGCCGGTTACGCGAAGCAGGACACCGGAGATCAGGAACGATTAGAAACCGTTCCAAGTCGGATCAAGTAACTCAGGCAGGTTTCGAGCCTGGGCGAATCGCAGTTACCCCGTGGGTATCGGGTTGCTACTGCGCATCAGCACGGAGCGGATGACTCTGGCGGATTCAATCAACCGTTTGAAACCGCCCAAAGAAAAACGTCGAAAGACGAACAAAC
>CAYSDO010000219.1:0-7560 GCA_964429665.1 uncultured Bifidobacterium sp.
CGGTGCAACTCGCCGGCTCGGTGACCGCGCGCAAGAACCAGCGCGCCACCACGTCGGACTGGATGGAACTGGAGAAGAAGCGCGGCATCTCGATCAGCTCGACGGTGCTGCAATTCGACTATGACGGTTTCCGCCTCAACCTGCTCGACACGCCCGGCCACAAAGATTTCTCCGAAGACACCTATCGCGTGCTCACCGCCGTGGACGCGGTGGTGATGGTGATTGATTCGGCCAAGGGCATCGAGCCGCAGACGCGCAAACTGTTTGAAGTCTGCCGCCAGCGCGGCGTGCCGATTTTCACGTTCATGAACAAGTGTGATCGGCCCATGAAGGAGCCGCTCGCGTTGCTCGATGAACTCGAACGCGTGCTTGGCATCGGCGCGTTTCCGGTGAACTGGCCCATTGGCAACGGTGCGGATTTTCGCGGTGTGTATGATCGCCAGACGAAGTTGATGCACCTGTTTGAGCGCGTGGTTGGCGGCAAATATCGCGCACCCGTTTCCGTCGGTAACCTGCACGATCCCGAAGTTCGCGGCCAGCTTGACGAAGCCACATTCAACAAAACGATCGAAGAGCTCGAGATGCTCGAACACGCCGGCGAAATCTTCGACGATGCCGCCGTGCTCGCAGGCAAAAGCACGCCTGTGTTTTTTGGGAGCGGCGTCAACAACTTCGGCGTCCAGTTGCTGCTCGACGGTTTTCTGAAACACGCGCCCGCACCCAAGCCGCGTGTCATGGGCGGTATCGAGATTTCGCCCGCGAATCCTGAGTTTTCTGGTTTCATTTTCAAGATTCAGGCGAACATGGACCCGAAACACCGTGACCGCATCGCCTTCATCCGCGTGTGCTCCGGAAAATTTGATCGCGACATGACTGTGTTTCACTCACGTTCCGAGAAGAAGGTGCGCCTCTCCAGCTCGCACAAATTGTTCGGCAACGAACGCGAGACGGTGGACGAAGCCTATCCCGGCGACGTCATCGGCCTCGTCGGCCACGACAGCTTCGGCATTGGCGACACGCTCACGACCGACCCAAAAATTCTCTACAAGGAAATCCCGCGCTTCACGCCAGAAGCCTTCGCGCACCTGCACAATCCGAACACCGCGAAGTTCAAACAATTTCGCCAGGGCCTCGACCAGCTTTTGCAGGAAGGCGTCATCCAGGCGCTTTATCTGCGCAACTCGTCCATCAAAACGCCGCTGCTCGCCGCCGTCGGCCCGCTGCAATTCGAGGTTGTGCAGTTCCGCCTCGAAAGCGAATACGGCGCGGAGTCCCACCTCGAATCCGCCCCTTGGACCGTCGTCCGCTGGCTGCCGACCGACATGAAGGAAGATGACCTTGACGCCGTCTCGCTCCCGACCGGCGCGAAACTCGCCTACGACGTTGGCAAGAATCCCGTCGCATTGTTCACCAATGATTGGTCGGCGGATTATTTCACCAAGACCAACGAGCGTGTGCCGCTTTCCGCCTTGCCAGTCCAAACGGTAAGAGAGTAAGCCAGTCAGATGAAAACGCTGCTTCTTCTCGAGGACAATGCCGAGCGAATAGCGGCATTCGAGGCCGTCGTTCGTGAACTTGGCGACGATTGGAAAATGCGCGTCTGGCGCGATGCGCCGACTATGATAGCAGAATGTGAGGATTTCTTTACCGACACTCATCTGATTTCTCTCGACCACGATTTGAATCCGCAGCCAGGTGTGACACGTGATCCTGGCACTGGCCTTGAAGTAGCTAAGTTCCTAGCCAGCCATTTCCCATTCTGCCCGATCATCATTCACTCAACGAATGCGGATCGGGCTTGGTCCATGCACAACGAACTCCGTTTTGCCGGCTGGAAGGTGGAGCGCTACGGCCCAATCGGCGACGATTGGTTTCACAAGATATGGTTGCCCAAAGCGCGTGAACTGCTGGCCGGTTCAAAGTGAAAGGGAATTTTCCGCTTTCGCGCAGGCCATAACGAACGGAGCGCGCATTCCGTCTTGCGCGCTGCGACGCGCTTGTTAGTGTCTGCAAATGATTCCGACCTTCAAACGCGTTCTCTTTGTCGCGTGCATCTTCGCGTGCTTCGGCAACGCCGTCGCACAAACCAATGCCCCGTTCACCCGCACCGAGGACGTGATCTACGGACGCAAGTTCGGGACGGCACTCACGTTGGATGTTTTTCAACCAGCCACGCCCAACGGTGCCGGCATCGCGTTCATGGTGAGCGGTGGTTGGTATTCCTCGCACGAGGCGATCAATGCGGGGTCCATGCGCCCGTTCCTGAATCGAGGTTACACGGTGTTCGCCGTGGTGCATGGCTCGCAGCCGAAATTCAACGTCACGGAAATCGTCCCGGACATTCACCGAGCCCTGCGTTTCATCCGTCACAACGCGGGCAAGTATGGAGTGGACACGAACAAGCTGGGTATCACAGGCGGCAGCGCAGGCGGGCATCTCTCGCTGATGATGGCGGTCAAAGGCGAGAAGGGCAGCGAGGACGCCAAGGATCCAATTGACCGCGAAAGCAGCGAGGTGCAATGCGTGGCTTGCTTTTTCCCGCCAACAGATTTTCTGAATTACAGCCAACCCGGTGAGGATGCCGTGGGCGTTGGAACATTAAAAGATTTCAAAACCGGCTTTGGCCCGCGTTCTGACACCGCCGAGGAACGGCAAAAGCTGGGGCGTGAAATCTCGCCGATTTATTTCGTCCGCTCGAATGTGCCACCGATCCTCATCATGCACGGCAATGCAGACAAGCTTGTGCCCATCTATCAGGCCGAACAATTTGTGAAGCGCTGCCAGGAATCGGGCGTGACGGCAAAGCTGGTGGTGCGTGAGGGCAAGGCACATGGATGGGGCGGCATGGAAAAGGATCTGGAGATTTTTGCTGATTGGTTCGACGAGCATCTGCGCGGCGTCAAACCCGCACTGCACCAATGACACCGATTCATCGGGCAGTATTGCAAGGTTCTGCCCGGCACGGCCGCCTTGAAACACCTCTTTCCTCCCGTCCCTGGTTCGTATTTAATTCCGGCATGAAACGCACTATCGTTTATCTCACGGCAATTATCATGACTTCACTTTCGTTCATTGCGAAGGGAGAGGACGCACGAAAACCGGCAGGCACGGGTGACAGCTTCAAAGGCCCGCTCGGCCTGCAGCTTTGGAGTTTGCGCGATGAATTCAAAAAAGACGTGCCCGGCACTCTTGCCAGGGTGCGCGAACTGGGATTCCGCACCGTGGAACTGGCCGGCACGTACGAAAAGTCGCCGGAGGAGTTCAACGCCATGCTCGCTGCGAACGGCCTGAAAGCCGTGGCTGGGCATTTCGGTTATGAACGATTCCGCGACGACCCCGAAGGTGTGGCAAAGGAGGCAAAGGCGCTCGGGTTGGAGTTTGCGGGCACGGCATGGATTCCACACGACGGCCCGTTTACCGAGGCGAACGCTCATGAGGCCGCGAAGGTGATGAATCACGCGGGTGAAGTTCTGGCAAAACACGGCATCAAGTTCTACCTGCACAATCACGGCTACGAGTTCGTGCCGCATGGCAACGGGACGTTGTTCGACGTGTTGATGAAGGAAACGAAGCCGGAATTCGTGAGCTTCGAGATGGACGTGATGTGGGTCGTTTTCCCGGGTCAGGACCCGACCAAGTTGATGAAGAAATACGGCAACCGCTGGGCTCTCATGCACATCAAGGATTTGAAGAAAGGTGTTCCCACCGGTTCACTCGCAGCGGGCACTGACGGGAAGAACGGTGTTGTTATTGGCACGGGGCAGACGGACTGGCCGGCGTTGTTGCGCGCATCGAAGAAGGCCGGGCTGAAACACTATTTCATCGAGGACGAGTCGCCGACCGTGCTAGAGCAGATTCCCCACAGCCTGAAATATCTCGAGAAGGTGAAGTTCTGATCCTGCTCGCGGACATTTTTCGCGCAAAAATTTCTCGATGAGCAAGACCCACCCTCTGACGACGACGGCGTTTGAACTTCCCGGCTATCAGGTTGTGAAGTCGCACGGCGTAGTGCGCGGGATCATCGTGCGCTCGCGCTCGATCATTGGCAATTTCGGCGCGAGCATCCAGGCAATCTTTGGTGGCAACATCACGCTGTACACCACGCTGTGCGAACGGGCGCGGAGTGACGCGTACGATCAGATGTTGACCCACGCGGGCGCGCTTGGAGCAAACGCGGTCATCGGGGTCCGCTATGACGCCACGGAAATCTCGCCCGGCATCACCGAGGTGTTGTGCTACGGCACGGCGGTCTATGTGGAGGCGGCGAAGTGATCTCCGACCAACAGCCGCGTTAAAGATGACGATGCAGACCAGTGGTCGAGGAGTTGTCGCCGTTCCGACATGAAAACTCTTAGCAGCGAAACGATGTTCGCCCGTCTTCTGGGCAAGCTGGCGTGGGCGGTTATTCATCGCAAGCACTGGTTCTTCTGGCCACAGGTCATCGCGTTTGCCGCCTGCGTTGTCTATACCTGTTTCTTTCTAGAGTTCGACACAAGCCGCAACAATCTCGTGGGAGCAAACAAGCGCTACCACCAGAACTATCTAAAGTTCAAACACGAGTTCCCCACACAGGACGACATGGTTGCAGTGGTGGAAAGTGAGGACGGCAGCAAGAATCGGCAGTTCGTCGAACGGCTGGGCGCGCGCGTCGAGGCCGCACGGATCAAAGTTCCCATCCGTCCTGGCAGCGATGAGTTGGTTGAGACCAACTTGTTCTCAAACATTTTTTACAAGGGCGATCTTAAGATGCTCGGGCCGAAGGCGCTGTTGTTTTTGAAGGAGGACGAACTTAGCGAACTCAAGAACAAGCTGGCCGAGTATCGTCCGTTCATCGAGCCATTCTCCCGTGCGACGAATTTGGTGACACTGTTTGAGATGGTGAACAAGCAGTTTGCCTCGGCCAAACAAGAGAGCAACGCCCAGAACGCCTCTCTCGTACAGGCCCTGCCCGCCCTCACACACATCGTCAACGAAGCCACGGATAGTTTGCGGAGGCCGGGCGTGCCGCCGTCACCGGGCGTAACAGCGCTGTTCAGCCCTGGCACCGACACTGCACAACAGGAATACATCACGTTCGACCCAGGCGGTGGTGGAAGGACTGAATGCGGATGCGGTTGAGAGATTCCGCCAACTCGTCGAAGAAACACGCGCCGAGGTCACGGGTGTGAATGTCGGCCTCACCGGCGAACCCGTGTTGGAGCACGACGAGATGGACCAATCGCAGAAGGACTCGACGCTCGCGAGCGTGGTGTCGTTGATCCTGTGCGCGCTGATTTTCATTTACGGTTATCAAGAAACGGGCCGACCCGTGAAAGCCACGCTCAGCTTGATCATCGGCATCGGTTACACGATGGCCTTCACCACGGCGACTGTCGGGCACTTGAACATTCTGACGATCACGTTTGTACCGATCCTGATCGGTCTGGCGATTGATTTTGGTGTCCATCTTGTGACTCGATACGAGGAGGAGCTGAGACATGGCCGAACAGAAGAAGAGGCATTGACGCGAGCGATGGTTTTCACCGGCCAGGGGATTTTCACAGGTGCATTCACGACGGCGGGCGCGTTCCTTGCAATGGGCATAACTGATTTCAAAGGCATCCAGGAGATGGGCATCATCTGCGGCGGCGGATTGTTGATCTGCCTGATCCCGATGATGACCTTACTTCCGGTGCTTCTGCTGCGAGGACGCCAGAACGTGCTGGATCACGAAGTTGCAAAGGTAGATCACCGCGAGCGCATCGAAAATATCTGGCTGCGCCGACCTGTACTGGTGGTGGTGGTGACGGTTGTGACGTGCGCATTGGCCGCATGGCAGATACGCAAAGTAACATTTGATTACAACCTGCTGCACATGCAGAGCGCAGGACTGCCTGCAGTTCAATTTGAGGAAAAGCTCATCCACGCGGTGACCGTTGCCTCCACCAACGAGAGCAACGGCCGCTCGGTGTTGTTCGCCGCCGTTATGGCGGATTCCGTCCAGGAAGCCGCAGAACTCGAGGCACGTATCCGGAAATTGCCGCTGGTGTCTGCGGTGGACTCGATCGCACGTTTTTCAGCCGGGAACGAGGCAAGAAAACTCTCAATGATCGGCGAGATCAAGGAATCGCTGGCCACGCTCCATTTTGCGACTCCTGACGCAGCGCCTGCAAAAATTCCAGATCTGAGCCGGACGTTATTTTCTCTCGGAGGTTATTGCGGTCTGGCAGGAGAGGCAGCGCAGCAGGACGAGCCTGGGATTGCCAGGCAATTGGATGCCTTACGAAAAGCGATTGATCGTTGTCGGAAGAAAATGAACGAGGGGTCGCCGACAGACGTCGAAGCCCATGGCGTGAAGCTCGGAGTGTTTCAGCGGGCGTTGTTTGACGATCTCGGCGCGACGTTTGATGCGCTTCGCGACCAGGACAATCGCGAGGGTTTGCGCGTACAGGATTTGCCGCCGGCATTGCGCAATCGTTTTGTTGGCATGACCGGCAAACAGTTGTTGCAGGTTTATCCGGTCTCGAATCTTTGGGAACGCGTCCATCAGGAGGCGTTCGTGAAGCAACTCCGCGAAGCGTTGGATCCGGATGGCGACGACCACCCAATCATCACCGGCACTCCGGTGCAGCTCTACGAATACACGAGCCTGCTTAAACGCAGCTACGAGGAGGCTGCTTTGTATTCCCTGGTAGCGATAGTCATTCTGGTATTGATCCATTTCCGCAACTTGAGTTCGGTCGTGCTGGCGTTGCTGCCTGTGGGAATCGGGGCGCTCTGGCTGGGCGGTGTGATGGGTTGGTTCGACATTCCGTTAAATCCGGCGAACATCATGATGCTGCCGCTGATCATTGGCATCGGCGTCACCAATGGCATTCACATCCTGAACCGTTTCGCGGAGGAACAGACACCAAGCATCCTGGCCAAGAGCACAGGCAAGGCGGTGCTCGTTTCAGGACTGACGACGATTGCGGGCTTTGGCAGTCTGGCACTGGCCAAACATCGAGGCATCGAGAGTCTGGGTTACGTCATGGCCACGGGTGTTGCGACCTGTATGCTCGCAGGTTTGACCTGCCTGCCGGCCATTTTGAATCTGATCACTCGAAATCGAAAACCGATGGTTTTGGATGCAAAACAACCCGGCATCGTCAATGCACGAGCGACACCGGGTCGGGAGGAACCGAGGTAAAAACCTCAATTCATCTGAAGCTAAATGAACCCCAATCAAAGTCAATCGCTCTGTTTAGGTGACTTGAATCTCGTTCCCGAAACGAAGGATGAAAACGTGCCCATGACTGGCGTGATTCCACCACCACTGTCGCCCTGGATTCTCCGGGCAATTTCGTGGACGAGAACGGCACAGGCAATCACGCTTTCATTGTTTTTTAGCCTGACGCTGGGTAATGCCGTTGCCGCTGAAACAAATTTCTGCGCCGGACCGTTCGCAGCGCGCTTCTCCCTCACTTTGCAGGACGGTTCACGAACCGAGGCATTGGGACCGTTGTTCTACGATCAACTCGCCGAGGACGAACGCACGGTGGCTTATCCGCCGTTCTTCTCCCATGTCAAAAATGATGCCGC
>CAYSDO010000220.1:0-4351 GCA_964429665.1 uncultured Bifidobacterium sp.
GAAGCGCTGGTATATGTCGCTTCACGCACGGCATTGACGACCAAGGCGAATTCGTGGCTGCATGGAAACGCCTACACGGATTCAAACCTGACGAACATCCAGAACGGGGCGCTGTTCCGCTACAACCAGTCCGTGGGGATTTACAAATGCCCCGGCGACATCTCGACCGTCCGGGATCAGGGACAGATTCCCCGTTCGCGCTCGGTGTCCATGAGCGTTTACATGAATGCCATTACGAACCAACGCGACCCCGACTACAAAAAGTGCTGGCACAAGACCTCGCAGATACTCAGACCGGGTCCTTCGCGGGCGCTTGTGTTCATTGACGAACATGAAAAAAGCATCCAGCAATCCACGTTCTGCGTAAACGCCAACAACTTTCAACTCTTCGGCACGGATCAATGGGAATGGATCAGCTTCCCGACCACGCGGCACAACAACGGTTGCACTTTCACCTTCGCCGACGGCCACGCCGAGATATGGCGCTGGCGGGAGTCGAGAACCATCGAGATCAGCAAAAAAAATCCACCACCATGGAATTGGATTGCATGGCCGGCCAACCCCTCGTCCGGTGTTAACGACCGCGATCTGGGCCGGCTATTTGAAGTCGTGCCGGAGAAGGTGCCGATCTTTTGAATCACGAGCGCGAGTGGTCTTCCCTCCCCTGAATTCTCACGCGACACTTCGTTTCGTCAACCGCGTCGCATCCCAACTTCGTTCTCAACTCGCACCTTGACCATTGCCATTGTGGCCACCGACACCGAACCGCAAGAAATTGCTTTTTAAGCCCACGGATCGCAGCGAGAATCCGGCATGGGTAAGTTGAAGCTGCTTCTATTGTGCGGCCCACTGCTTGCGGCGCTGGCATGCGCCGAGGATAGGCTCGCTCTTGATTTTCAAAAACCACCTTTCTCCTCCCGACCTTGGACCTACTGGATGTGGATGGACGGCAATCTCAGCCGTGAGGGACTTACCGCCGATCTTGAAGCGATGCAGCGTGCAGGCATTGGCGGCGTCATCATCATGGAGGTGGATGTGGGAATTCCGAAAGGCCCGGTGAAATTCATGAGCGCCGAGTGGCGGCAGCTTTTCAAACACGTCGTCAACGAAGCCGAAAGACTCGGTCTGCAAATTACTCTAAACGCTGGCCCAGGATGGACTGGCAGCGGCGGACCATGGGTCAAGCCCGAGCAATCCATGCAACACCTCGTCGCCAGCTCGGTCAATGTCTCCGGGCCAACCGACTTTAGCGAGGTGCTGCCTCGCCCGACTCCGCGCAAGCCGTATTTCGGGACCGGCGGACTGCCACCAGAGTTGCTGAAAGCTCAGAACGAGTTTTATCGCGATGTCGCTGTGCTGGCATTCCCCACGCCAATTGGAAACGAGCGCATCGCCGACACGGATCACAAGGCGCTCTATGTGCGAGATCCTTACTCGTCCATGCCCGGTGTGAAACCCTTTATACCATCTTCGGCGAATTATCCCACGCCACCTGCGGGCACAACGATTGGCTCGGGAACGATTCTCGATGTCAGCGATCACCTGGATGCCGATGGCAAACTGACCTGGACTGCGCCGGCGGGCAACTGGACGGTCATGCGCTTCGGTCGAACCAGCACCGGAGCAAACACGCGGCCCGCGCCCGCGCCCGGCCTGGGGCTGGAATCAGACAAGTTCGACAAATCCGCGCTGGACGCTCATTTCGACCAGTTCGTTGGCGCTCTCCTCCGCGAAGTCGGGCCACGCCAAAACAACGACGCGGGTTTGACTTCGCTGCACATTGACAGTTGGGAGATGGGCGCGCAGAACTGGACTGGCGCGTTTCGCGACGAGTTCAAACGCCGCCGTGGTTACGATGCTTTGCGCTATCTGCCGGTCATGACCGGGCGCGTGGTTGAAAGCCGGGAGGTTTCCGAAAGGTTTCTTTGGGACTTGCGACAGACAGCGCAGGAATTGGTCATTGAAAACCACGCACAACACTTGAAAGAACTCGGACGGCAACATGGCCTCGGACTCTCGATCGAACCTTACGACATGAACCCGACGGCGGACTTGAACCTCGGCGCGGTGGCTGACGTTCCGATGTGTGAGTTTTGGGCGAACTGCTTTGAGTCCTGGTACAGCGTCTTCGAAGCGTCGTCCATTGCTCACACCGGCGGCAAACGCATCGTGGCTGCGGAGTCGTTCACGTCCGACGACAAGGAGCGCTGGCAGTTTCATCCAGGCAGTTTGAAAGCGCTGGGCGATTGGGCATTTTGCACCGGCGTGAATCGCATCGTGTTCCACCGCTACGCTCATCAGCCGTGGCTGGATCGCGCGCCCGGCATGACCATGGGACCTTACGGCGTCCATTGGGAACGCACTCAAACATGGTGGGAAATGGTACCGGATTTTCACGGATACCTGGCACGATGCCAGTTCATGCTGCGACGTGGTGACGCCGTGGCCGACATTCTTTACCTCACGCCTGAAGGTGCTCCGCAGGTTTTCCGTCCACCGAAGTCCGCCGTTCGAGGCAATCCACCCGACCATTTGGAATACAACTTCAACGCGTGCTCGCCTGACATGCTTATCGCTCGCGCCACTGTGAAACGCGGACAAATCGTTTTCCCCGGCGGCACGAGCTATCGCCTGCTTGCGCTGCCGAACGTGGACACAATGACACCAACACTCCTGCGCAAGGTAAAAGAACTGGCAAAAGCCGGGGCCACGATTGTAGGCGCGCCGCCACGCAAATCGCCGAGTCTGGTGAACTATCCTCAGTGCGATGTCGAGATAGGCAAATTGGCCTCCGATATTTGGGGCGACAGCGCGGTGCCGCAGAGTGTCACCGCGCGCAAGCTTGGCCGAGGGCGCGTGTTCTGGGGTGGTGATCTCACCAGGCACGCCGAGCAGGGAGGATTGCCGGAGGATGCGGTGTTTGAGATTTATCCCGACTACGGCGGGTTGACTGCGATCCTGCGCGCAGACGGGCTGCCTGCGGATTTTGAATCGGACGGCCCATTGCGCTTTAACCATCGGCGCGAAGGCGACACTGAAATCTACTTCGTCGCAAATCGCAGCGCTGAAGCTTCCATCTCGACAGCCATGTTTCGGGTGAAGGGAAAAGTTCCAGAGTTGTGGAATCCGTTGAATGGTGAATCGCGCCGTGCGCAGGTTTGGGAGCAGCGCGACAGGCGAACTTTCGTGCCACTGAAACTCGATCCGCATGGCTCGGTGTTCGTTGTGTTCCGCGAACGGGGCAACGCTCCTCACGGAAAGCAGGGTCGGAACTGGGAAGACTTTGCCACAACTCAAAGCATCACGGGCCCTTGGGATGTCAGCTTCCAAAGTAATCGTGGCGCTCCGGAAAAAATCGGGCTCGATGCCTTGCTCGACTGGTCCAAGCATCCGGACATCGGCGTGAAATACTTCAGCGGTAAGGCAACGTACAAGACCACCTTTGTGTTTAATCCGATCTCCCGAAGCCAACAACAGAAACATTTCCTGGATCTAGGTCGTGTTGCAGTCATGGCCCGAGTGCAGCTTAACGGCAAGGACGTCGGCGTGGTTTGGAAGGCACCATACCGCGTGGACGTGGGAGGCGCTTTGAAGCCCGGCGAGAATGTGCTCGAAGTTACCGTGGCCAATCTCTGGCCGAATCGGTTGATCGGTGACGCTGGCCTGCCGGAGCAGGAGCGCATCGCAAGGACCACATGGAATCCGTTCACCAAAGACACCGCTCTCCTGGAGTCGGGACTGCTCGGGCCAGTGAGCTTGCAGGTTTCAAAGCCCTGATCATAACATGAGATTTAGAATAGCTTCCCGACTGACGCACCTCAGCCTTCTTGTTGTCACGGCACAATGCGCCTTCGGACAATTGCAGGATACATTCAGTGACACCTGGGTCGCAACGGACGCACTAGGACGCACGGTGAAAAACTTTCCCGAAGTCTCCGCACCTCGCCCTGACCGCACAGTAGGCATTTTCTATTTCCTCTGGCATGGCGCGCACGTTCAAGGCGGCCCGTTCGATGTGACACGCATTCTCGCCGCCGATCCCAATGCGATGCAGAATCCGGACAGCCCGCTTTGGGGACCGTTGCATGTGCCGCATCATTGGGGCGAGTCAATCTTTGGGTACTATCTCACCGACGATGAAGGCGTTCTGCGCAAACACGCGCAAATGCTCAACGACGCTGGCGTGGATGTCGTGATCTTCGATGTGACCAACCAGATCACCTACCGCGACTATTACCGGGCGCTGCTCCGCGTCTGGTCTGACATGCGCAAACTCGGCAATCGTACTCCGCAGGTGGCGTTTCTCACGCCGTTTTGGGATCCAGCCAAGGTCACTCGTGAACTGTGGGTT
>CAYSDO010000220.1:4361-7536 GCA_964429665.1 uncultured Bifidobacterium sp.
CCTCTATTCGCCGGGTCTGCACCCAGACCTTTGGTTCAAGTGGGAGGGAAAACCACTGATTCTAGCCGACCCGGAATTGATCTTTGACCGGGAGGAAAACAAGAATCAGAACACGCCTGCGGAACTTCAACCGGGCCACACATTGGGTCAGACGTTCACGACAGAGCGTCCGATTGGCGCGATCAGCGTGAGGTGTCCAACCTGGAGCACACCCGGCAGTGCGGTGACCCTGGCCCTGCTGCGCAGCGGTCCCGGTGGCGAACGAGTTGCCGCAGATCGCTTCCATGACGTCAGCGACAACGCGTGGTTGCAACTCAAACTGAAGAAGCCGTTGCCACCCGGCACGTACTATCTGGAAGCCTCAGAGCCGGGAGGTCGCATCGGCTGGTGGAGTCACAGCGAGGATAAATTTGCGCGCGGAACGGCGTTCGCAGAAGGCAATCCGGTCGCGGGTGATCGCACACTGCGACTCACCTTCACGGACGGCGACACGCAACAAATCCTGAATTTTTTTACTTTCCGCAAACCGCAGCCGGATTATTTCCAGGGGCAGACCAAACCGGACATGTGGAGCTGGCTTGAAGTTTCACCACAGCATGTCTTCACCAATGTTGCCGGTCAAAAGGAACAGATATCGGTTGGTGTCGCCCAAAATGCAGTCAAGGGACGGCTGGGTTCGATGAGCGAGAAGGACGCACAAGGTCGCAGCTTCCATCACGGTGCGACTGACTCACGGCCTGATGCCGTGCGTTACGGATTGAACGTCACTGAGCAGTGGGAACGTGCGCTCAAGGAAGACCCGCGCTTCATATTCGTCACGGGTTGGAACGAATGGATTGCCGGTCGCTTCGCCGAATTTAATCGCATCAAACTGCCGGTGATGTTCGTGGACCAGTTCGATCATGAACATAGCCGCGACATCGAACCGATGCGTGGTGGTCACGGAGACGATTACTATTACCAGTTCGTCAGCAACGTGCGCCAATACAAGGGAGCGCGTCCCCTGCCCTTGCTTGAATCTCACCCGATCAAGATTGATGGAAAGTTCGACGACTGGCGCGAGGTGCAGCCGGAATTCCGCGACACCATCGGAGACCAGGTCCGACGCGAGCATCGTGGGTGGGCCACCAATGTAACCTATCGTAACTTCAGCGGTCGCAATGATATTGTCGCTTCCAAAGTGAGCTGGAACAAAACCACAGCTTCATTCTACGTACGCACGCGCGAACCGATCACACCGCCCGGCGGAACCAACTGGATGGTAATCTTCCTCGACACCGACGCCAACGCGAAAACCGGCTGGCTTGGTTACGACTTCGTAATCAATCAAGCCGGCATCGGAACTCTTGAGCGAAATGTCGGCGGCAGTTTCACATGGACACCTGCGGGCAAAGTAAAATGGAATGTCCAGGGCAACGAACTGGAACTGTCAATTCCGTGGAAGGCCCTCGGATTGAAAAACGCTCCAGCCACGCTCGATTTCAAGTGGGCGGACAACTGCCTCCAAGCTTCCGATTGGACTGACTTCACGCTCAATGGCGACGCTGCGCCGAACGATCGTTTTAATTATCGAGCCGTCCGGCGTACAAAATAAATCTTTGAGTTTTGCCTCCTGCCGACTGTGACCCCGCGATTGTGATTTATTGCGGATGATTCAAAAGAATCCGGCTGAAAATGTTCTCGCCGACGGCGAATCTGCACCTGCACAATATCACCCACAGCTCAATGAAAACACGCATCGCCATTTTATTTCTGATTCTTGCTGGCATCGCTTCAGGCTTTGCGGAGGGCAAGCAACTCACCGGGCCGCATACTCCCGCAATGACGCCCGCGCTTTCGCCCTCCGACGCACAAAAGAAGTTCGTCGTGCCGGAAGGTTTTGAAGTGCGCCTGTTCGCGGCGGAGCCGGACGTCGTCAATCCAGTGGCAATGACCTGGGACGAACGCGGGCGGCTCTGGATCGTGGAGCTCTATGAGTATCCTCTCGGTGCGCCAGCCGGTCAGAAGGGCCGCGACTGCATCAAGATTCTCGAGGACACGGACAACGACGGACGTGCGGACAAGGTCACTGTGTTTGCAGATGGATTAAACCTGGCAACCGGAATCCTGATAGGCAACGGCGGCGTCTATGTCGGCCAAGCGCCGGATCTGTTGTTCCTCCAGGACACCAATCACGACGACCGCGCCGACACGCGCAAAGTTTTGCTCACCGGTTTTGGCTTGGAAGATCGGCACGAACTGCTGAACGGATTCACTTGGGGGCCGGACGGCTGGCTGTACATGACGCACGGCATCTTCACCCGCTCCAAGGTGAAAATCCCCGAAGCCAGTGAACCGGGCGTAGAGGTCACGGCCGCCGTTGCCCGTTACCATCCACGCACAAAGAAGTTCGAGGTCTTTGCCGAGGGCACGAGCAATCCGTGGGGTGTGGACTTCGACGCCGCTGGCAATGCGTTCGTCAGCGCGTGCGTGATTGACCATCTGTTTCACATCGCGCCCGGTGGCAGTTATCAGCGACAGGCGGGCTCGCCATCCAACCCTTACGCCTACGACATTCTGCCCTCCATCGTAGAGCACAAACACCACATGGCGGCCTACTGCGGCATCTGCGTTTATCAAGGCGATCAGTTCCCTGCGGAATATCAAGGTCGCGTGTTCATTGGCAACATTCACCAGAACGCCATCAATCACGACCGCCTCATCCCGAACGGCTCGACCTTCAAGGCAGTTGCTGAAAAAGATTTCCTCACAACGAGCGACGGCTGGTTTCGCCCGATCAGCGAACAGGTCGGCCCGGATGGCGCTCTGTGGATTGGCGACTGGTGCGACAAATATCCCTGTTACCAAAATGCGCGAGCCGACCCCGAAGGCGTGGACCGCGAGCACGGACGTATCTGGCGCGTGGTTTATGTGGGCAAGGAGGCTGGAAAGAAAATCCCATCGCGTCCGGATGTGAAGATGGACCTTGGCAAACTTGCCGGCACGAATCTGGTGGCGTTGCTGGATCATCAGAACAGTTGGCAGAGGAGAACAGGGCAACGGCTGCTCAATGAACAATTCTTCAAAAACAGACAGCGTCCGCGAGTCACCGGCAATATCGAGCCTGACGTTCACATGGTGTTGTTGAACACGCTGGACGGAGAGAAGTCCGTCCAGGCGCGAATTGCGGCTTTCT
>CAYSDO010000221.1:0-7532 GCA_964429665.1 uncultured Bifidobacterium sp.
GCGAGGCTTTTCCAATCCACGTCCGGCAATATTTCCGAAACGTGCTGCCCCTCGGCGTCAGGCTGCAAGCCAATCAGCCGGGTCACGGCGGTGTTGAAATAAATCACGCGCCCATCTGCATCCACCACCAGCACGCCGTCCTCGATGGTATTGAAAAGAGTTTCAAGGAAACTCCGTTCGCGCGCGAGCCGCTGTACAACCGTCTGCAATCCCTGGGCGTCGAGCCGGGAGATGCGGCCGAGGACTTTGTCGAGAAAGCTGGATTTGGGGGAGGACAAGTGTCAGGTATCAGGTGCGGGGTGTCAGGCGCGGCGGATCAGGCTGGCTTTGAAACCGCCGATCAGGGCTTTGGTTGCGCGAGCTTGCTCGTACTGCGCGGCGAATTCTTTCTCGGTGATGTAACTGACGTCCATCGCAACGTAGAGCAAGGACTGAACTTCAACTGAGGATCGGCGTGCGATGCCAAGGAAACGTCCGAACTCCGCCTTGGACTCGCAATCAAAACCTTCGGCGATGTTGGACATGGCAGAAACCGATGCCCGTTGGATTTGATCACGCAATCCAAAATCATGCGCGAATGGTTCACGACGCGTCATCTGATAAACTTGGGTCGTCAGTTTTCTCGCCTGTTGCCAGGCGAGAATGTCTTCAAACCGAGTAATTGCTGGCATATTACCTCCTATATTTTATTGTCTGTGTGTTGTCGTTTCATTCACTCTAAAGTTCAAATACGTCGTCCGATCACATTCCCCTGACACCTGTCCCCTCGCACCTGACACTTTTGCTAAAACCATTTGCGCCTCTTCAAATACCAGTAGGTGATCATCGTCGTCAGCGCGGTGAGTGCAAAGGCAAATGCATAGCCGTGCTGCCAGTTGATCTCATGCATGTCCTTCTGGAAGTTCATTCCATACCAGCTTGCCACAATGGTTGCCGGCGTCGAAAGAATGGTTATGAGCGTCAGGGCTTTCACGACTTCTCCGGTACGGTTCGACGACATGCTCAGATGAACCTGTAGAATGCCTGTCAGCGAGTCCGTGTAATTTTGAGCGAGTTCGGAAATGTGATACAAGGCGTCGTACACATTGCGATAATACGGCACAAGATGTGGACGGATGAGTTTGAACTCGCCGCGCGCAAACCGTGCCAGCACTTCGCGCTGCGGCCCGATGATCTGGCGCAGGTGCAGCACCTCCTTCTTGATCTGGAGTATCTTGTTGAGTGTGGCGGTCGAGTGATCCTGCAACGATTGCTGTTCCAGTTCCGCGATTTCGATGGAAAGTTCGTCCAGCGCCGGCTTGTAGTTGTCCACGATGGCATCGAGAAGATTGTGCGCCACACGATCTGGCGCGCGCGCGATGTGCATCGTGCCCTTGATGGCACGTTCCTCCGTCAAAGCCACGCTGCGCAACGTCCCTTCGTGGTACGTGACCAGAAAATTCTTGCCCAGGAAAAAATTCAATTCGTTCGTCCCGAACACACCATCCTTGCGGTTGTAATCCACCGCGTGAATCACCATGAACAAATACGACGCGAATCGGTCGTCGTCCTTGGGCTGAAACTCCTCAACCTTGGGTGACGGACTGGCCTTCACACAATCCTCGATGGACAACGGATGGAAATGGAACAACTCCTCAAGCACGAATTTTGACTCCTCAGGCGTGGGGTTTTCGAGGTCTATCCAAAGAAACAGATTTGTATCACTCAACAGCGTCGGCATGAGAAACGTCTCCACGTTTTCGGTGTGCAACCGCCCTTGGGTGGTGAATGCGAGTGAACGAATCATGGCGTCAATTCAATTGATGTTTCGAGTCAGCCTGGCACGAATTTTAGGCCGGACAGCCGATGATGCAAGGCTCGTTTGCGCTAATTCGGCCCAATGGAATCGAAATCCAAGTTTGCTTGTACGCCGGTTTGGTTTAGAAAGAAAGCGTGCAGACCGAATCCAAACCCACCGCGCCTGAAGTTCGCGATCGCTGGATTCAGGATTTCCTTACGCATCTGGCCGCAGATCGCGATGCTTCGGTTTACACTCAGCGCAATTACCGTCAGGCTCTGGAGGAATTCTGGCGCTGGCATCACCAGGAACGCAGCACTTCGCCCGTGTGGGAAAAACTCCAGCGTGATGACTTCCGCGTTTTTGTCCGCCACCTTGGCAGGAATAAGTTGAGCCGCGCGGCGGTGCAGTTGAGGTTCTCGGCATTGCGCACCTTCTACAAGTTCCTCATCCGTCGCGGCGCGGTCGAGTCCATGCCCATCAAAGGAATAGCCCTGCCCAAGATGGAGAAACGTCTCCCGCGCCATCTCACAACAAAGCAAATGGAAGACCTTCTGCTCGCGCCGCTCAAGAGTCTTGACGAGCCAAAGCAAAAAAAGGCGGGTCGCCCGGTGTCCATTTCAGCGTGCTTTCGAGATGTAGCCATTCTCGAAACTATTTATTCGTGTGGCCTGCGCGTGAGTGAATTGTGCGGCCTGCAAGCAGAAGACATTGACTGGACCGAACAAACGATTCGCGTGCGGGGCAAAGGCCGCAAGGAACGACTCGTGCCCATCGGACAAACGGCATTGAAGGCAATTGAGAATTACTGGCTGATGTTGCCGCAACGGCCCATCAGTAAATCACCCGTATTTCTCTCCCTCACACGGAAGGTTTCACCCATCGGTTCCATCATGCTCCAACGTCGGCTTAAGAAATATCTTGCCATCGCCAAGCTCGATCCCGCGTTGACACCGCACAAACTGCGTCATAGTTACGCCACCCACCTGCTGGACGCCGGAGCAGATTTGCGCAGCGTACAGGAACTGCTCGGTCACGCGCACCTCGTCACCACCCAGGTTTACACCCATGTCACCACGGAAAGGTTAAAGAAAGCCTATAACGACGCGCATCCTAGAGCTTGAATCATGGAAGCAAGATGCAGGAAAATGTGTCGCCCGTTTGCGGAGTTCGCAGCTTGCTCAGGCTTTCTCCTCAATCAATTCACGGCGTGCGCCACTGAGAAGCTGTTCGACGAAATTGGTTGAGTAAACACCGCGCCGGAAGTTCGGATCCTGGAGAATGGCCTGCTGGAATGAGATGGTGGTCTTGACGCCGGTGATCATGTATTCGCTCAACGCGCGGCTCATCTTGTCCATGGCTTCGCGGCGGTCCCTGCCGTAGGTGATGAGTTTACCGATCATGGAGTCGTAGTGCGGCGGGATCGTATAGCCTGCGTAGGCATGTGTGTCCACCCGCACTCCGCGCCCTCCGGGCTGGTAATACATTTCGATGCGCCCGGGGCTGGGCCGAAATTCATCGAAAGGATCCTCAGCATTGATGCGGCACTCGATGGAGTGGCCTTTGAATGTCACGTCGCTCTGGGAAATTTTCAGTGGTTCGCCCGAGGCAATGAGTATCTGCTCTCGAACGAGGTCAACACCCGTGACCTCCTCCGTGATGGGATGCTCGACCTGGATGCGTTTGTTGACTTCGAGGAAATAGTAATTGCCCTTGTCGTCCACCACGAACTCGACCGTGCCGGCGTTCGTATAGTGCGCGGCCTCGGCAATGCGGATGGCAGCCTTGCCCATGTCCTTGCGCAATCCCTTGAACTTCGGGTTCTCGAGCATTGGCGAGGGTGTTTCCTCGACGACCTTCTGGTTGCGCCTCTGGACGGAACAGTCGCGCTCGCCGAGATGGATGATCTTCCCGCGCGAGTCGCCGAGAATCTGAAACTCTATGTGATGAGGGTTTTCGATGAACTTTTCGATATAGACCGCTGAATTGCCAAATGCCTTTTCCGCCTCGGTTCGCGCCGTGTGATAACCTTTCACGAGCGAGATATCGTTGTGGGCAATGCGCATTCCGCGCCCACCACCGCCCGCCACGGCCTTGATCATCACCGGGTAGCCAATGCGTTTGGCAACTGCCACGGCATCCTGTTCCTTGTCCACGATACCTTCAGAGCCGGGAGGAGTCTTGACGCCAGCCTTTTTGGCAAGATTGCGGCTGACGGCCTTGTCTTCAAGTGCATTCATCGCCCGGGAACTCGGGCCGATGAAACGAATGTTACAGCTCTCGCAGACGTCGGCGAAATGTGCGTTCTCGGAAAGAAATCCGTAACCCGGATGGATCGCGTCCACGTCGGCGATTTCTGCGGCACTGATCAGACGATCAATCCGCAGATAGCTGTCGGACGCCGTCGCCTTCCCGATACAGATCGCTTCATCGGCAATCTGCACATGCATGGAATTGGCGTCGGACTCGGAATACACCGCCACAGTGCGGACGTTGAGTTCCTTGCAGGCGCGGATGATGCGAACAGCGATTTCACCGCGGTTGGCGACGAGGACTTTCTCGAACATTCTTGGGTTGGGTTGACTGTCGGGGCGGACGGGCTTTGCGCTGACCTAATTGGGCCTGATCTTGAACAGGGGTTGGCCAAATTCGACAGGCTTGGCATTCTCGACTAGCGCCTGGGTGATCACGCCTTTGACCTCGGCCTTGATCTCATTCATCACTTTCATGGCTTCGATGATGCAAACCACGGTGTCTGGGTTGACCTCCGATCCAATCTCGACATAAGCACTGGATTCGGGTGAGGGTGAGCGATAGAACGTGCCGATCATTGGCGACTTGATGTCCGCATCGCTATTCGTAGCAGTAGCCGCAATGGCAGAAACGGCAGGAGCTGTAATCTGGGTTGGGACAATCGCAGGCGCATAAACGACGGATGTCCCCTCATCTCCGGAAACCATCCCGCCCCCACCTCCACCCCGCTTCAGCCGCACTTTAAAATCCTGCTTCTCCAGTTCAAACTCCGTCACGGAGTTTTTTTTCATCAGGTCAATGATGGCCTTAATGTCTTTAATATCCACGGTGTTTTAATCGTTAAAGGTCTAAAATCTGTTTGGAAAACCATTTTCAGGCTTTCGACGAAAAAAGCAGCGTCTGATTTGGACCCTGCCTGAAAGCTATGTTTAAGTTACGGGAAGATTACGGAGGTTCAGTATTCTCGTCAAGAGACAATTTCAAATCCGCCACCACTCAATCCCAAGAGAGACGAGTCAAAAAAGCTCAAAATCATTTGAACTTGCCGGTTTCGATAATGTTAATTGCAGCTTCTAAACCAAGAATATAGGAGTTTGCGCCGAATCCTGCAATCTGCCCCCTACAAACCCCCGCTATCAACGATCTGTGCCGGAATTCTTCCCTCGCATGAATGTTCGAGAGATGGATTTCAATCGTCGGAACGCCAGTCCCTCCAATCGCGTCGCGCAAGGCGATGCTGGTATGAGTGTAGGCTGCCGCGTTTAGGACGATGACTTCGAACGCACCCTTCGCAGATTGTATCCAAGTAACAAGTTCGCCCTCCAGATTCGCCTGCCGGAAATCTACCGTCGCTCCGCGAGCAGCAGCCCGCTTGCGAACCATCGCCTCAATCTCAGCCAGCGTGGTTTTGCCGTAAACCTCCGGCTCGCGCTGGCCGAGCAGGTTCAGATTCGGGCCATTGAGGAAAAGAATCTTCATCGCGACGACAGATTAGGAGCGGGCGGTGGGTTTTGTCGAATCGTTTCCCGCGAGCTTCCAAGCAGCCAGCCCATCAGGGTAAACGCAGTCCAAGCCAGTGACGGCACATAAAGCGTGAACTCAAACGACGACTGCGCCGTCCATGCGAGTAATCCCAGCCAGACGCCACAGACCACAGGCGAACCTTTCCAATCCAAACGGCGATAACCAACCCAGAGCATTCCGCCAATAAACAATGCGTATGCGAGCATTCCTAGAAACCCCGAATCCGAGGCCTGTTGCAAATAATCATTGTGAGCGAGTCGCGCCATTTCCGACTCGGGTTTCTTGATGGCTTGATAAGCATTCCCAAAAGTTCCAGGCCCACTGCCGAAAACCGGCCTGGCCAGAGCCGTCTGCCACGCAGCCCGCCAGTAATCAAATCTCGCCACCACACTTGTTGCCCCGCGCTCCATGTACGCGCGGTTCTTCCAATAAAAACCTGCTCCACCGCAAATAATCAACACACACAACAAGACCACTTTCAGCCGACGCGAAATCGCTTGATGCCACAACGCCACCAGACCGATCACCAAGGCCAGCAACCATCCACCCTTGGACCCCGACCAATAAAGACACGCCGCCGCGCCCGCGATCATCAGTCCACAAAGTAATCCTCGCGCACCTGCGGTGAATTTCTGATTGGCCTGCCACGCCCATGCAAGCAGTGGCGGCAATAACAACAACAGCGCTCCCGCAAACGCATTCGGATAGAACACGGTCGAGAAGATCCGATTGCTCTCCATCTTTTTAACATACTCCGGCGGCACATTCGGCAATGTTGGATACACTTCGGCCCAAAAATATTTGCGCGTTTCCTCAAGTCCTCCGAAATGCTGCTCAAAGCCAACGTAAAGCATCAAACCAAGCGCGCCCGCCAACGGCGCCAGCAGAAACGACCGCGAGTCGTCTCCACCCGTGCAGAACGCGCCAAGATAAAAACAAATCACGCAGACTGCGAAGTGCGCAATAGTTGCCTGGGAAAGTTGCGCCTCAACGCTTTGGGTTGCTGAAACAAACTGCCACGCCAGCCACAACAGCGGCATGAACATCAACCAGCGCGGGGCGAAACTCCTCCACTGAATTGCGAGCAATCCGGCAAAAGCGAGCAACCCAACCATTGGATACGCCAGTCGCAACGGCCAGACGAAAACCAGCCACTCGATCCCCTTGCCAGGCGACTCGACAAACTTGTCCATCACCGCCGGCGTTCCAAACTTCAGCAGCGCCAATCCTAGAAACATGCCCAGGAGCACAGCAAAAAGCCGCCCTGCCATTGACCGTCTTTCTGCCACGTGTGGATTGGACACAGATCGAATTAGCCGAAGTTCCCTCTCTCAGGCAAACGATTTCGCACGCCGCCTTTGTGAATCAGAGCGCCTTGCTCTCCTTGGAACCGCCCCGCCTCTCAATACTCAACCCTGCCGCCGATAGTGCAGAATTGAATACTCCGGCGTGTCCCGTAGTTGTTCCACCAGTTCAAACTTGTCCTCAAACGGCGGAAAAAACGCATCGCCCTCCACCTCTCGCTTCACCAGAGTCAGATAAAGATCGGAGCAAACCGGCAGCGCCAGTTCATAAACCTGCGCGCCACCTGCAATGAAGACCTCCCGGCTACCAGCCAATCCCGCAATTTCCTCAAGACCTCGAATCGTTTTCACACCCGGAAACGAAAATGCTGAACGACTCAACACAATCGTCTCACGGTTTGGCAGCAGCCTGCCAATGGATTCAAAGGTTTTACGCCCCATCACAAGCACATGCCCTGTGGTCGTGGCTTTGAACCACTTGAAATCCTCCGGCAGATGCCATGGGATTTTGTTGCCCGAACCGATCACGCGGTTCAGCGACATGGCGGCGATGGCTTTGAAGCGATTCACAGGTGGATTGAGATTTCCGGCTCCTGTCGCGCCCCATGCCATACGGTAAGAATCCTGACGATTCGGCTGCTGTCATTAAGATGATAGACGATCCTGTAAGGGCG
>CAYSDO010000222.1:0-7511 GCA_964429665.1 uncultured Bifidobacterium sp.
CATCGTGTTGAACACCGGGTTTGCGCTGGGGATGTTGTCATTCTTTGGAGGCAATCATCTCGGCTGGCTGATCTTCGGCTCGATCATTTACGGGATATCCAACGGCGGTGGCGACGTGGCGTGGAGTTTGTGGGTGACGAAGTTTGCACCGCCGGACCGTGTCGCAGATTACATGAGCGTGCATACCTTCTTCACAGGTTTGCGTGGAGTGTTCGCTCCGCTCCTGGCGTTTCAACTGGTTCAACTCTGGACGCCGTCGGTGATCAGCTGGCTCGGTGCGGGAATGATCGTGGCGGCGACGCTCCTGTTGATTCCCGAAATCAAATTCGGCAAGAGCGGGCGAAAAGTTTCCACGCTCGTGGAGGAAGTGTCGGAATAAGCCGGGCAGCCTGCTTGAGTTCTCAAGTGGTGAGGTCACCGACTCTTTTCAAATAATCAAACGAGTAAAGTCCGCTGTTGTGACCATCTGCCCAGGTGGGCTGGATGGCGTAGCTTCCGACAACGGTCCAGCGCGATAATTCGAATGCATCAGGTGTCAGCACTTTGTCAGGACCTTTGTGGAGCTGGCCGAGAACGTCCACCTCACCCTGGCAGCCCGCGCACGGACAACAACGGCGGAGACGTTCGAGCAGAATAAAACTTTCGCTTCCGTTGTCCCACTTGATGGCGAGTTCATTTCCTATCTTCTGAATGTCCAATGGCTTCATGAAATGTTCGAGGCGAAAGCCTTGTTGAATATGTATCGGCACCAAAAAGCCCCGCTCATGCGGGGCTTAAATTGGTTGCGGGGCTAGGATTTGAACCTAGGACCTTCAGGTTATGAGCCTGACGAGCTACCGGGCTGCTCCACCCCGCGATCCGAAGTGTTGACATGATGCGGTAACCCAACGCAGAAGCAAGTTATTAAAATCCTGAAGCGCAGGCAACGGGGCAGGAGATCAGGGGGAATTGCAAAACATGGTGCACGCGAGAGGACTTGAACCTCTAAACCTTGCGGTACCAGATCCTAAGTCTGGCGTGTCTGCCATTCCACCACGCGTGCAACCCGCCAATCTTCTAACCTAAATCCGGTAAGAAATAAACCGCTAATCTTCACCGATCCACGCTGATTGAAATAGAACTGCGAACATGAGCCGCAAATCAGCGGGCTGAAAATTCTCTCAGAAATCAAACTTGTCTATGTTTTCCTTGTTGAAGGTGAATGGTTTTCCCAGAAAGATACTGTCGCCTTCAATGTGAAATTCCCCGAGTGTGCCAGCCTTGAGGGTTTTGTCACCTGCCTTGAGATTTCCTTTGGCCACTGCATCGGCGGCAAAGATTGCCAGATAACCAAGGTCCTCCGTGTTCCAAAGAATCACGCTATCCGTGACACCGTCGTGTACGTAGCGCTTGTTCTCGTTTGGCAGACCCAGACCGAGAACCTTTACCTTGCCCGCCTTGCCCGCCTGTTTCACTGCCTCGGCAGATCCGGGAACCGCTGGCGAACAAATCGCCATGATGCACTTGAGATTTGCATTTGCGCTCAATAGAGCCGTGGCTTCGCTTTGTGCCTTGTCTTTGAGATCGTCACAGGGACGCAGTGCAACCATCTTCATGTTTGGATATTTGTCGGCGCGGCGTGCTTCGATGTATTTCTGCCACTCGATCATGTTGGCTGCCGTGAGGCTGGCGGTGATGATTGCGAACTCTCCTTCGTTGCCGCACAACCGCGCAGCCTCGTCCATCAGCGCGAAGCCAATTCCTTCGGGCGTGGCCTGGTTCACGAAAAAGTCGCGAGCATCCGTCATTGCATCGGCGTCGTAGGTGATGATCTTGATGCCTTTTGCCTTGGCTTTGCGCAAGGCGGTCGAGATGCCTTCCCGATTTTCACAGGCTACAGCGATGGCGTTTACCCCAAGGGTAATCCAATTCTCAATGATCTCGTTCTGTTTTGCGGGATCGGGATCGGTGGGGCCGTCGAAGACCAAATCCACCCCGAGTTCCTTCGCAGCCTTGTCCGCGCCTTTCTTGCAGGAGATGAAATAGGCGTTCCCTTTGGACTTGGGCATCAGCGCGATGGTGATTTTGCTGCCGCCAGCGTTGCTGCCGGCGCCGGGTTCGGATTTGCCGCAACCGCTGACCATCGCCAGGCAGGCAAGCAGTAGTATTGAGAGCGTCTTGTTCATGATGTGATCGATTTTGTCATTGGAGTTTGCCGACGTTCCCGCAACGATGCCAGCATTTTTGGAATGGTTGAACTTGTCAGGGCAAGAATCAAAAGCAAGCCGGTCAACATGCCCGCGACTTCTCTTGGCTGGCGCGCGTGAACGAGGCCGTCTCCCAGGGGGCGAGGCCGTTGTTCAGTACTGCAATCGCCGCGACGCCCAGCAACGCTCCGTGCACCGTGCCGACGCCCCCGAAAATGCTCGTACCGCCCAGCACAACAGCTGTTATAGCGAACAACTCGTAACCAGTGCCCGCGTCCGCCTTTGCCTGACCCAGCCGGGACGTGTAGATGATTGCTGCCACAGCCGCGACGATTCCTGCAAGCACGTAGGCCATTGCAAGCCGTCGCTCGACAGGTATTCCGGCGTAACGCGTTCCCTCTGGCGCGAAGCCTATGGCACGGAATGAACGTCCAAATGTGGTTCTGTGTACCAGAAGCCAGATGCCAATCGCTGCGGCGATGAAGATGGGCGCTTGGGCAGGAATGCCGAGCCATCGCTCCTGCCCGAGAAACAGAAATGATGCAGGAAAATTTGTAAACGTATCCACTCCCCGAGTGATTGCTTCAGCCAACCCTCGAAACAATGAGAACGTGCCCAGGGTTACAATGAGAGGTGGCAATCTCAGCCAGGTGATGAGCACAGCATTGAGGCCACCCGCCAATCCGCCTATGCCAATTGTGCAAATCGCTGCCAAAGGAATCGGCATGTGGGCATCGCGCCAGAATTTTCCAAACAATATGGCACAGAGCCCGAGCAGCGAGCCAACTGACAAATCAATTCCTGCGGTCAGGATGATGGGTGTCATTGCCAGCGCCAGCAGGCCGATCTCCACCGAATGCCGCATGATGTCGAACGTATTGTCCAGCGAGCCGAATCTCGGTCCGACAGAGTTGAAGTAAATCCATTCCATTATCACAACCAACAGCAGAATCGTTTCGTGCCGGAGCAGCAGTGACTTCCAACCGCTATTATTATTTGAAGACATATTAAACCGCTAATCTGCGCTGATTAACGCTAATCTTTCTTGGCGATCAACTCTGACAAGATGAAGCGCTTCCATTCAAGCGTGTCCTTGTGTCCGAAATTGATCAGGTAACCGACCGGCTGCCTGGTGATGCGCATGTAGTTGATAAGTTGCGCCTCGTGCTCCGGCAAGAGTTGAGTCACGGCTTTCAATTCAACGACAAGCCCGTCAAACACGAACAAGTCCGGGATGTAACGTTTCTTAAGTTTGCGTCCTTTGTAAAAGCAAATTAACTCTTGTTTCGAGCGGAAGGGAATGCCACGAAGTTCCAGTTCAATTTCCAGACTCTCCTGGTAAATCTCCTCTGACAGCCCGTAACCCTGTTCGTTATAGACTTCAAACGCAGCGCCCATAAGTTTGTAACCTTCGTCTTTGTAGATTTCAGCTTTCATAAATTAGCGATGATAAGCGCAGATTAGCGGTTTAGTTTCCTGCTCTGCAATCCATCTGCTACCACTGCGAGCAGGATGATTCCGCCTTGAATCGCCTTCTCCCAATACGCTTCGATGTGGAGATGCGTCAGCGCCGGGCTGATGCAGGCGAGCAACAGCAGGCCGACGAATACGCCCCACAGTTTTCCACGCCCTCCAGACACCGCCACACCGCCGACCACCGCCGCAGCGATGACCTTGAGTTCCAGTCCCGACCCTGACTTTGGATCAACCTGCGGTGATTGGACCACATTCAGCATTGCGGCCAAACCTACGAGTGCGCCCATGAACACAAAGACGGAAAAGGTTGTGAGTTGCGGACGAATGCCTGCAAGGCGCGCAGCTTCTGCGTCCGTCCCTACTGCATAAACGAATCGCCCAGCGGACAAATGTTTTGTGGCCATTGCCAACACCACGAACAAAATCAGGGCGACGAGTATGAGTGTCCATTGTCCTCCCACCTGGCTCAAGCCAAGCCACTGCATACCGTCAGGTAGATTCACGAATTCGCCCTGTCTTTTCCAACGTAAAGCCTCACGCCACATTACCATCGTAGCTAGTGTCACAACGATGGATGGCAATCTTATCCCCGCTACGAGCCAGCCGTTTAGCGCGCCCATGATTGCTCCGAGAGAAATGGAGGCAAAAAACACCATCGGCATCGGCCAGCCTTTGGCGGCGAGCAATCCAGCACACACGCTGCACACGGCGAATTGCGATCCGACAGAGATGTCAATCTGTCTGCTGATGATTACGAACGCCATGCCGCACGCGACAACAAGTGTCGGCGCTTCGCGCGTGAGCAGTGAGAGCAGTGGTTGCGGTTGAAAGAATGCAGGCGCGGCAATCGCGAGGAAAATCAACAGCACACCCAGGGCGAAAGCAACAGACCATTCTCTGAAGTTCTTTTTCAAAACGTGGGTTTCAGTGTGTTGAATGTTTTGTCTCTTCGCCAACATCTTCCAGCCACGCGATGGTGAAGCGGGCAAAAATGATTCGCTCGGCATCGTCTGGCTCAAATAGACAACCCACGCTGCCGTCCGGCAATCGGGTGAGCACACTGTAGGCGAAGCCACCGGGCCGGAGCACCCGCTTCACCGGCCACGTCGCGCCATCATCAACGCTGAGATGAACCGTGCCCTTGTTGCGGCGAGTGCTGTCTGGTCCGCTATAGAGGATCCTCCCACGGCCTTTGGCGTCATCGAATGAATAACGAAGGATGCTGGCGTTGCAACTGGGATCGCGCAGTGGGAGTACGTCTTCCACCGGAGACCACGTCTCGCCGCCATCGCGACTTACGGATGTTTTGCGCAACTTTGCACCTGCGAATTGCCGGCTGTTCAACCGCACCGAGCCGTCACTGAGTTCAACCATCTGCGCCTCGTTGATCTGGCTGCGCTGGCCGAGTTTCGAATCCGGAACAAACGCTCCCGGGACGTCCTGGCCGCATTTCCAAGTCCTTCCGTTGTCATCGCTGAACACCGAAAAATTGTTCCATTGGTGGTACGGTCCTTCGTTGAACGGAATGATCAACCGCCCTCTGTGAGGGCCTCGTGTCAATTGGATGCCAATACCGGGTCCGCTGGCGATGGTCGTCGCTCGTGTGGGCCGTTTGGTGGTGCGAGTGATATCCAAAGGCTGCGTCCACGTTGCGCCTTCGTCGTCAGACCATGTGACAAAATTGCGATAGACGTTTGTGCCTTCATAACCCGTCTCGACGGTTCTATCCTGCTCCTTCATGTGCGCCGGAATGCGCTGGTATATCAGGAACACGCGTCCGGACGCCTGTTCCACAACCGCTGTCGGATTGTTGAGGGAATTCGAGCCATCGTCGGCGATAAGGTCCAGTGGCGACCAGGTCCTGCCCTGGTCGCGACTGCGTTTGAGTATGATGCTGTTCCCAGCTTGATCTGCGTCGGCAGCGCGGCCTTCGGCGAAGGCGAGCACGATTCCTTTCTTTGTCACCACCACAGACGGGATGCGGATGGATTTGTAACCGTCCTTGCTGGCGATAAAAACGTCGAAGAATTCAGGTTCGGCAGCGGATACGGTGCTGCCGCACAACAGAGCGGCCAACGCGATCAAATTGCTGATTGTCCAGAGGGAGTGTTTCATGGCACGCCCTCTTTCTGTCCCAGTGCTGCCGCCATGACTTCATGCGCGTCACTCTTGCCGGGGAGCATTGCGGTGATTGTTCCGCCACGCATTACGGCGATGCGGTCGCTCATTCCAAGTACTTCAGGCAGGTCGCTCGAGATCATCAAGACCGCCAGTCCTTCCTTCGCCAAACGGCGGATGATTTTGTGGATTTCACTTTTTGCACCCACATCCACACCTTGAGTGGGTTCGTCGAGAATGAGCAGCTTGGGTTTCGTTGCAAGCCAGCGGGCGAGGGAAACCTTCTGCTGATTGCCGCCGCTCAGTGAGCCACCGGGAGCTTCCGGTCCGTAAGCTTTCACGCCGAGATCGCGGATGAATTCCAGCGCGAGCTGTTTCTCGGCGCCAAAGCGCAACCAGGTGCCGGGAAAAATCCGCTGATGAATTGCCATGGTCATGTTATGCGCAATGGGCATCTCAAGGATCACGCCGTGTCGCCGGCGATCTTCCGGCACATACGCGATACCATGAGCAACAGCTTCCTGCGTGGAGTTGATCGTTACTCGCTCGCCGTTGAGGAGTATCTCGCCTGAGTCAGCGGGGGTGATGCCGAAAAGCACGCGCGCGAGTTCTGTGCGTCCCGCGCCGACCAGACCCGCCATGCCGACGACTTCGCCGGCACGAACCTCCAGCGAGACATCTCTCACTCCTCCTGCGGAGCAACCAAGATGTTTGAGCGAGAGGACGACATTGCCCGCTTCACTTTCTGCCGGCGGATAGATCGCAGAAACCTCGCGGCCGACCATGAGTTTGATGAGCGAGGATTCGTTCATCGCGGCGACATGGTTCGTTCCGACACTTTCCCCATCGCGCAAAACAGTTACGCGGTCGGCGAGTTGAAAAATTTCATCCAGGCGGTGCGAGATATAGATGACACCAACGCCGCTTGCCCGGAGGTCCTTCACAACGGCAAAAAGCAGATGCTGCTCCTTCTGTGTGAGCGAGGCCGTCGGCTCGTCCATGATGACAATACGTGCGCCTGCGCCCAGCGCGCATGCGATCTCAACGAGCTGCTGCTCCGGCATCGAGAGGGAACGAACCTCGGCTTCCGGCGAGATTTCGGCGCCAATCCGTTGGAGCAGTTCCCTTGCGCGTGAGTGTCGCGCAGACCAATTTACTTTCCGGAATGGCGAGGAAGGTTCGAGTCGCAGGCCGATGTTCTCAGCAACCGTCAGGTCTGGAAACAGCGCAGGCTGCTGGTAAATGCACGCGATGCCGAGCTTGTGCGCCGATGCGGGTGTGAGGTGTGCAACGCGTTCGCCATTGATTTCAATCGAGCCGCCGTCGGGTTGGTGTGCGCCAGTGATGACCTTGATGAGTGTGGACTTGCCTGCACCATTTTCGCCGAGCAACGCATGAACTTCACCTGCGTGCAGATCAAACGACACACCCTTCAGGGCGCGCACAGCGCCGAAGGATTTCGCGACTGCTGACAGTTGGAGGAGTGTTTTCAAACCGCTAATCCGCGCTCATTTTCGCTAATTGCCAAACATCATGTTCCAGAAACTTCGCAGTGTGCCACCGCTTTTGAGCAGGGTTCCGTAGCCGATCACCAAGGTGGAGGTCACGAGCAACGCGATGCCCAGCGCGATCTGGGTGTGGGCTTTCTTGCTCGAACCTTTCCATTCATGGAAATACCAGCCCCATGCGGTGCTGAATATGATGATGCTCGCCATGTGAAGCGTCCAGGAT
>CAYSDO010000223.1:0-7508 GCA_964429665.1 uncultured Bifidobacterium sp.
AGCAAAGACGCCGTGGGCGCAGGATGTTTCGGCGCTTCGGTTGGTCCGTTATATCACGGTGCGCAGTGCGGGCGCTGCGGTGACGGCGTTTTTGTTGAGCCTCTGGCTTGGGCCAAAAGTGATCGAGTGGTTGAAGCGGCTCAAGTTCGGACAAGATTACGTGGATCGCGCCCACGAGGCTGGCGATTTGAAAGCGCGCATTCTGGACAAGCGTGGTACGCCGACCATGGGCGGACTCTTGATCGTAGGTGTGTTGAATGTGACGACGTTGC
This sequence comes from uncultured Bifidobacterium sp., assembly GCA_964429665.1. Taxonomy (GTDB): domain Bacteria; phylum Verrucomicrobiota; class Verrucomicrobiia; order Limisphaerales; family JADLHS01; genus JADLHS01. The sequence goes on from CAYSDO010000223.1 coordinate 273, forward strand.
TGTGGGCGCAGTGGAACCCGCTGGTGGAGCTTACATTGTTGACTGTGTTGGTGCTGGCAGGGTTGGGCTTTTACGACGATTACGCCAAGATCACGAAGCAAAGCAGCGGAGGAGCTCCACCGAAGGTGAAGTTGTGGGTGCAGTTCGCGTTGGCTGGATTTGTGGCGGTTTATTTGTGGTGGTGGCCGGCCGAAAGTTTGTTGCAGATTGCGGGGCAGACCCATGCTGACAAAAACAATCTGGTGAGCGTGCTGATGTTGCCGTTTTACAAATACCCGATTCATGCGGGGGTGATCATTGGCATCACTCTGACGGTTTTGACGATCGTGTTCAGCTCCAATGCGGTCAATTTGACGGACGGTCTGGATGGGCTGGCAATAGGTTGCACGCTGATCAACTCTTTTGTCTTTCTGGTGCTCACGTATCTGGCGGGCAACTACAAGTATGCCGGATACCTCCAGATACCGTTCGTATCTGGCGCGGGGGAGTTGACGGTTTTTTGTGCAGCGATGATCGGCGCAGGCATGGGTTTCCTGTGGTTTAATTGTCATCCGGCCCAGGTGTTCATGGGTGATACAGGTTCACTTGCCCTGGGCGGGTCTCTTGGGTTGATAGCCGTGTTGATTCACCAGCCGTTCCTGTTCGTAATCGCGGGCGGAGTTTTCGTGATGGAAGCGTTCTCGGTCATTTTACAGCGCGGTTGGTTCAAGTACACAAGACTGAAGTCGGGAACTGGCCGCCGGATATTTTTGATGGCGCCGATTCATCATCACTTCGAGAAGAAGGGCTGGTATGAATCACAGGTGGTCATGCGGTTTTACATTTTGTGTGTGCTGTTTGCGGTGGTGGCGCTAAGCACACTCAAGATTCGGTGAAGAATTCAGCAGACGGTAGTCTGCCGCGCAAACGCTAAGGCTACTGACTCGGAAGAAGTGAACCAGTGAATACAAGAGTTCCAAACAGACGGTGTAAAGTCGCGCTCCGGCAGGTAACGAAACACTTTTGTTTCTTGCCAGCGCGCGTGCCCGTTGCTAAAAAAACAGTGTCACGGCGCGTTCGGTCGCGCTGTCTCGGAATGCGTGCGGCTGCGGGTGCAGCAAGGGCGGGCTTCGATTTTTCCCGAACGGTCTCAAAATCGCCGCATTCCATTGTGTTTTGCAGAAAACCATTAGTAGGGGTGTCCCGATCAGTGACCCCAACAGGCCCGGTTGTTTTCGGGGCAGCGGGAAAGTTGACCCGTCGTAATAAGAATTTGCTTCGCGCTTTTTTGAGGAAAAAGCCCGGGGCAACAAACTAAAAAACCAAACCTCAAAAGAAAGGACGCGATACCGCGCCAAAGAAAATGAACAGCCCCAGTCAGATTACCCCACAGGGCTCCTCGCCGGAGCAAAAACAACAGGGTCGCAAACGATTCTACCTGGCCTTTTTTACCATCGTCAGTCTCAATGCGATTTTTCTTGTGCTCGCCTTGTTCATCCAAGGCTGCAAACGCCAGCCCGCAGTCGAGCAGCAGCCGCCGGTGGATCCGGGGGCTATCGTGAATACGGATTCAAACTCCGTCCCCGTCACGGACATTGCCTCGGCCACAAATCTTCCGGTGCAGGCATCGAACGTGGTTCAGCAGATCGTTGAGCCCACACCCGTGCCTCCACTCCCCCCTGCCGCCTCTCCGACCGAGCACACAATTGTTGGGGGTGATACGCTTGGTGCGATTGCAAAGAAATACGGTGTTTCAATAAAAGCGCTCAAGAGTGCTAATCCAACCGTTGATGAGAAGCATCTCCAGATCGGAAAGAAGCTTGTTATTCCCGCACCGGTCCAAGCAGCAGAAATCCGCAGCGCGGTGGCGGGAGCTGCGGCAACTGTGGCTGAAACGGGCGAACAGTTGTACGAAGTAAAGTCCGGCGATACGCTTGGGGCAATCGCCAAGAGCCACAACACAACAGTGAAAGCCATTCAGGAGGCGAATAATCTCAAGGACACACGTATCGTCGTGAAGCAGAAGCTCAAGATTCCCTCGAAGGCTTCCGCGCCGTCGCCGGTTGTTGAGCCTGCACCGGTCGCGCCCGCAGTTGCTCCTGGCACTGCTCCACGTTGACACTTTTCGCCGGGTGGTGGATTACCTCGATCCGCCGCCCGGTGTTGGTCAGAAATGAAAATCGCCACCACCACGCTCGCATTTTGTGTTGCCGCGTTGCTGACGCTCGGCCTGGTGATGCTTTACAGCACGGGGCTTTACAGCAAACCCGACGTGGCGTCTCCGGCATCGCGCTTCTTTATTTCGCAATTGACCTGGTGCCTGCTTGGAATTGTCGCCTGCATCACAGCCGCGTGCCTGGATTACCGAAAGCTGAAAGCTGTCGCATGGCCTGTGTATGGTGTGGTAATCGTTTTGTTGGTCGTCGTGTTGAAGACTAAAGCTGTCAATGGAGCGCACCGCTGGTTTTCATTTCCCGGAGTCAACTTCCAACCCTCTGAACTCGCCAAGCTTGCGCTCATTCTTGCTCTGGCGTGGTATGTGGACCGTTATACGCGTCAGATGCATACCTTCAAGCGCGGCATCCTCTTGCCCGGTGTCATCATCGGTGCGGTGCTCGGTTTGATTTTCGTCGAACCCGATCGCGGCACAACGATCCTTCTAGCGGCGGTGAGCGGCTCGATGCTTCTGATTGCGGGAGTCCGCTGGCACTACATCATTTCGGCGGGGGTAATCGGAGTGATCGGCTTGGTGGTTTCAATCATTCACGATCCGATGCGCCTGAACCGGATTTTCAGTTGGCTTGATCTCGAGGAAACCAAGACCGGTGTGGGGATGCAGGGTTATCAGGCAATGCTGGCTCTTGGTTCCGGCGGTTGGTTTGGCCTCGGTCTTGGCAATGGACGTCAAAAGCTCGGCTTCGTTTCTCAGAACCAGACAGATTTTATCCTTTCAGTCATTGGTGAAGAGCTTGGCCTCGTGGCGACGCTCGCTGTCCTCGTTGCATTCATCGTCATTGTGCTTTGTGGAATTTATATCGCGATGCGCGCCCGGGATACGTTCGGGACCATGCTTGCGAGCGGCATTACTTTTCTCATCGGCCTCCAGGCTTTCATCAACATCGGCGTCGTCACCAGCGCGTTGCCAAACAAGGGTCTGGCGCTTCCTTTCATCAGCTACGGTGGATCAAGCCTGCTCGCCATGTTCACCTGCGTCGGGATTTTGTTCAGTGTCGCCCGACAAGCGCGTGAGGGGGAACTGTTCAAATCGAGAAACCCGTTTGCCACTGACGAACTGTCTCCACAAACATCATGAAGCCCGGAGACGAAACCAAGCCCTGCATCGCTATTGCGTGTGGCGGAACGGGAGGTCATTTGTTTCCCGGACTTGCCGTCGGCTCGCAATTGCTCAACCTCGGTTGTGACGTTTCCTTGCTGGTATCGCCCAAGGATGTGGATCAACAGGCTGTGAAATCGGCGCGTGGCATGCAGGTTTTCACGCTCCCCGCAGTTGCGCTTCAGAATGGAAACCGTCTCGCATTCCTGCGTGGATTCTGGAATTCATTCCGGGCATCCAGAAAACTTTTCAAACAGCGCCGTCCTGATGCCGTTCTCGCGATGGGTGGATTCACCAGTGCTCCTCCGGTGCTGGCTGCCCGACTGCTTGGCGCCAAAACATTCCTTCACGAATCCAACACGATTCCTGGTCGCGCCAACCGCTGGCTCGCGCGTTTTATCAAATGTGGTTTCGTCGGCTTCGAACAGGCGGGAGCTTTGCTCGGAGCAAAGAGGGTTTTCGTCACCGGTACTCCCGTTCGCTCTGAATTCCAAAACCACAATTCAGCGGTATGTCGTCAGGCGCTGGGGCTTGATCCGAGGAAGCCGGTTCTGCTTGTGATCGGCGGCAGCCAGGGTGCGAGCGGGATCAATGAAATGATTCTGGCTGCGTTGCCTTTGCTTGTGCAACGCGGTCTGAACTGGCAATGGGTTCATCTCACCGGGCCGAAGGACGTGACAAAAGTTGCGGCGGTTTACGACAAGCTTGGCGTTCGAGCCATCGTTCAACCGTTCATGGAAAACCTTGCGGTGGCAATGGGGGCGGCGACGGCGTGTGTGAGCCGCGCCGGGGCCTCATCACTGGCTGAAATAGCTGCAATGCGTTTGCCCTCGCTGCTCGTGCCTTTTCCTCACGCGGCGGACAATCATCAATTTCACAACGCGCACGCGTTCGCAAACAGCGGCGCGGCGCGGTTGCTCGAACAGAAGGAGGCGCAGCCGGAAATCGTCGCCACCCTTGTGCTTGATCTCGTTGAAAACAACGGGGCAAGAAGTTCGATCCAGTCGGCGCTCGCGCAGTGGCACGCGCCGGATGCGGCCCGCGAAATTGCCGGGACGATGATGCGTGTGATTATGGAAGGCGACGGTGCGATTGAGAGAGGAGAAGGAAAAAGCTCCAAGCCCCAGGCTCCAAGCTCCAGAGAATCTTCAAGCACCAAACATCAAGCTGTGCTTCGTGGCGGATTGGGTATTTGGGTGTTTTGGGTGTTTGGGTGTTTCACTTCCGCATGACCATAACAGGAGACATCATGGAAGTCCCGAAGTCATCCAGCGTGAATCCGGCGGTTGAGCTCGCCCGGATTCTCTCTGCGGCTGCCGTGGTGCGTCGCGATGAGCCGCTGGCCAAACGTACCACGTTGCGTGTCGGCGGGCCCGCGGATGTTTACGTCGAGCCGGCGAACGAAAACGATCTCGCGGTGACGGTTGAGTTTTGTCACGCGCGCGGGCTGAGGCTTTTTGTGATGGGTCGGGGATCGAACCTGCTCGTTCGCGATGGTGGTTTTCGTGGCGTAGTGATCTGTCTGGCGTCACAAGATTTCAGCCGTGTGGAAATTGAAGGCGAGCGGTTGCGTTGCGGCGCAGGAGCGAAGTTGAAACAAGTGGCCGTGGATGCGAAACGCGCCGGGCTTGCAGGTGTGGAATTTCTCGAAGGTATTCCGGGCAGCGTGGGTGGCGCCCTGCGGATGAACGCAGGGGCCATGGGCGGACAAATGTTTGACGTGATTGAATCGGTTCGCGTGATGGATCGCGCCGGGCAGGTTTGCCAGCTGACGGCGGCTGAAATTCCGGTCGAGTATCGTTGTTGTCCGCTGTTGAAGGATCACATCGCGCTCGGTGCTGTCTTTCGTTGCCGGGCTGCAACGCGCGCCGAAGTCGAACAACGAATGAATACGTTCAGTGAAAAGCGCTGGGAGTCACAGCCCTCGATGCCGAGCGCGGGCTGCATGTTCAAGAACCCCGCGACGACACCGGCGGGCAAGTTGATTGAGGAGCTGGGCTTCAAGGAAACGCGGGTTGGTGGGGCAATGGTTTCAAAAGAGCACGGCAACTTCATCGTCAACACCGGCAATGCGACGGCGCACGATGTTTTGGAACTGGCGGCATTGATCAAGGCGCGGGCGTGGAGCGAACGAAAGATTGAATTGCAAACTGAAGTGGAAATTGTGGGAGTGGATTAGGGCTGGCAGGCAGGGCGCGGAGCGAGGTGCTCTGTCTTGGAAACTGAGATGTCACATAAACTTAATATCACGGTCATGCTTGGCGGGCCGAGTGCGGAGCGGGAAGTCTCCTTGGCCTCGGGCGCGGCTGTAGCGGCTGCCTTGAGGTCTCGTGGGCACAAGGTGTTCGAGTTGGACCCGAAAAAGTCCGTGTGGCGGCTTGCATCGGGAACCGAGGTGGTGTTTCTCGCGTTGCACGGAACGTATGGTGAGGACGGCACGGTTCAGGCCGAGCTGGAAAAGATTCAGATCCCATACACGGGTTGCGATGCCGAGTCGAGCCGGATTGCTTTTGACAAGGTGTTGACGAAGGAGCGTTGCGTGGCGGTGGGTGTCCCAACGGCGCGTTCGCTGGTTGTAGAAACAGCCAAGACGCCATGGCCGATGGGTTGGAATCCGCCAATGGTCATCAAACCGGTGCGGCAGGGGTCGAGCGTCGGTTTGCAGTTTGTGGAGCGTGTCGAGGAATGGCCGGTGGCGCTGGCGGAATCGCTGCGTCATGACACGCAGGTCCTGGTCGAGGAAAAGATCATCGGTCGCGAGTGTACTGTTGGAATTCTTGAGGACAAGCCGCTGCCCATTGTCGAGGTGCGGCCCAAGGCTGGTGTGTACGACTACCGCACGAAGTATAGCGTCGGCTCCACGGAATACTTTTGCCCTGCGCCGTTCGATGAGGCGACTACGCGGCGCGTGCAGGAAGCCGCGCTCGGCGCTTTCCGGGCGATTGGCGGGAGGGATTACGCGCGGGTGGACGTGATGGTCCGTGCAGATGGAAGGCCGGTGGTGTTGGAAGTCAACACGCTGCCCGGCATGACGGAGACCAGCCTGTTGCCGAAGGCGGCTGCGGCTGCGGGAATTGGTTATGCGGAACTGTGCGAGCAGATGGTGTTACTGGCATTGAAGCGGGCGAAGAATTAGTAACAGGTCCGGGTATTTTGAATTGAAAGATGTGGTCGCGGAAAAAATATAAGAATCGCCGGTTGGGACAGATTCACGTCCTGGACGTGAGGCTGCGGTCCGATCAGGTGCGTCGTTCCCGGCTGCGGCTGACGGCGCGTGTGCTTGGCGTGCTGTTTGGAGCGGCTCTGGGTACCTATCTTGTCTGGCGCACAGGAGAGTGGGTCTTGAACCGGATGGTTTATCAGAACCCGACTTTCGCGATAACAACCATTGAGGCGCAATCCGACGGCTCGATTTCACCCGAACTTATCCGTCGCTGGGCCGGTGTGAAGCCGGGTCAAAATCTCCTCGCGCTTGATCTGGCCCGGGTGAAACGCGATCTGGAAATGACGCCGCAACTCTCGATGGTGTCCGTGGAACGCGTCCTGCCGCGCACGTTGCGCATCCGCGTGACAGAGCGCGAGGCTGTGGCGCAGGTTGTCCTGTCCCGGCCCAAGCCAGGCGGTGGAATGCAGTTTGACGTTTTCCACCTCGACCCCGAGGGGTACGTGCTCATCCCGCTGGATCCGCGTCAACGCACAGTGCAGCCTGGACATGCCGATGATTCTCTACCCACGCTGGGAGGGTTGAAGCAAACGGAACTGTTGCCCGGGCGCGCAGTGGAGTCTCCGACAGCGAAGGCCGCGCTGCGTTTCATTCTTGAGTTCGGCTGTTCGCCGATGGCTGGCGTTGTGGATTTGAGGAAGATTGATTGCAGTGCAACCGAGGTGTTGACCGTGACAACCGGGCAGGGGAGCGAAATCAC
>CAYSDO010000224.1:0-7439 GCA_964429665.1 uncultured Bifidobacterium sp.
GTCTTCCGCGACGGCGGCAGCGAATACTTCATCAACAAAACTCCGTGCCGCCTCAAGGACGTGCAGCAATTGTTCATGGGCACAGGCATGGGCAAGACGAGTTACTCGATCATGGCCCAGGGCAACATCACGGCGATCCTCTCGACCAAGCCCGAAGATCGTCGCACAATTTTCGAGGAAGCCGCCGGCATCACGAAGTTCAAATCACAGAAGCGCGAATCGCTCCGCAAGCTGGAGGCGACGGAGCAAAATCTTTTGCGCGTACAGGACCTGATCAAGGAAGTGAAACGTCAGATCGGTTCGCTGCAACGGCAGGCGGGCAAGGCGCGCCGCTTCAAACAGATTCAGATCGAACTGCAACATCTCGACACGCAACTCGCGCGGCATCAACTCGACGTGTTGCTCGGTGAGATTCGTGATCGTCAGACGGCGGCAGATAATCTCCGCAACGAAATTGAAACCGGTTCGGCGGATGTGTTGCGCTTCGAGGACGAGATCGGGCAATTGCGCGAACGTCTCTCCGAACTCGAACACGAGATCAGTGTCACGCAACAGCGCGGGCAGGAACTCAAGAGCGAGATTGATCGCCACGAGAGCCGCGTGCAGTTCAACGAGGAACGCCTCGCGGAATTCGCGTCGCAGAACACGAAGGCGATGTCGGATATCTCCGAAGCGGAAGAGCGTCGCGGTTTTGCGTCGAACGAATTGGCTTCCGTGAAAGAGCGTTTGGCTGCATCGGAAGCGACGCTCGCTACGCATCGCGAAGAATTGAAGACGCGTCAGGCCGCGTTGCAGCAAATCGAGAACGAAATTCGCAGCGGGCAGGAACAATTGCGTCAGGCGCAGTCCGATGCTTTTGCTGCCGCGCAGGATTTGACCCGCGTCCGCAACGAAATCAACGCGCTCGACTTGCAGAAGCAGGGCAACGTCGTGCGTCTCGAAAAACTTTCCTCCGAGAAAATCCAGTTGGAAGAAGAGCGCAGCGGACTCGAAACCCGTCTCGCCGCATTTTCGGCGAACGTGGAGTCGGACAAATTGAGCGTGGCGACGAAGCGTGGTTCGGTGGAGCAGCGGCAGGCGCGGTTGAAGGAGCTTCAGACGGAGTTGCAACAATCCAGCGCCGAACAGGACAAGCTGTTGCAGCAACAGGCGGAGAAGCGTTCGCGGCTCAACGTGCTCGAACAACTTCAGGGTTCGCACGAAGGTTTCAGTGCGGGCGCGGTGGCGGCGTTGCGCAAGTCGCAGTCGGTCATCGGTTCGCTCGCGGATCGCATCCGCGTGCCGGATCAATACGTCATCGCGATTGAAAACGCGCTCGGTCACAACCTGCAACTCGTGCTCACCGAGCAGCCCGAGGCGGCGCAGCAGATTCTTTCCGATCTCGCAAACACCAAGGCCGGTCGTGCGAGCGTGGCGGCGTTGTCCATCAAACATACCGACGACAGCCAGCTTTCGTTCACGGGAGAAATGTCTCCAGCGACTGGCGCTCTGTCTGACAAGGTTCTTGGCGAAGGCGAGATTGTTCATGCGTTGAGCGTGGTGAAGACGGATGAGTCAGTGGAGACGCTGTTGAAGTCGCTGCTCGGTCGGACATTCATCGCGGGCAATCTTTCCACGGCGACGGCGCAAATTCAGAACGGTCACGCGGGCTGCGATTTCGTGACGCTCAGCGGGGATTTGTTGAATCGCCACGGCATTTACACCGGCGGTTATCTCAATGGCAACGGCAACAGCAAGGCGCCGTCCTCGATTCTCGGTCGTAAGAATCAGATCACGGAATTACAGGCGAGCGTGGCGGACTTGCAGGAGAAAGTTGCTGAAGCGAGTCGCAAGCGCGGCGCGCTCTTGAGCGAACAGACGGAATTGCAGGCGAGCTTGCAGGAAGCGCAGACGGAATTGCGTCAGCAGGAAGTGGCTATCGCCACGCGCGAAGGGGAGTTCAATGCGTTGCAGAATTCCAATCGCTTGCTGCACCAGAAGATTGAAACGGTCGTCTATGAAGTGACGAGCCTCGCGGCGCAGGAAAAGGAAGGCAACGACAAGCGCACGCAACTCGTCGAGCGCGCCACCATCCTTGCGACCAAGGAACATGCGGCACAGGAAACCGTCGTCACGCTTACAACCGGACTTGAAACCGCCCGCCAGCAACGCGACACGGCGACGGCGACGTTGACCGAAAGCAAAGTTTCGCTCGCGACCGAGGAGCAGATGTCCGCGTCGTTCCGGCAGCAGGTGCAATCGCTCGAACAACGCGTGCGCGAACTGGCGCAGATCATCGAGCAGCGCAAGGGCGAGATTTCGTCGTTCATCGCGCGCAAGGCGCAGGCGGAATCGGAGATCGCCGATTCGCAGAGCAAGATTGAGCGCCTCGCCCACGACCGCGAACAAGTGAACGCGCAGGCGGCGGAATTGTTCGCGCGCAAGCAGACGCAGGAAGCGGATGTGCATACGCGCGATGAATCGTTGCGTGAGCAGCGCCGGCGCTTGACGCAGTTGCAGGAATCGCGCAGCACGATTGAAGTTGAACTGGCGCAGAAAAACATGTCCGCGCAGAACCTCCGCGAGCGCATCCAGCAGAAGTATCATCTCAATCTCGACGACGTGCGCAGCGAGTGCATCACCATCACTTACGCGGACGAAGGTCCAGCGAAAGTTGAGACGCTCACGCCTGAGCAGATGGCGCAAAGCGGTGCGGGCACGGATTGGGATGCCGTGGCGAAGCAAGTGGAAGAATTGCAGCGCAAGTTGGATGAGCTCGGCCCGGTGAATCTCGTTGCCATCGAAGAATACGAGGAGACGGAGCAGCGGCATCAATTCCTCACCACGCAGCACAACGATCTCGTGTCGGCCAAGGCGCAGTTGCTGGAAGTCATCAACCGCATCAACACGCAGACGAAGGAGATGTTCCTGACGACTTTCACGCAGATTCGCGACAACTTCCGTCTGATGTTCACCGAGGTCTTCGGCGGCGGCAAAGCCGATTTGATTTTGACCGACGAAAACGACGTGCTCGAATCCGGCATCGATATCGTGGCGAAACCTCCGGGCAAGCAATTGCAGACCATCACGCTCCTCTCCGGTGGCGAACAGACGATGACGGCGGTGTCGCTGCTGTTCTCGATCTATCAGGTGAAGCCGAGTCCGTTCTGCGTGCTGGACGAATTGGACGCACCACTGGACGAATCGAACATCAACCGCTTCATCCGCGTGCTGCAACGGTTCATTGATCACTCACAATTCATCATCATCACGCACAATAAACGCACCATCGGCATGGCCGACGTGCTTTACGGCGTGACGATGGAAGAGCACGGCGTGAGCAAGATCGTGAGCGTGAAATTCCACAAGGCCGGCGACCAACCGGTGACGGAAACCGGCACGACGCCGATGAGCCTGGAAACTCCGATGGCGAATCCCGTGGACGCGGAAGAAGACGCGCCCCACACGAAGAGTGAAACCATGGATATTGCTATTATGGCTCAGGCCAATGTCGCGAATGTGCCAGGGTCACCACCGACATTGTCTGCTTAGACAGAACGGTGCGGGGGGGGGGAGTGCCTGTAACGACTGCCTTGTGACAGGAGAATAAATTGGCCTTCATTTTCAACTTGGGAAAGGTATCAGGTTTGTTTCCGACCTCGGAGTTGGCGTCAGTGTAGATTAGGCCCGCAAAAGCCTTGTGCTGCGGCACTGGCTTTGCTGAAATCATTACAGATGCACACGGTCTCACAGTTAAAACCCAGTTTGGTCAGACCTGCTATGGCGGGCTTCATGGCGACCTTGGTTTTACTGATGTCGCTGGCAACGGCGAGTTATGGTCTGCATCTCAAATTTCACGACGACACATCCCACAATCACGCTCCCTGCGCGATTTGTACCGTTGCCAAAGGACAGATGGATGCTCCGGTTGTCCATGTGTTAGAAGTTTTCGCTTTGTTGTCCGTGGCTTGGACACTTCCTTGCTTCCAAACCACTCAGCCGCGTTCGATCGACTTTTTGGTTGCTCCGACCCGTGGTCCGCCTGCTTCCGTTTCTTCCCAGTCTTGATTCTTTGTCGTTGGTCCGGCCCGTGTGGGCGGGATTCGTTCAACCCTTTTTAGCTATGGCATGTCCACTTTGTGATGTGCCGGTAAATCTTAGGAAGAAACTTTTATGAAGCAAAACATTTTGAAGTGGTCGGTTATTTCGGTTGTGACAGGTCTGGCCGTTGGTGCGGTCGGCGCGCAGCAAACAAACGAAGTCGAGCAGCTGCGAAAGGAACTCCGTGAAATGCGCGAGCGGATGCATGCGCTCGAACAGAAGCTTGTCAGCATCGAGCAAAAACCTGCTGTGCCAGCGCCAATGATAGCTGAAGCTGTTCCTTCAGCGGCCAGCACATGGAAGCCATCCGATCCCGTGCGTTTGTCCAAAGGAGGAGCGTACATGGACATTGGGATGGTTGCGACGTTTGCAGCAGGCGGTTCAACGGCGAGCGATATTGAAGGAGGCACGCAACTCGGCGGGCACGATCCGAATCAACGCGGTTTTACCGTGCAAGGCGCGGAGTTGAATTTGCAAGGCGCGGTGGATCCGTACTTTCGCGGCAATGCGAACATCGTTTTCCAACTGGACTCCGGCGGCGAGTCGTTCATTGAATTGGAGGAGGCATGGTTGGAAACGGTTTCACTGCCGGGCAATTTTCAGATCCGGGCAGGACAATACCTCACCGAGTTCGGTCGCATCAACACACAGCATCCGCACTCGTGGGGCTTTGTGGACGCGCCACTGGTGAGCGGTCGCCTGCTCGGCGAGGATGGCATCCGTAATCCTGGAGCGCGATTTTCATGGCTTGTGCCGACGCCATTTTATTCTGAACTCTTCTTTGGCGTGCAAAACAGTCAGGGCGGCACAGCGAATGGATTCCGCGACGATCACGGTGGACAAGGTTTTCTCGGTCGCGTCAACACTCAGGGTCGCGTGAAGACCGTAGGAGATCTCCTTTACTCGACGCGCTATGCGGCTTCGTTTGATTTGTCGGATACGCAAACGCTGCTTGCCGGAGCTTCAGCGGCGTTCGGGCCGAACGGTTCAGGCACGGATACCGACACGCAGATTTATGGTATGGACGTTTATTGGAAATGGAAACCGACAAACGCGCACGCGGGTTTCCCGTTCGTAAGCTGGCAGACGGAGACGATGCTGCGTCGCTATCAGGCAGGCGCTTCGACAACACTTGATCTGACAGGCGACTCGGTGGCCGATTTTGTCCCGCGCGAAACACTCATGGATTGGGGATTCTATTCCCAACTTCTTTACGGTTTCCATCCCGGCTGGGTTGTTGGTCTGAGGGGAGATTATGTCACGCACTCAGAATTGGGGGCGTACGAAAATTTGTACGGTGCGGATGCCGAACGCGCGATGCGCTGGCGTATTTCGCCGAATTTGACATGGTACCCGAGCGAGTTCTCGAAACTCCGGTTGCAATACAACTACGACGACCGTGACGGTTTCGGAGTGGATCACTCGGTGTGGTTGCAGTTTGAATTCCTGCTGGGCGCCCACGCTGCGCATAAATTCTGAGACACGCACTTCACGAATCAACACGAATCGAATTATGAAAAAACCATTGCTCGGAACTCTTGGATTCCTGCTCGCTCTCGGCGTGCAGGCAAAGCTTAACATCGTTGTCACCACCCCAGACCTTGCGGCAATCGCGAAAGAGGTCGGCGGCGATAAAGTTGAAATCACCACGCTCGCGCGGCCCACGGAAGACCCACATTTCGTGGACGCGAAACCCAGCTTCATCGTGAAGCTCAACAAGGCAGACGCATTGATCGAAGGTGGTGCTGAGTTGGAAATCGGCTGGCTGCCGTCGTTGCTCACAGGCGCGCGCAATCCGAAACTGGCGTCAGGTCAGCCGGGACGCATCCTGTGCAACGAAGGCGTTCACATGTTGGAAGTTCCGTCACAGTTGACGCGCGCGGAAGGCGACATCCATCCGATGGGCAATCCGCATTTCGTGGTTGATCCGGTGAACGCGAAGATCATCGCCATGCATCTGGCCGATGCCTTTGCGAGTTTGGACGTGAGTTCGGCGGAAGCGTTTCGTGCAAACGGGAAAAAATTCGCGGGCACCCTCGACGACAAACTTGTCGAGTGGCAGGCAAAGCTCGCGCCATTCAAGGGTTTTAAAGTGGTTTCTTACCACAAGTCATGGCCGTACTTTGCCGAGCGGTTCGGGTTGGAGATGGATTTGTTTCTCGAACCGAAGCCAGGTATTCCGCCATCGCCCGCGCATCTCGCAGAGGTGATTGCCATGATGAAAGAGCAACGCGCACGGGTGATCATTGTTGATCCATACCTCAACCGCAAAACCGCTGAGACTGTGGCACGCAGTACCGATGCCAAGGTATTGGATGTGGCGCAAATGCCCGGTGGCGTGAAGGGAACGGACAGCTACATCGCGCTGTTGGATTATTTGGTGAATTCTTTGGCGAAGGCGTTGGGAGAAACGAAGTGAAGTAGTGAACCCTCGCACTCAATCTAACCCTCTCCCCGGGGAGAGGGAACAGGCAGCGGCGCTCGCTGTTTAGCGGGTGCGCCGCTCCCCAATCCCGCCACACGAAATTGCGGGAAGCGGGAAATGATTCTCCCTCTCCGCAGGGGGGATAGGGTCGGGGTGAGGGCGAGTGTCGCAACAAAACGAAATTATGACTGAAATCTTATCTGTAATGAAATGGCCGCTGGTGGCGTGCCTGTTGTTACCCGGCATCCTTGTGTATTACGGTCTTCACATCATCAAGCGCGAAGTCATCTTCGTGGACCTTGCACTCGCTCAGGTCGCAACGCTAGGCACGTGCGTATGTTTGTACCTCGGTCATGAGCCGGATGATCCACACAATTACTTCTGGTCACTTGGCTTCACGTTGGCAGGCGCGCTGGTGTTCACTTTCACTCGTTCCTCAAAACACGCGAAGGTGCCGCAGGAGGCGCTTATCGGTATCATCTACGTAGTGGCAGCAGCAGCGGGAATTCTGTTGATGAGCAAAAGCCCCCACGGCAAAGAGGAATTGCAGCGCACACTCGTTGGCGATTTACTCACCGTAACGCCGATGGAGATTGGGAAAACTGCTGCACTTTACGCAGCCATCGCCGTGGTTCATTTTATTTTCAGAAAGCAATTCATCCAGCTCTCGTTTGACCACGAACACGCGGATCAAGGCGGCCTGAATGTTCGTTTCTGGGATTTTCTGTTCTACGCTTTGTTTGGTTTGATCGTGACGAGCTTCGTGCAGGTCGGCGGCGTCCTCATGGTGTTCTCGTATCTCATCGTGCCTGCGGCGAGCGCGACGTTTCTTGTGAGTTCGTTGCCAATGCGGCTGCTCGTGGGTTGGCTCGTGGCAACTGCGGCGAGCGGTCTGGGGCTGTACTGGTCGTTCAGGAATGATCTGCCCACTGGT